>CAYWMN010000195.1:0-7215 GCA_964459065.1 uncultured Acidobacteriota bacterium | reverse complement strand
AATTCTTTTTTTGAGCAAACGAAGCTAGGAAGTTGTTGAAAACAAAAGACCGCTGCCGAAAAAACGGTAAAAACGAAGCTAAGACGAAGCGGGTAAGTTTTTGAAACTACATAGGACCTAAACGAACGAAGCTAAAACATGCCTGAAGTCCGACCGCCTAGCTTACCGAAAATACGTGAGCGCCAAAAACAACCCGCAAGCCCGCCAGGCGGTCTGCAAACCTGTCCCGGCAAGCCTTCGAACCTGCAAGCCACTTCCCGGCCCGCCGCGCGCGCCCAGAATGAGGATTGACACGCCCCGGCCCGGCCGTTATATTGAGGCAAGTTGCCGTCCCCTAAAACAAGCGGTGGGTTCGCCAGTGTTGCCCTGATAAGGGAACCGCACATGCTTTTGAACTCGCTCAAGATGGCCGCCCTTGGCATGCTGGCTACTCTAGCCGCCGCCACCCTGTGCGGCACCCTGTCCAGCAATGCTCTGGCCTTTCAGGCGCCTCCCCAGGCCCGGCCCTGCACCAACTCCGGCTCGGGATCAGGTTCCCTGCAAAGCCTGCCGAAGGTCTGCGGTGTCTCCATCCGTCCGGGGCCTGACGGCGCCGCCACCATCAAGGTTCTCACCAGCAGCGCCCTGGCCTTCCACGTCCTGCACCTTACGCATCCCAGCCGTCTGGTGGTTGATTTCAAGGGTGCCCGCAACGCGGCCCCGCGCAGGGCTTACCCAGCCCGTTTGCCCCTGCTCTTCAGGGTGCGCATCGGCCAGTGGCGCGCCGCCGATCCAGCCGTGGTGCGAGTGGTAGCCGATCTCAAAGGCGCGGCCGATAGTGCCATCGAGCGCCGTCCCTGGGGAGTGCAGGTCAATCTCAGGCCTCGCGCGCCGCACAAGGTGCGGCAGACCCAGGCGGAAGTAGCCCGGTCCCGGACCCGCGGCGGGCAGTCCAGCGGCGGCGCTCCGGCCCCGAGGCGGCGGGAGCCCAAGGCGGAATTCCCGGTTCACAAATTTGCCGATTTATCGGCAAGCCTCACCGGCCCCGCGGTGCCGTCGAATGACCACCTGGTCCGGCTGGGCCCAAACAGCAATCCTCCGGCAGCCTCAGCAGCCCCGGCCACCCCAGCCACGGTTTACGGCGTCACCATCAAGCCGCAATCGGGCGGAAACACGCTGGTGGATATTGCAAGCTCCGGGCCGGTGCCCTACCGCGTCTTCCAGTTGATCCATCCGGCCCGCCTGGTGGTCGATTTGAAGGATGCGCGCGATGCGAGCCAGCGGCAGGTTTATCCGGTTCGATCCTCGGTACTGAAGCGCGTCCGCATCGGCCAGTGGAGGTCAAAAGCCCCCTCCGTGGTTCGCATTGTGGCTGATCTCGAAGGTTCACCGTTGTTTGACGTTCACGCGCAGCAGCCCGGCCTGCAGATTGAATTAAGGCCCCGCCCCGCTCCGGGCGCGCCGCCCCGCAATCCCTTCCGGTTCCTTCGCGCCGGGCCCACCGTCCGGGTCGCGCGGCCGCAAGACCCCGGCCCGCAGGCCCCCAGAACCGGCAGTGATCCCCTTCTGGGCCTCAAGGTGCTGGGCTTTGTTCAGAAGCCGGGCGTGGGCACAGAGGCCATTCTGGGAGATAGTCTGGGCGTTTTCGTTGTTCCGCCGGGAGGCGAATTCGAGAACCGCTTCCGCCTGCTCCAAATCACCCCCAGCGCCGTCCAGGTTGAAGACATGACCAGCCACGAAAGGGCGTGGCTGCAATTCACCCCCTGAAAAGGTCTCACAGGCCGACTTGACGCCCTGCCGCGCAGGCGGGAAAGCCCGGCTGGTCAGTGGCTGAAATACTCCGGCTCGTTGCCGGGCTTCCATTTGATGTTGCATCCCAGGCTGGGCTGCTGCTCGGGCGCGACCGCCCGGCCCTCGAGCACCGCGTCGAGCGCCGCGCCGAGGTCGGCTCCGGTAACCGGACGGCCGTTGCCCGGACGGCTGTCATCCATCTGGCCGCGATAAACCAGGCGCCGGGCTCCATCAAACAGGTAGAAGTCCGGCGTGCAGGCGGCGCCGTAGGCCTTAGCGACCTCCTGGCTCGCATCAAACAGGTAGGGAAACGTCAGGCCCTTGCTCCTGCTTAATTCAGCCATCGCTGCCGGCCCGTCTTGCGGGTAGGCTTCAACGTCGTTGGAACTGATCCCCACAATTGCCACTCCGCGGGACTGGTAATCCTGGGCCAGCCGCACGAACTCCGGCAGGACGTGCTGCACAAACGGACAATGATTGCACATGAAAACAACCAGAAGCGCCGGCGAGCCTTTAAAGTCCTCCAGCGCTACCCTCTTGCCCTCGGTATCCGGCAGCCGGAATGGCGGCGCTTCGGTTCCCAGCGCCCGCATCGTCGACAAAGTATTGACCATCAAATCCTCCTCCAGTGAAGTAAACCTCAAGATGGCTATTCTAGCGCTTCCGGACCCTGCAAATCCAATCGCCGGGCGACCGGATTCCAGGTCTGCGCAGCCGGTCTCAGCCCACCGGAAATTGCGACCCCGGCAGCGATGGAGCCGTTCAAGTTTCCGGCCACATTGCCGAACTCCTACTAATGGGAAGGTACATCAGCGTCGTCCGCCGCCCGAACAGTGAAATGTTCGCGATGCACAACAGGAAGGATCGAAACAGCGGCCACGGCCACGCAACTACGCTTGGTGAGGAACAATAGGAGCATGCGGCACCCCTTGCCCCCAAACCAAGGCCGCGACCATGAACCCAGCCTTATCGATGAAACCGAAACGCCAACCCGGCAACCGTGACCCGGCCGCATTGGCCCAAGCACGCGGCTGCGAAAAAGAACCCGAAAGCCTCCTGCAGCGCGTCGCCGCCCTGTCCGATGGATTAACGTCTTCAGACGCCCTCCGCGAAGTCCTCATACGGCTGATGGAACACCTGTGGTTCGCCTACGGCGCGATCTATTCAACTTCCGACGGCGGCCGGCACTTTGACTGTCTCATTCAATGCAAGCCCGCTGACTGTGCGCCGGTCCTGCCATTCAGCGGCGAGGAGCTTTCCTGCCTGCGCCGAGCAGCGGCAACGCGCAAGCCCGTGTTCTACTCGGCCTCTGCGCGGGCCCGCCGAGGCCAGGGTCAGTCCAGACCCCGCTCCCTGTACGCGGTTCCGCTTGTCACAAGAACCCGCGCCCACGGAGTCCTCAGCGTGCACACGACAGGGGACTGCGTCCTTCACGGCGGCTGCCGGAAACTGATTGACCGCTTTGGACCGCCGGCTTCGGTAGCCTTTGAACGGCTCCAATTGGATAGCGTCCCCAGCCGGGCCCAGAACTTGCTGCAACCGCTGCTTGCACAGCAGCAGGTTGGAGTAGCCCTGGCGGCTTTGGATGGAACCCTTCAACAGCCCAACCGCTATCTCGCCGCATTGTTGGGTTTCGTTCCTGAAAGCCTCACCGGCAAGCTGCTGGCTGACCTGGTTCCGGAACAGGACCGGGCAAAATTTGTTGAGGCTACCCGGCAGGCGGCCGCGGGCGAATCCCACCCGGGGTTTCCCTTGCATCGCTACGTCTCGCAATCCGGTAAAGATGTCTGGTGCGCCACTGAGCTATCCGCAGTTCCCGGCGCGGGCGGAAGGCCAGAGACATTGCTCCTGCTGGTTACCGACAAAACAACCCTCAAACAGGCCGAAGATGCCCGCGCCCGGCTCGAAGACGAGGCCCTCCAAGCTCAGAAGATTCAAACCCTGGGGATGCTGGCCGGCGGCGTGGCTCACGACTTCAACAATGCGCTTGAAGTCATCATGGGGTTTGCCTCGCTGGCCCTGCTTCGCCTTTCGCCGGGCGATGCAATGCATGAACCCCTCAAAATCATTGCAGAGTCTGCAAGCGGCGCTGCGGCCCTTGCCCGGGAGCTTCTGGATGCCGCGCGCAAGGATGAAGCCCGTCCCGAACCCATCGATGTGGCTCAACTCGTCAATTCGGTCAACAGCATCATCTCAAGAACCTTTGACCGAAAAATCCGCGTGGAATGCCGCGCGGACCCGCATTCGCCGCAGGTTCAGGGATTTCCCAGCCGCTTTGAGCAGGCCCTTCTGAATCTGTGCATCAATGCGCGCGACGCCATGCCCGAGGGTGGAACGCTGACGCTTGAAACAACAACAGAATCGGTTGCCGCCAACGATCCGCGGCGGCCCGCCTCAGCCCCCCAGGGCGAATATGTACGCCTTGCGGTTCGCGATACCGGCACGGGAATGAGTGCGGAAACCCTGGAACAAATCTGTACACCCCGGTTCACCACCAAGCCCAAGGGACGGCACTCAGGCCTGGGGTTGACGATGGTAGAACGCATTATCAAGATGGCCGGCGGGTTTATCGCAGTGCGCAGCGCCCCCGGCGAAGGAACCGAGTTCGCCCTGTACCTGCCCGCCGTTTCGCAGCGTGGACCTGCCAACCGCAGCAGGCGCGACAACCGCCTGGTTACGGGCCGGGGTACGGTTTTGGTGGTCGACGATGAACCCCGAGTGCTCGATTTTCTGCAAAAGGGTTTAACCCGCCTCGGGTATAAGGTTCTGTGTGCTGAAACCGGGAAAGGCGCCTGCGAGATCTACTCGCGGCAGCCACAAGACTTCCTCTGCGTCCTGCTCGACATGATCATGCCCGATATCAGCGGGCTTGAAACCTACGACAGGCTCAAGGACATTGACCCGGAAGTGAAAGTTATCCTTTCCTCCGGCTACAATTCCTCGCGCGTCAAGCGCCGGGTTCAGGAAACCGTTGGAGCGAACTTTTTGGGAAAGCCCTACACGATTGAAACGCTGTCCCAAGCCATTCGGAAAGTCCAAGAGAACTGACCAACAGCCATGACATTCAAACCCACCAATCCGGAACCACCGAGCAAGCTCCAGTCTCCGGGTTCACGCATTCTCATTGCGGATGACGAACCCGTGTCACGACGGGCGCTTGAAAGCGCCCTTCAGAAGTGGGGATACCACGTTTCCGTGGCCAAAGATGGCAACGAGGCCTGGCAATTGCTGGAAAACCCTTCGGCGCCTCAAATGGCGGTCCTTGACTGGATGATGCCCGGAATGGACGGCACCACGGTTTGCCGCAGAGTCCGCACTCTCCCTCATGGGAAGGGCATGTATCTGATCCTTCTCACGGTTCGAAGCAACCACCTGGATGTGGTTTCGGGGCTTGAGGCGGGCGCCAACGACTACGTAACCAAACCGTTTCACCGCGCCGAGCTCCGCGCGCGAGTGGAGGTCGGGACCCGAGTCCTGCAGCTTCAGAACCAACTCTCCGAGCGCGTGCGCGAACTCCAAATCGCTCTGCACCAGGTGAAGCAACTCCGCGGTTTGCTGCCTATTTGCATGTACTGCAAACGCATCCGCAATGATAAAGATTACTGGCAGCAGGTGGAAACCTACATCAGCGACCACACTGAAGCCGAATTCAGCCACGGCATCTGTCCGGAATGCTACAAGAAAATGAACCAGCAGTTGGAGTAAAGCCTCTGCGGAGAAACAGGAAAATGCCCTTCACCCACCGAGGCTCTTCCGTTCGACGCATTACCCTTGCAAGCGCCCTTCTGCTGGGCGTTGCCACCGCAGGGCTTTGCAGAAACACGGCTCGGACCTCTGGTAAGCGCCTGATTCACACCGCGCTGTTGGAGGGCCGGATAACGCCGTCCGGCGCGCCTCTTGCGATCGCGCAGCCCGCCGTCTTCGCCCCTTTGGGAGACACCCTCGATCGGGGCTTCCGGTGGACCCAAGCCCATTGGCGGAATACTCTTGAGGTCGCCGTTCTTCTGATTCTCCTCGCCATTCTGTGGAGCGAAACCCTCCGGCGGCGCGTCCGCGCCCAAACAGCCCTGCTCCAAAATTGGGCACGCCGGGAAGTCGCCTTAAAAGAAAAATATGAAGAACTGTTCGAGAACGCCTATGACATCATTTTCACCACCGACCTTGAAGGCAAGGTCACTTCTGTCAACCGGGTAGCCGAAAACCTTACAGGATTCTCGCGCAACCAGGTCCTGGGAATGAACATCCTGGATTTCGTCACGGAAAATTCCCGGGAACAGGCTCAAAGCATGGTCGCGCGCAGTCTCAAGGGGAACGTCCCAAACACCGCCGTTCTGGAGATTCGAACAACAAACGGACGGCAGGTGACCGTTGAGGTGAACAGCCGCCTGATCTACGACGAAGGCAAGCCCTGCGGGCTGCAGGGAATCGCGCGTGACATCACCGAACGGGAAGAGGCGGAAGCAGCCGTTAAGAAAAACCAGGAGCTGGTCCGTCTGCTTCTTGAATCCACCGCAGAAGGAATTTACGGGCTGGATTTGAACGGGCGCTGCACCTTCTGTAACCCAGCGGCACTCCGGCTGCTGGGCCATTCGCGTGCGAAGGAACTGGTCGGCAAGGAGATGCCCTTCTTACCCCACCATACCCACCCGGAGGGCACGCCCTATCCCGCCCAGAAGTACCAGATCTCAAGAGCCCGATGGGACGGTGATCGAACTCATTCAGAAAGCGAGGTCTTTTGGCGGAAGGACGGGAGCAGTTTCCCAGTTGAATATTGGTCTTACCCCGTCTACCAGGACGGAACGCTGGTGGGGGCCGTTGTTTCCTTCCTGGACATTTCCCACCGCAAGCAAGCGGAAGAAAACCTGAAGCTCTTTAAGCGGATCTTTGCGAATACAACCGACGCCATCGCCGTATTTGACGCCCAAGGCCGCCTGATTGAGCAAAATAAAGTCCATCAGAATCTGTTGGGGTATACCGACGCGGAAATTCGAAGCGGGACCCCTGCCCGCATTCTAGGCGATGAGCTTTATCAACTGATCCGCAAAACATTATCTCAATTTAATTCCTTTCGAGCCGAGGTCCGTCTTCAGACGCGCTCGGGCACACCAATCCCCGCCGACCTGTCAGCCATCAATGTTATCAACAGCCACGGCCAGGTTCGTTGCCAGGCCTTCCTGATGCGCGACATCACGGACCGCAAATGCGCGGAAGAAGAGCAGCGCAAAGCCCACCACGCGGCCGAGGCGGCCAACCGAGCCAAAAGCGAGTTTCTGGCCAACATGAGCCATGAAATCCGCACCCCCTTGAATGGGGTCCTCGGTATGACCGAACTCGCCCTGGGCACGGACCTGACCGAAGAACAACACGACTACCTGAGCATGGTGAAGACTTCAGGAGAGACCCTCCTGACCGTGATCAACGATATCCTGGACTTCTCCAAGATCG
>CAYWMN010000194.1:0-7242 GCA_964459065.1 uncultured Acidobacteriota bacterium | reverse complement strand
CTCCTCCTACGCGGCGATGTCGGCCACATGCATGCCGGCTGCCGCAAGCAGACAGCCGCCGACGACGCTGACGCCGATGTAGGCCGCGGCTTTCAGCCAGTCTCCATCTTCAAACATTCGGGCGCTTTCAAGGCTGAACGTGGAAAAGGTGGTGAAGGCCCCGAAAAACCCTACGGTGATTCCAATGCGCCAGTCCGGAGGAATGGTGATGTGCTGAAGGGCGAATTCGCTGACGGCTCCCAACAGAAAGCATCCCAACAGATTCACTGAAAGGGTGCCGGCCGGAAATGACGAGCCGGCGCGGTTCTGAACTAAACCTCCAATTGCATAGCGGGCCAGAGTTCCAGCCGACCCAAACAGAATCAACAGAAAAATCCTCAACGTTCCTTACCTTTCTCCTCAGCGGCGCATGACACAAAAAACTCCTGAGCGCCTGCCGGCGGTCAGGAGTCATTAGTCCTCGATTGGACGTTTCAGGCGAACTCCATCGCCTTTTTTTGATAAGTATACTATAGCCGGGCCCGGCGGTAAATCCGGCAGGCCGGGCTGCCGTCCGCGCTCGAAAGCAACGGCCCGGCAGGAACCGCTTCCATCTCTGGGGGAGAACGTGATGATGCGAATGGTCAAGGCTGGCATGCTCTATTTCGCTCTGGTGTTTGGAGTGGGTTTTGTGCTGGGAACTTTTCGCGTGCTGTGGATCGTCCCAATATGGGGAACGCGAAACGCCGAACTGCTGGAAGCGCCCTTCATGCTTGCAGCGGTGTTTCTTGCGGCGCGATGGTCGGTGCGCCGCACGTCCTTGCCGTCCCGGACGGCGGTTCGCCTGGGCGCGGGCTTGCTTGCGCTGGGCGTTCTTGTTGCGACAGAGCTCACCGTGGTGCTTGCGATTCGCGGCCTGACGTTTCGCCAGTACCTTGAGGGACGGGATCCCGTGGCCGGATGGGTGTACGTTGCGCTCCTCGGCGCTTTTGCCGCCATGCCTGCTCTTGTGGGGCGAAGATAAACGGGTTGCCGCGATTCGTTTGGCATCTTGACCCTCTTGTGGTTTAGGATATGGGTAGACGGGTCCTGGATTCGCCGCGGGTAGCCGGCGATTCGAGAAGAGTTGTGAGCCAGAGTTCAGGGACCCTTCATCGACAGGCTGCGGATCTGCGCACGGGATTTCCAGCCAAAGGCGAGGAATCAAGAAATCCGCCCATCGGAATTTGCGTCCGGTCCACAGCAGGGTCTCAATTGGTAAGGGATGAGGATGCCTCAGGTGCCGAAACCATCGCGAGTGGTTGTGCTCTCCGCCGATGGAATGCGCCCGGACTTTTACCGCCGCGCGCGGAAGTTGAAGCTGAAAGTTCCGAACCTCCGCAAGCTGGTGGAAACGGGAGCGAGCGCCGACGCGGTGGAAGGCGTTTATCCCTCCACCACCTATCCGGCCCACGTCACGTTGATGACCGGGGTTCGCCCGCGCCGGCACGGAATCTACAGCCACCTTGCTTCCTTGGATCCCACGGAAAAGGCCCGTCCCTGGGCGTGGTTTGCGCGGGCCATCGACGTACCCACGCTGTGGGATGTGGCGGAGGCCTCGGGCCGCAAGACGGCGGCGGTTGCCTGGCCGGTCAGCGCCGGAGGGCGCATTACCTACAACATTCCGGAGATTTGGGACCCTGCAGCTCCTGATCCCCACCGTGACTTTTCCACCCCCGCGCGCCATTCGACGCCGCGCCTTTTTGATGAAGTTATCAGGTCCTTGCGCTCCGCATTCGCGCGCTCTTCCCGGAGCAGGAAATCCGACCCCTTGATCGAGACGCCTGCGGACCGTCTTCGGGCTGAGGCCGCGATTTATATCTGGAAGCGCTACCACCCGGATCTTCTGCTGGTTCACTTTGCCGACTACGACGAGAGGGCTCACCGCTTCGGGCCTTTTTCCGCCGAAGCCCTGGCTGCGGTGGAGAAAATGGACGTGGAAATCGGCCGCATCCGCGACGCGATCGACGCGGAGAAGTCTGTCACTCTGGTGGTGCTTTCCGATCACGGCTTTGTGCCGGTCCGGCAGGAAGCCTCGCCGCTGGTGGCGTTGGTGGAAGAAGGACTGCTTGGCAGCAACGCGCGGGGCGAGCCCGAACTGAAGCGGCTGGGCGCCATCCACTCCGGCGGATCGTTTGCTTTCTACTGGCTGGAGGAACCCACGGCGGAAAACCGGCGCTCGCTTCAAAAAGCGGTTGCGCGTCTGGTGGCGGCGGGCGCGGTGCGTGAAGTGCTTGACCGCAAAAAGCTGGAAGCACTGGGCGCCGATCCTGACGCCGAATTGATGCTGGACGCCGCCCCCGGCTTTTATTTTACGGACCGCTCGTCCGGTCCGCTGGTGCAGGAGACGACTCGAGACCACGGAACCCATGGCAATCTTCCTTCCGTCGCCGGGATGGAAGCCGGATTGGTGGCGCACGGGCCGGGAATCAAACCGGCCAAGAACCTGGGACGCGTGTCGCTGACCCAGGTGGCTCCCACTCTGGCAGCGCAGATGGGATTGGACAGGGGCGTCCTGGCCTCTGAAGCTGCGCCGATCAATTTGCATTAAGCTGCGACGGGAATTGAGGAAGGCGCGATGGAGCTTGAAATTCCCCGGCAACGTGCGACGGTTGAGCAATATCTTGCCGCGCGTCCCGCTCTTATCCGCTGGCGGGAGTGGCTGCTGGGCCGCCGCTATCGTCTGGCCGGACTGGGCGCCCGGCCGCGCCCGCTGTTTGTGATCGCCTTCCAGTTCCGCAATCGCGGGCATGCCGCTGAGCTTGCCAGGGCCCTTGAACAGGATTGGGAGCAAGTTCCTGCCGCGTGCCGGGAGGTCTATGACGAAATTCTCTTCCGCGCGCCGGAGCTGGTGGTGATCCAGCTTGTGCGGACCAACGTCTGCAAGTGTCTTGGGCACCGCCACATGGCCGTTCGGGAAGCTCCCTTTGCAATGCCCCATGAGGCCTTCGGCGGCGGCCATGCCGGCGAGATGGACATTGCCTTCGAGCGCGTCAAGAACTGGCAGGCCTTGCCTCTGAGCGAAGGAGCGCTCGACGCGAAGTTCCTGGCGGGCAGCCGCCTGGAGGAGTTCCACGCCGAGCAATTCCGATTGCGGTTGCTGAGCATTGTCCTGCATGAGACCAACCACCTGGTGCAGGCAAGTGAGCCGGAAACTTCCGTTCGGGAGCGGAGCCTGACTTTTTATCGTGACGCTCTGGCGGCCTACACGGAAAAAGCCGTCGCAACTTTGTCGTTTACAATCGATCGCTCTTTTTCCCGCCTGGGATAGATTCAGATTCGGCCGCATCCGGAAAGGTGCGGCCTCCGGGCCGCGTCTGCCTTTTCCCTGTAAAATTTTTCTCGACGCGTGAATATAAGCGGCATAGAATGTCCGATGGGGATGATCCAAAGGCTCAATCCAGGGAGAGTGGTTTTGATGATGGCGGCCATCGCCATCGTCATCATTTCTCCCGCCTGCCAACACACCGTCACCCGTCCTGTCAAAAATCAGGTTGTGGTTTTGGGATTCGATGGGATGTCCCCGATCCTTGCCGCCAAGTGGATCAAAGAAGGCAAGCTGCCGCAC
Source organism: uncultured Acidobacteriota bacterium (assembly GCA_964459065.1). Taxonomy (GTDB): domain Bacteria; phylum Acidobacteriota; class Terriglobia; order UBA7540; family UBA7540; genus JAMCXS01. Next base: position 3,656 of record CAYWMN010000194.1, on the reverse strand, counting down.
TTTGCGCAGTTGGCGCAGACGGGAACCTTTACGAAGCTGGCGACGACGAACCCGCCGGAGTCTCCGGTGGCGTGGGCGTCGTTCGCAACCGGATTGAATCCGGGTGGCACGGGAATCTACGATTTTCTGGCCCGCGATCCCAAGACTTATCTTCCCAAGATCGCCCTGGTCGGCAAGCGCCCGCCCAAGTTCCTGTTCGGGCTGATTCCGATTCGGGGCGTGAAGGTGTGGAACAATCGCCACGGCATTCCTTTTTACCAGGCCGCGGCCGATGCCGGGTATAAGACCACGGTGATTCGCATGCCTCTGGAATTTCCTCCCAGCAAACTTCCCGGGGGACATCTGCTGGCCGGTTTGAGCGTTCCGGACATTCGCGGCACGTGGGGAACCTTCTTTTATTTTGCCTCGGATTTGCCTGCCGACCAGGCGGGGAATACCGAGTTCGGCGGGAAGCTCCTCAAGCTGAACTTTGAAGGGGCGGACGCCAAGTCTGAAATTTCGGGACCCGTCGATCCCACCTCCAGCGTCTACCGCCGCCTGAGGACCCCCATCAGCTTCCAGACGTCGCCGGACCACAGCAAGGTGACGATTCGCCTGGACGGCCAGCAGCAGACGCTCGCCAACCATCAGTGGAGCAAGTGGTTTGTCGAGAAGTTTCGGGTGAACATGTTGATGACAATCCGCGCCACCAGCCGCTTTTACGTTTTGCAAACGTCGCCGGCCTTGCGGATCTACATGTCCCCGATGAACATCGACCCGAAAGATCCCATCCTGCCGGTTTCTTATCCCGCCGGCTGGAGTAAACAACTGGCGGACAAATGGGGTTACTTCAAAACTCTGGGATGGTGGCACGACACCTGGGCGCTCAACGAAGAACGGATCGGCGAAGACGTGTTTCTCCAGGATACGTACAGCACCATGAATACCGAAACCAGGATTGTGCTCAACCAGCTTCGCCAGCACCCTCCCAGCCTGATGGTGGCGGTCTGGACCAGCACGGACAGCGTCCAGCACATGTTCTGGCGCTTGATGGACCCCCAGAGCCCGCGCTATGACGCGGCGCTGGCCGCGAAATACGGCGACGCCATCCTCCACGTGTACCAGGCGGCGGATAAGGTGGTGGGGGAAGTGGAGAAGGCGATGAAGCCCGGCGCCACCTTGATCATCGTTTCCGACCACGGTTTCCATGCTTTTAACAAGGGCTTCAATACCAACACGTGGCTGGTTAAGAACGGGTACCTGGTGCTGAATAACGCCGACACCGAGGAGAAACAGTACACGCTGGAGAATCTCTACCGGCATGGAAACTTTTTCCCCAACGTTGACTGGAGCCGCACCCGCGCTTACTCGCTGGGGCTGGGACAGATCTATTTGAACCTGTACGGCCGCGAGAAGTATGGCATTGTGCAGCCGGGCGCGCAGGCTCACGCGTTGGAGGAGCAAATCCGCAAAAAGCTGCTGGCTTATCGCGACCCCGAAACCCATCAGCCGGTTCTCGAAGATGTTCAGTTGGGCCACCAGATTGACCACGGCCCTTATGCCAAGGACGCGCCCGAGCTGCAGCTGAATTTCTACCCCGGCTACCGGACGTCGTGGGAGACTTCGCTGGGCGCAATTCCGCCGGGAATCGTGGTTAAGAACATGCGCAAGTGGAGCGGCGATCATTGCGCCTCCGACCCCAAAGACACCCACGCGATTCTGTTTATCAATCGCAAGCTCGATACGCCTGATCCCGGTATCATGGACATCACACCCACGGTGCTGAGTCTGCTGCATGTGAAGCCGCCCGATAAAGTGGACGGCAAGGCTTGGACGCTCTCTCCTTCAACTCCTGTTCAGGCCCAACGCTAGCCCTCGAATCGCCCGCCTCGGCGCAAAAAAAACGGCTGAGACCGCTTTCAGCTTCGTTTTTCTTGCGGTCATGTTTTTTCAATAACTTACCCGCTTCGTTTTAGCTTCGTTTTAGGTTCGTTTTGGCCGGATTTTCAATAGCTTGTCTTTGTTTTCAATAACTTCCTAGCTTCGTTTGGCCAAAAAAAGAATTCTTTTTTTCGTTTGGGGTGAAAAAACGGGCCTCCAATGGCTTCTTTTGACTGGGATGCAAGGACTTACAAGGGTTTGCCGGGAGGCGTTGGGCTGGTTTCGTCATGGCTGATCCCACGGGCTGTTTCCAGGCCTCCGGCCTCCCGGAACAACCCTTGGAAAGGCTACCATGATAGCCTAATTATGTCAAGGACATTCAATGCCACAGTCCGGCCCTGAGAAGTTTGGCCCATTGTCCTTGCCCGGCGGAATGTATAATGCGCGTGGAGAAAGCGGCCGGCCCCAGCGTGAAATCCGGCCTTGGCGGTCCGCCTGAGGCCGAACCTGCCCAGCCGCGTCGCGATCTTGCGAAACCGAAAGGCCTTTTTATGAATTCAAAACAGCGTGTCCAGGCGGCGCTCGAACGCAAGCCGGTTGACCGTTTGCCGGTGTTCATGTGGTTTCATCCTCAAACGGCGCGACGGCTGGCCGCGCTGCTGGAAATACCTGCCGCGCGCGTGGCTGAAGCGATGGGCGACGACGTCCGCCAGACCTGGGTGAACAACAACTACGCGATGGAGGGAATTGTCCACGAGCGCGATGGCGAATCGCACGTGGACTTCTGGGGCGTCGAATGGACGCGGCAGAATGGCTTCAATCAAATTACCCGGTTTCCTCTCGAGCAGGCCGGCTGGGAGGAGGTGCTTCGCTACCAGTTTCCTATCGGCCGTTTGGAAGAACTGATGGGACGGATGGCTCCGGTGGTTGCGCATCAGAAGGACTATTTTATCGGCTGCGACGTTTCTCCCTGCGGCTTTGAAATGTACTGGCGCCTGCGCGGGATGGGGAGAGCGTTGCTGGATATCGCCGAGGCCCCGGACTATGCCGGGGAAATGTTCAAGCGATGCGCCGATTTTTCGGTCGAGCTTTCGCGCGCCGCCGTCGAGCGCTTTGCTCTGGACTGGTTGTGGACGGGTGACGACGTGAGCTCGCAGTTGTCGATGCTGATGAACCCCGTGGCCTGGCGCAAGTTGATCAAGCCTCATCTGGCGCGCGTGGTTGCGGTGGGCAAACAGAAGGGCTTGTGGGTCGCCTACCATTGCTGCGGAGCGCTGCGGCCCATTATTCCCGACCTGATCGAGATCGGGGTCGACGTGCTCAACCCCGTACAGTGCAATTGTCCGGGGATGGAACCTCTGGAACTGAAATCGGTGTTTGGCGAGAACCTGGCTTTTATGGGAGGCGTCGATACGCAGGGCGTGCTTCCCACCGGAACGGTGGCGGATGTGCGGCGCGCCACGGCGCGGCTGGTTGAGGGTATGACCCGGGATGGGGGCGGTTACATCCTGGCGGCTTCGCACGCCATCCCGCCCGAAACCCCGGACGAGAATATCTTTGCCATGTACGAGGAGGCGGGAATCAGCCGGGAAGCGATCTTTGACCGTGCGGCTGAGATTCGCCGCGCTCGAGCTCTCACAGCGGCCGGAGACTCGAATCACTGAAAGCCAATCCCAAACGACTTAGATTCAATCTGCGTAGGAATTAAGGTGTCATAGTCGGCCCGGTTCCCAATGGCGTCGATCTTATTCATTCATCCTTTCGGCAATCATTTTCTTTTGTCGCGAGCCCTTCTG
>CAYWMN010000193.1:0-7279 GCA_964459065.1 uncultured Acidobacteriota bacterium | reverse complement strand
GCTACTCGATTGTGCTGAGCCCCAAAGCATCGCTCTCCGAACAGCGCGGCGCGCGCGAGTTGCAGCATTTTTTGCAGGAGATGTCAGGAGCCGAGCTGCCCATCGCGACGGGCGCGGCTTCCGGCTCAGGCCCTTGGATCTTTGTGGGGCAAAGCGCGGCGCTCGATGCCCTGCACCCCGGCATCGCGTATGCCAAACTCGGCGCGGAAGGTTTTGCCATCAAGACGATCGGCGACAATCTGGCAATTGCCGGCGGGCGCGAGCGCGGCACGATGTACGGCGTTTCAACCTTTTTGGAAAAGCTCGGCTGCCGATGGTTCACCAGAGACGTCAGCCGCATTCCGCGCCGGGCGACCATCACCCTTCCGCCGCTCGATGAAACCCAGCGGCCCGGCTTCTATTACCGCCTGCCTTATGTGACGGAAGGCTTCGACAAGAACTGGGCCGCGCGCAACAAGGTGAACGTGGCGGGGAGAGCCGCTCTGGACGCTTCAACCGGCGGCGCGATCCGCTATTATCCGCTGATGTTCTACTCGATGATCCCGCCCAAGAAATACTTTGCCACGCATCCCGAGTACTACTCGCTGATCGCCGGCCAACGAACCCATTACCGCGCCCAGCTCTGCCTGACCAACCAGGGATTGCTGCGCGTGGCCACCCAGAGAATGCTGCAGCAGATTAAGGAACACCCCGATGCCAGGACCTTCCCGATCTGGCAGAACGACTGGTCCGGATGGTGCGAGTGCGCGAACTGCCAGCGGGTGGTGAAGGAGGAAGGGTCGGTTTCCGGCCTGCTGCTGCGCTTTATCAACGCCATCGCCAAGAAGGTTGCCGAGCGCTACCCGGGCAAGATGATCGACACCATGGCTTACGAGATGACGGAAGACCCGCCGCGCATCACCCGGCCGCGCCCCAACGTCAGCATCCGGCTTTGCGCCATCGGCAATTGCGAGGCCCATTCGATTGCAACCTGCCCGCACAACGTCCACATGTTCAAAAACCTGCGCGGCTGGGCGGCGATCACCAAGCAGATTTACGTTTGGCATTACACGACGAATTTCAGCAACTACCTTCTGCCCTACCCTGATTTTGACGAGCTTGCCGCCGACGCCGAACTCTACCGCCGGAACAACGTGATCGGCATCTTCTTTGAAGATGACGGGGAGCCCGGCGGGGGCGGACAGGGCTCGGCGCTGCGCGCCTACGTGATGGCGCGCCTGCTGTGGAATCCCAAAGTGGACGTGGCCCGCGACATCCGGGAATTCCATGAGACCTATTACGGCCGGGCGGCAAGACCCATGCTCGCCTACCACCAATTGCTGCAGAGGCTGGTTCGCTTTTCGCCGCAGGGCGAAGGGCAACACATCTTCATCCGGCGCTCGCCCGTTTTCTCGCCTCAGGACCATCAGCAAGCCGAAACACTTTTGGACCAGGCGGAGCGGCTGGCCTCGAACGACGCAGTCCTCCACCGCGTCCGGAAGGAGCGGCTGACGGTGGATTACGCGGCGCTCGTGGCTTCCAAGCGATTTATGACAAGCCACGGCCAATACGGTCCGGTTGACCTGCCGGCGCTCGCCAAGCGCTTCCGCAGCACCATGACGAGATTAAAACAACTCGGCAACTATCATCTGCACTCTCTCCAAACCAACCAGCAGGACGAACAGAAGTTTGCCGCCTATATGAAGCCTTACGCGGCAACGCAGCTTGAGAACGACGCCCTGCGCGTGACGGTGGTGCCGGAATTGAGCGGTCGCATTGTCGAGATCGTCGAAAAGAGCAGCGGCAGAAACGTTCTGACCCACGCCGCCCCGCAAGAGCTTTGGAACTCCAAAACCATCTGGACTCCCGACCTCGGCGGGCTCGGCATGTTTATCAACGCGGATTACCGCATCCGGAAGCCGATGGAGATCAAGTGGCGGCTTGCTGCGGGACCGGCCCAGCCGAACCTCTGCCGGATGGTGGGCGAGGCGGCCGGCGGGCTGCATCTGGAACAGACCGTCGAGCTTGCCGCCCGCGGCGCAACCGTGCGCACTCACGCCCGCGCCGTGAACAAGGGAACAAAACCCCTCACGTTTACCTTGCAATCCACGCTGGCTCCGAACCCCGTGGACCGCAATGCGCCCATGGAATTCGATATCGATTTCCGCGCGCGCAATGGTAAAAAGGTCACGCGCCATTTCTCATCACTCACGCAGGAATATCTGGGCGATGCCATCTACTGGGCCGATGAGCTTCCGGCCGGTGAATGGCGTTTGAGGCATCGGTTGCTGGCGCTGGAATTCATCATGCGCTTTGACCCGGCGCAGGTGGACCGCTGCACCGCCAACTGGAGGGCGCGCGGCGAGAACTGGATCAAGACGAGTGTCTGCTCACCCAGGCGGACGCTCGAGCCGGGCCAATCGGTGGAACTCGGCGTCAGCTATCACCTGCAGGCGGGTTCGCCGATGGGCAGACTCTAAAGGCCGGCGCGGTGAAACCTTCAAAGAGCGCTCGCCAGCCCAGCCTTTGCGGCGTAAGATAGGCATCCGGCCAATTTTCAAGATCTATTTTTTCTATCCGAGGAATGAGGATAAGACATGGCAAAAGAAGGCAAGCAAATCTGGAAAGCCGCCTCCCGGCGGGAATTTCTGGTTGAATTCACGGGCCTGGCGGCGGGAACGGCGACGCTAGGCACCACGCTTGAAGCAGCACCGGCGGGTGAAATCGAACTGGTCCGCAACGGGCGGTCGCGCTACTCGATTGTGCTGAGCCGGAAGGCATCGCTATCCGAGCAGCGGGGCGCGCGCGAACTCCAGCATTTTTTGCAGGAGATGTCGGGAGCCGAATTGCCGATCGTCAGCCGCGCGGCGAAAAGCGGAGGGCACTCGATCTTCGTGGGACAAAGCGCGGCGCTGGACGCGCTCAAGCCCGGCATCCCCTACGAAAAACTCGGCGCCGAAGGTTTTACGGTCAAGACGATCGGAGCGAACCTGGTGATCTCTGGCGGACGCCAGCGCGGCACCATGTACGGCGTTTACACTTTCCTTGAAAGACTGGGCTGCCGCTGGGTTGCGGAAAACGCCAGCCGCATTCCGCGCCGGACGACCCTCACGATTCCCGCGCTTGATGAGACCGAGCGGCCCGCCTTCGAATACCGCGAGCCGTTCGCCCGCGAAGCGTTCGGCAAGGATTGGGGAGCGCGCAACAAGGTGAATGGCGGGATGGCAACCCGCCTGGACGCCTCAACCGGAGGGTCGGTCAAGTATTATCCTTTCGTCCACTCGTTCTACAAAATGATTCCGCCCCAAAAGTACTTTGCCTCGCACCCGGAATACTTTGCCTTGATCGACGGCCGGCGGACCCATAAGAACGCCCAGCTTTGCCTGACCAACCAGGAACTGCGGCGCGTGGCGACGCGAGTTGTGCTCGGCTGGATTAAAGATCACCCGGAAGCAAAAATCTTCTCCGTTTCGCAGAACGACTGCAACGGCTGGTGCGAGTGCGCGAACTGCCAGCGGGTGGTTCGGGAAGAAGGCGCCGTCTCGGGCGTCCTGCTGCGGTTTGTCAACGCGATCGCTGAACAGGTTGCCAGACGCTATCCCGACAAACTGATTGATACAATCGCTTACCAGATGTCCGAAAAGCCTCCGCGTCATGTGAGGCCCCGGCCGAACGTCCGCGTGCGGCTGTGCCCCATCGGCAACTGCGAGGCGCATCCCGTTGAGACCTGCGCGTGGAGCCTGCCGTTTATGCGAAACCTGCGGGGCTGGTCCGCCATGACAAGCCAGCTCTACATCTGGCACTACACCACGAACTTTTCCAGCTTCCTTCTTCCCTTCCCGGATTTTGACGAGATTCGAGTGGACACCGGAATGTACCACCGGCACGGCGTGGTAGGAATCTTTTTTGAGGACGATGCCAACGGCGGAGGCGGCGGGCAAACCTCAGCCCTGCGCTCTTACGTCATGGCGCGCCTGCTCTGGAACCCCGCCACCAATGTGGAGCATGACAGCAAGGAATTCCACGAGATCTTTTATGGCCGCGCCGCCCAGCCGCTGCTGGACTATCACAACTTCCTGCAACGAAAGGTGCGATTTGTCCCCAACGGCGAAGGCCAGCACATCACCATTCGGCGTTCGCCGCATCTTTCAACGGAGGACTTTCAGTATGTGCGCGGGCTGTTCCGCCAGGCGGAAGCACGGGCCGGCAACGCAACGATTCTCCGGCGCGTCCACAGGGCCAGGCTATCGGTCGATTACGCGGAGTTGCTGGCCTCCAAGCGTTTTGTGGTGAGCGGCGGGCTCTACACTCCCGAGGACCTTCCGGGACTTACCCGGCGCTTCCACACTTTTATGGCGGACCTCAAGCGCCTGGGCAATTTCCGGCTCCACGAAGGCCAGACCAATGATGCCGACCTGCAGCAATTTGCGGCTCACATGAAGGCTTACCCGGCGACCGAAATCGAGAGCGATACCCTGCGTGCAGTGGTGGTGCCGGGATTGAGCGGACGGATTGCACACCTGACCGAGAAGAGCAGCGGCCGCAACCTTGTGCGGCACCCCGGGCCCGAGGAGGTGTGGCAACACGCGGAAATCTGGAACCCGGATTTTGGAGGCCTCTCCGTATTGCCTTACGGCGACTTCTTTGATTCGAAACCGATCGAGGTCAAGTGGCGCATCGAACCGGGCTCCGAGCAAAAACGCAGCTGCCGTCTGATCGGAGAGACCGCCGGTGGCCTGAGGCTCGAGCATACGCTCGAACTTGATTCAGCGGGCGCAACCGTGCTCAGCCATACCCGCGCCGTGAACCATGGCAGCAAACCGATGACGCTCACCTTGAAATCCGGGTTCGAGCCAAACCCCTTCAACCACGACGCGCCCATGGAATTTGACTTCCGTTTCCGAACCCGCGGCGGCAAACAAGTGGTGCGCCACTTCTCCTCTTTAACGCAGGAGTACCAGGGCGAGGAGCGATACCAGGGCCCCGGTCTTCCAGCGGGCGAATGGCGGCTGAAGCATTCGCTGCTGGCGCTCGAATTTCTCATGCGATTTGACCCCAGCCAGGTGAACCGCTGCACGGCACGATGGCGATCGTGCGGGCAGAATTGGATGTACCTGGGCATCTGGTCCAACAAGCGAAAGCTCGATCCGGGAGCCCAAATGGAGCTTCACGTCGGTTATCATATTCAGGCAAGCTAGTTCAGTCACAGAGCAAAGGATTCTTTCCAGCAGGTCCGCCGCCAACCCAGATTCCAGGCTGGCGCGGCAAAACTGATCAAACTGATTTACGGGGGTAGCTCGAATGCAAGACCGTCCTGTGAAAACAAACATGTCTCCGAAAAGGCTGCGAGGCATCGGCAAAGCCTTGCGCGTGCTGCTTCCGGCACTTACGGCGCTCGCGCTGATGGCGCAAAGTCCGGCCCGGCCGTCGGGCAATTCGCTGAAGGAGAATTTCGTCCATCCTCCGCACAATTATTCCATCACGCCCTTCTGGTCCTGGAACGACACGCTCGTGCCCAGCAAAATCATCTGGCAGATGGACCAGATGAAGGACAAGGGCGTCTATGGCGCTTTCATGCACGCGCGCCCGGGCATCGACCAGAGCAAGACACCATACTTTTCAAAAGGCTGGTGGGACGCGGTGAGCGTGGCGGTTCACCACGCCCACAAGATTGGCTTTCATACCTACATCTACGACGAGGACGGATGGCCGAGCGGCAGCGCAGGCGGCAGAACCATCAAAGCCAATCCCAAACGCAACCTTGGCATGGGGCTGGAAGTAAAAGCGGTTCCCGTCAAAGGGCCTGGGCGCGTGATGGTGAACTTTCCCAAGGCGCGCTTTGTGATTGCTGCGCGCATCACCGCCCAAGGCACACTGGACCCCAAAAGCTTTGTGAATCTGACGGACCTCAACCGGCGGCCGGGCGGCGGTAGCTGGCAAGCACCCACCGGCAAATGGCGGCTCAGCGTTTTTTCGCCCGTCCCGATGAGTTTCCCGTTTATCGACTACCTGAATCCGGCGACGGTGCGCGACTTCATCAACATCACCTATGAAGCCTATTACAAGCGCTACCCGCAATATTTCGGCAACACCATTCCAGGGTCGTTCTTTGATGAAATTTCCAATATTCCGCTGGCATGGGATTCGGTTTTGCGCGAGCGATTCCGCAAGGAGAAAGGCTACGACATCGCCAGCCGCCTGCCCATGCTCTTTTACAATGCCGGGCCGGAAACCATCAAGGTGCGCTGCGATTACTTTGACGTCTACTCCCACCTGTTTGCCGATTCCTGGTTCAAGCAAATTGACGATTGGGATGCCGCCCATCACATCCAAATGACCGGGCACACCCTGGAACCGCTCTGGAACTACGTGGATGAGGGGGATTATTTTCGCACCTGGCGGAACGTGGCGATTCCGGGCACGGACAACGAAGATTTCCGCTACACGTTTCCGCGCGTGATCGGCTCGTGGAAGCCGAAGCAGATCAGCTCCGTCTCGCACATGTACGGCAAAAAGCGAACCACGGCGGAAAGCCTGGGTGGCGCAGGCTGGGCCATTACGCTGGACCAGACGCGCTACGGGGTCAACATGCTGGGAGTGTACGGCGTCAATTTCTACGTCTTTCACAAGTTCGATTACAACGAGAGCAGCAACCCCACCCGCATGGACGACTGGCCGAATTCGTGGTTTTACCAGAACCCTTACTGGAAATACTTCAAAAAGTTCGCGGTGTATACCAACCGTCTTGCCTACATGAACGTCCGGGGACAGCACGTTGCCGACGTCACGGTAATGTATCCCATTGAAGACGCCTGGAGCGTGGGAATGTCCGAGGGAGACGAACCGAAGCCGAACCGCGTGGAAGTTCCCGGCCTGGCTACAACCGGAATGGAAGACCAGCCCGTGGTGGCCCAGGTGGTCGACCGCCTCCAGACCGAGCAGGTGGATTGCGATGTGGCCGATACCGACAGCATCCTGCGCAGCACCTGGGAAGGCAACGGCCGGGCGAAGATCGGAACGGAAGAATACCGCGTGATGATCATTCCCGGGGCGCGCACGGTATCGCTTGCCGCCTACCGCAAGATCGAAACGCTGGCCGAAGACGGCATGCGGGTGATCGCCGTGGGCGCCGTGCCAAGCAACTCCGCCGAGCACGGAGCGAACGATCCGGAAGTAATCGCTATCTCGAAGAAACTCTTTGGCCCGGGCGGCGCGGGAGTTCTGGCGCGCAGCGGGGCGGCCATGATGGCGGCGGTGCGAGGCGTGGCGCGCGACGACGTGACGGTCACTGGAACTCGAG
>CAYWMN010000192.1:0-7330 GCA_964459065.1 uncultured Acidobacteriota bacterium | reverse complement strand
GCTCCCCAAATAAGCCCCAGAGTTCGCCGCCCCCTGCCAGTCCTCCGAGGTGCGTGAACGCTTCAGTCGCGGTGGGCCGCCCCGCAACCTGCAGCTCGCCACGCCATCTGTGCTATCATCGCTGATTTAACTTGAGATCAGGGTGACCACCTGGGAAGGAATATCATGCTTCTCTCAAAGCAACAGCTCCGCGCGCGGGCCCGCAGAATCAAGCTTCTGCTTCTGGACGTTGACGGCGTGATGACGGACGGCCGGATTTATTATGTGCCGGGTGCTGATGGCGGGATGTTTGAGACCAAGACCTTCCAATCGCGCGACGGCCTGGGCATTCGCATGGCGCGCGAGAACGGCGTTAAGGTGGGCATCATCACGGGGCGCGGCGCAGCGGCCGTGCGATACCGGGCAAAGGAGCTGGGCCTGGAGTTCTTTGAAGAAAACAGCCTGGAAAAGATTCCTCCCTATGAACGGATCCTCAAGGCCGCGCAATTGACCGACAGTGAAGTCTGCTACATCGGCGACGACATCGTTGACCTGCCCATCCTGAAGCGCGTGGGGCTGGCCGTGAGCGTTGGCAACGGGCACTCGCTGCTGCGGCGGCACGTCCACTATGTGTCGCGCTACCCGGGCGGGGCCGGCGCCATCCGCGAAATCGTCGAACTGATCCTCGACGCCCAGGGCAAGTGGAAGCCCATTCTGGATCATTACCTGCACCCGGGCCGCTAGCGGCGAACTTCAGGAAGCGTCGCCAGAGCCTGGCGGGCGGAAGATCCTGGCGGCGAATCTTGCCACGGTCTGTCTGGGAATCAGCCGCTGCACCGCAATGGAGAACTTATTGAGCAGGCGAGGCACCACCAGCCCTCCGCCGCGATCGAGAGCGTCGAGCGCCTCTCGCGCAACGTCTTCGGGGGCCTGCATGCCGCCGGGAATGTTGCGAACCCCGTAGTTGCCCGCCACAAAGAAATTGGTCGCGGTTCCGCCCGGACACAGCGTCACCACCCGAATTCCGTAGGGCTTTAACTCTTCAGCCAGGCCCATGGAAAAGCTGGTCACAAAGGCTTTGGTGGCCGAGTACGTGGTGGTGTAGGGAAGCGGCTGGAAGCTTGCCGTGGACGAAACGTTGATGATGCCGCCGCGGCGCCGCTCAATCATGCCGGGCAGCAGCCGGTAGGCGAGTTCCACCAGGGAGTTGATGTTGAGCGCCAGCATGGCGGACTGCCGCTCCAGCGTGAGCTTCCACATCTCGCCGCGGGCTCCAAAGCCGGCGTTATTCACCAGCAGGTCGGTTTCGCAGCCGCGCTTATTCAATTCGTCAACGAGCTTCGCGGCGGCACCCGCCACCGACAAATCGGCGGCAATGGCCTCGGCTCGAATGTGGTGCGCCCCCGCAAGCTCGGCGGCAAGCTGCTGGAGCTTTGCTTCCGATCTCGCCACCAGGGCTATGTTGCGGCCTCGCGCGGCGAGTTGGCGCGCAAAGCACTCGCCAATGCCGCCGGAGGCTCCGGTGATCAGGTCAAAGTTCTCAGGCATCGGGTAAGCTCTTTTGCCAAAGTTTGGATTTGCCGGAGTGCTTGTTCGGGCCTCCGGCGCGCGCAAGCTTTGCCAGCCTGGCGGTGCGATGCCGCTTGCCGGTGGCCATCAGCCTTTCGGCGGACCGGCGGCTGGCGATGCCGCCGCGGGCTCCCAGCCTGGTGCAATTGAGAGCCGCCATGGCGCACGAAAAATCCAGCAGCCGTTCCATCTTCCATCCCTGCAGCAGCCCGTAGACAAACGCTCCGTGGAAGACGTCGCCGGCGCCGGTGGTGTCCACCGCCCGGACCACAAATCCACCCGCATAATAAAACCGATTGCCGTCAAAAGCCAGCGCTCCATCCTGACCCAGGGTTATGCCGCAAGCCCTGACTCCGTATTCACGCCGCATGAATTCGAGGGCGGGAACGGGATCCACTCGCCCCGTCACAGCCGGCAGGAAGTCAGCCGAAGCAAACAGGTAGTCGATCAGCGGAAAAAGCTTCTCGACTTTTGCGTAGACCGTGTCAAGGTCCGCCACCACCGGAATGCCGGCCTGACGCGCCCATCGCGCCGCTTGAACGCAGGCCTCAACGTCACAACCGTCAACAAGCAGGGCCTTAGCGGAAGTTATTGCTTCCTGCTCGATTTGGCGGGCGGAAAGGGCCAGCCGCTTGTCCCGGTCCCAGAAGACCGTGCGCTCACCCGTCTTCTGGTCAACGATAATCAATCCGAACTGCGTGGAGGCGCCAGGGACTTTACGCGCGTAGCGCACATCGATGCCTTCCTGCCGAAGGCTCCGGAGCTGGAATCGCCCGTCGGCATCGCCGCCCACAGTGCCAATGTATCGCGTCCGAAGGCCCAGGCGCTGGCAGGCCACAAGAGCTGTCGCAACCTGGCCACCTGCCTGCCGCGAGAGCCCGGCAACACGCTGTTTGCCGCCGGGGGGCGGAAACTCGCGCACCTGAAGCACCGTATCGGTCGCGTTCAGGCCAATCCCAGCCACGTCGACAGCATGTTTTCGCAACAGCATCCTCCTCTGCGGGTAAGACAATGGATGCTAGCGCCCAAGGTGCGCGGATCGCAACAGAAATCTTTGGCGTCCGCCCCGCCGATTGGCAAATCAAGCTGGCGCAGCCTGTGATATGGTGATCAGTCAATCCCCGCACCGCCGCCCTGGCGCTGTTTCGGAGGGATTCGGAACTTTGAGCGCCATGCGGCTTGCGGGAGGTACGAACAGAAACGTAAAGGCCTTGAACGCCGCAGCACGGAAACGGCGCCAGCGGCCCATATTGGATCGGAGCGGAGAGGAGCATCGATGAGAAAGCAGCTTGGATTGCTGTTGTGCCTTTTCCTGGCGGGCGGTGCTTTGAAGGTTGCGCCTGCGCAGGGGTTTCCTGAGCCCCCGGAGGTTTCTCCCCACGAGTTTGCTTTGATGGCGTGGGGGCAGTCGCCCTCCGACCCCAACCAGCTCTATTGGATGCGGAAGGCGGGACTCAATATCTCCGGGTTCTGTTCTCCGGCCGATCTCGACAAGGTCCGTGCGGCAGGGCTTTCCTGCTTTGTTACGGACCGGCGGGTCAATGGCTACAACTGGGCGGACATGCCGGAAAAGAAAGTTGTCATGAAGAATGTCGCGGCGGCTGTGAAGGAACTGCGAAATCATCCCGCTGCGCTCGGCTTCTTCCTGCGGGACGAGCCCGGGGCCCCGATGATGCCGGGGCTGGGAGAAGTGGTGTCGGCCGTGAGGCAGGCTGCGCCGAACGCGTGGTCGTACATTAATCTGTTCCCCAACTATGCGAGCGCGTCCCAACTGGGCACTCCAACCTACGCCGCCTATGTGCAGAAGTTCATCGACGAGGTCCACCCCTCATTCTTCAGCTACGACAACTATTCATTGATCAACGGCAAGATGACGGAGCGCTACTACACGAATCTAGCCACGGTCCGCAGACTATCCCTCAAGGCGGGTATTCCGTTCTGGAATGTGGTTCTCGGCAACACTCTCTTTAACTATATGAAACCGAGTGACGCAACTCTCCGCCTGCAGGCATACACCACCCTGGCTTATGGCGGGCGGGGGATTGCCTATTTCACCTATTTTACGCCACCCATTGGGAATTTCCGGCTGGCTCCCGTGGACCCGTATGGCAACCGGACGCCGACCTGGGGCATGATGCGCCGGGTCAATAATGCGGTTCGGACCCTTGCGCCCTGGCTGGCTCGGTTGCACAGCACCGGCGTCTACCATTCCGCGCCGGTTCCGGAAGGAGGGAAACCGATTTCGCAAAGCAGACTTGTGGAGGATGTTGTGGCCCACAACCATCTAAAGCCTGCGGTTCCGGCCCCTTATCTGATCGGTGAATTCATGGACCCGGACGGCCACCCGTTCCTGATGCTCGTCAACAAGGATCTGCAGCATTCCATTAGTTACGAAATTCAATTAAAGCAAAAGGACAAACGCTTGTATCAAATCTCGCCCTACACTGGCAAGGCAGTGCCGCTCCACGGTGAGATGGGCTGGCTTGCGCCGGGCGCGGGCGCACTTTTTGAAGTGAAATGAGTTGAGACTTACTGGTTTTAAAAGGAGCTGGTGCGCGGCGGAGGGTGCAAGTCATCTTCGTGAGGAGGGAGAGAACGTGAGCAATCGCAGCAAATCCATCAGTCGGGGACGAAGGAAATTTTTCAAAACCGTTGCCGGCGGGGCGGCTGCCGCCGTACTGGGAGACAAGGCCGCGGCTTCTGCCGAGGCGCTGGCGGCAACGCCATCCCGGGTGCCCGCGCCCGGGCAGCCGGCTTCGCCCGCCTGGACGCGGGACTTGATTGTTTATGAAATCGCCCCTAAGGGGTTCACTTCACCCCACGGGCCCGGGACAGGGAACTTCCGGAGCCTCAAAGCCAAGCTGCCTTACCTCCAGGAGCTTGGCATCAATGGAATCTGGCTCACCGGCTATTCGCTGTGCGACCCACACCACTTCTACAATATCTGGACCCAGTACGCTGTGATCGAACCCGACAAGCTCGATCCATCCTTGGGAACCGAGGCAGACTTTAAGGCGCTCATTGCGGAGGCACACCGGCGCGGCGTCAGGATTTTTCTCGATGTGATCACCCACGGATTGATGGCGGACAGCCCGGTGATCAAGAAACATCCTAAGTGGTTCCAGGGCGGATCCTGGGGAATGGTGGACTTCGACTGGTTCGGCGGCCATGAGGATCTCGACCGCTGGTGGGTTGATGTCTGGACCAACTACGTCAAGAAGTACGGCGTTGACGGCTACCGTCTGGACGTTGCGATCTACCGACCGGACCTCTGGGAGAAAATCCGGCGGAATGCGGCTGCTGCGGGGCATCCGATTGTGATTTTTGAGGAAGGGGACGCGGTGATTCCGGGAGTTACTGATTTCACGCAACGAGAAAACCGATTCAGCCCGCCGGGCGACCCTCGCCCGAGTTCCAAGCTCGTCCTCGCGCAAAATGTAGCAGGATTTTTCGATCGGAAATTCGGCAAAGCAGGGCACTACGAGGTGGAAATTCAATATGCCGATGACGGAAGTACGGTGAAAGGCTCGACCGACGGCCGGGGAGATTTACGGGTTCATTTCGTAGGTCTCACGGCCGACAAGACGACGAGCAGGTCCTGGACGGGCCTGTCGGCCATGCCGGACGGGATTCCGGATGTTCAGTTCAGCGTCGAGAACGCGCAGGAAAGACCCATTGAACGCATTGTCGTTTCCGATGACATGGGCGGGCGATGGGAACGCGGAGTCCACCCGATGATCGCGCGCCACGTGGCCGTTGGCGGCGCGACCTGGCCGGCACACGGAAGTCTGACCGGCAAGGCGTCGCTTCAGCTTTATGTGGCGACGCTCGCGCACGGCTGGGCTTCGGTGCTCCTCAGCTGCCACGATAATGGTTGGGAAGGCTTTCCTTTGGACAAAAATCCTTATGGCGCCCAGGGGAGCCGTGCGCTGTTCGGTTATTCGTGCCTGTTTACCCCGATGATCCCGATCTTTTTTTCGGGGGAGGAATTTGACGCAAGCTTCCGGCCCATTCCCTGGGAATCTCCGTACCTTTACGGTGGCCGCAAGGCCGGCAAGGGCCGATGGCTCTATGGATCGATGCTGGATTGGAATGAGCTTTCCAAACCGCGGCACCGCGACATGCTGGACGATGTGAAACAGATGATGGCCGTCCGCAAGGCGGAAAGTGATATTCTCGCCTTCGGTTTGGAACCGGAAAGGCCCAACCTGATGGCCGTAGCTTGCGAGCACGATATCGCGGTGCCGGTTCCCTACATCCGTTGGAAGGACGGGCGGGCTATTCTGGTGGCTGGAAACAGCAACGCGGAGCGGAACGCCAACCTGGTGCTGCAAATTCCGCTCGAAGAAATCGGCCTGGCCGGACACGCAAATTACAGGATCACGGACCTCTGGCCCGGCGGTGAAGCGAAGACTTTCCGCGAGCAAGATCTGGCAAGTTTTGCTTGCGCGGTTTCCCGTGACAAGACAAAGGGCGGCGGTCTGCGGGTGTTGAAGATTGAGCCGTCTCGTTGATTGGGATTTCAGCCAGGGTCGTTCAGGGACCTTTCGGGTCGAGCTGCGGAAAGCGCGGGATTTGGCTTGGAAGTTTGGATACTGAGAGTTATTCTAGCGGATTACTTGGATGTTCCGGTCCCTGAATTTTATCCATCCTGTTGTTGGGGGCGTGATTAAGCTTCAGAAAGTCGATCCGCGCCGAAGTCTGGCGCACGGTTATCATTCACGAGCCTGAATCGCGGTGACTGCTGGGAGCGGTTGGTGCTGGAGGGTCTCGCGACGATCATATTCGGAGGTCTTATACAATGCCAAAGGTTTACGACGCCGTTGTTGTTGGTTCGGGAGCTGCAGGCGGGATGGCGGCGACCGAGCTCTGCTTGAAAGGAATGAAGGTTCTGCTGCTGGAGGCAGGACCAAAGTTCAATATTGCCACGGATTTTCACCACCACTGGAAACCCTACCGCTTTCCTTTTCGCGGCAGAATCCGGCCGTCCGAACATGCCATGTATCCGCACGCGGATGAATGGAACAAAAAACACTTCGTGAACGAGCTTGAAAATCCTTACACGGGCAAGGAGTTTTTCTGGGTTCGGGCGCGGGCCGTGGGAGGCAAGACGCTCCATTGGGGATTGGTCTCGCTGCGTTTTAGCCCCCGTGACTTCAAGGCGGCCAGTTACGACGGGGCGGGAATGGACTGGCCCATTTCTTACGAAGACATCGAACCTTATTACACCCGTGTCGAAGAATTGATCGGCGTTGCGGGCCACGCCGATCATCTTGCCAATAATCCCGACAGTCATTTCCTGCGCCCCGTCCCCTTCACGTGCGCCGAATGGGTTTTTAAGGGGGCGATGGAGCGAAACATTCCCGAGTGGCACGTGATCCACGGGAGAACTGCGACCGTAACAGAGCGTTTCAGGAACCGCGCGCCATGCCACTATTGCGGGCACTGTAGCCGCGTCTGCAACGTTGCAGCCTCCTTTAGCTCCGAGGGTGTCTTGCTGCCGATTGCCGCGAAGACGGGAAATCTGACCCTACGGACCAACTCTCTGGCCTGGAAAGTGCTCACCGACAACGAGCATCGGGCCAAAAGTGTTCTCATCGTCGACCGCAATACGCGCGAATTGGAAGAGGTCTATGGAAAGATCATTGTTCTGGGTGCCGGCAGCATTGAGACTACGCGCATTCTGCTGAATTCGCACAATGAAGATTTCCCGAATGGAATGGCCAACTCAAGCGGTGTGCTGGGCAGGTATTTCTGTGAACAGATTATGGCCGGTGACATC
>CAYWMN010000191.1:0-7378 GCA_964459065.1 uncultured Acidobacteriota bacterium | reverse complement strand
TGGCAGATGCCCCGGCCGATGCCGCGCGAACCGCCCGTTACCAGTGCCAGCGGATAATCTTCCATCGTGGTTTATGAATATAACGGAACCGAAAATTTCTTGCATAAACAAATTCGCAAATGTTGAGGGAACCCTTGCGGGCGCGTCGCGGTTTTTTGAAGCGGTTTGAAAAGGTTTGACTTGGAAGATTCTACACGGTGGCTTTACATTGTGCACGCGAAACGCCGGCCGGGTCTTCGGTTTAAGTCACTCATGCGCAACGGGATATTCCAATCTGCAAATTGGTTCATGAATTGCATGTCGGTACGGTGGGGCAAGAAGCACGTTACCCAATTCATGAGCAAACGCTAGTTGGGAGGGAAAAATGAGAATACTCAAACAATGTTGGACAGTGCAAATGCTCGTGCTGATGTTCGGAATTGCTCAGTTGGGCTGGAGCGCCGCCTTGCCGGGACAAGCTCACGCAACCGCGAACTCGGCGGCCAACGCCAAGAACTCATCGACGGCGGCGGCCTCGCTGCGACACGCTCATGTCGCCACGAATTCTGCCGCGAACGCCGCAAATACATCGCGGGCGGTGGCGTCCACGCCGAGCCAATTCGCCGACCTTCGGACCGGCACAAAGATTAAAGGGCGGCTCCTGTCAACACTGGACGCGCGCCAGGCCAAGCCAGGGCAAGAGGTCGTGGCGAAGGTTACTAAGAATGTAAAACAGCATGGCCATATTGTTATCCATAAAGGCGACAAGCTGGTGGGGCAGGTGACCAGGGTGCAAGCGGCCGCCGCAGGCAGTGCCGGATCAACCATGGAAGTCGCTTTCAATCGTCTGGTCAGAGGCCGTTCCGTGATGCGGCTGAATACCGTTGTCACTTCCATCTTCTCGGCTCCCAGCATGGACCAGAGCAGCCCGGGCCCGATGGCGCCTGCTCCGGCGCCAGCGATGGCGGCTCCGGCGGGCGGCGGCGGCGGTGGTGGATTGTTGGGCGGGGTTGGTTCGACGGTCGGCTCAACCGTGGGTTCGGCAGTGGGAGCAGCCGGCTCAACGGTGGGCGGCGTGGGCGGCACACTGGGAGCCGCTACCAATTCGACGCTGGGCAACAACTCATCCTTGGGCCTCAACACTCCGGTTCGCCAGATTCACCTGCAGAGTCAATCTTCTGCGGACCAATCGACCGGAATGAATTCGGTGCTCAGCACCAAGAAGGGGAACCTGCATCTTCAATCCGGAACCCGCATGCGGTTTCGGGTTGCGGCTTCAGGCAGCGCTTCCGCCTCGCAGAAGTGAGAACGTCAACAAAGCATGTTCCAGAGGGCCGGCCGTCAATGGGGCCGGCCTTTTGGTTTTTGCGCAGGAAAGACTTGCGGGCGCTCAATCCAGGCGCAAGTTTCGCAAATACTTGTAGCTGATGGTGACGGCTTTGAGCGGCGGCAAGGTGCAGCGGTCTTGCTCCACATAGATGTGCTTTACTCCGGCCTCCTTGACGTGGGCAAAAATCTTCGGCCAGTCAATTCTGCCCTGGCCGACCGGCGCAAAAGGATTCGGCCCATTAGCGGGCGGCCCAACGCGAGGGTTGATGTGGACGCCTTTGCGCAGGTCTTTAATGTGCAGCAGGGGAAAGCGGCCCGGGTATTTGCGCCAGTAATGGAGCGGGTCGGCGCCGGCGTACGTCACCCAGAAAATATCCATTTCCATTTGGAGCAGTTGAGGCCGGCAATGGGTCAGCATGATGTCATAGCCGGTGGTGCCGTCGACGCGCTCGAATTCATGGAAGTGGGCGTGGTAGCAGAACTGGATTCCGGCGCGTCGCGAAATCCGGCCGCACTGGTTGAAGAAGTCCGCCCGGCGTTTCCAGGCTTCGGCGCTCAAGCGCGGGTTGTCTCCGACGATCATGTAACGAACGCCGTAGCGATGGGCCAGATCGACCGACTTTTTCCATTCATCAAGATTTTTGGGCAACACAACGTAGCTGCTCGGCGCGGTGAGTCCGGCGGCGCGCAAGTCCGCATGGAGCGTCGCGGGCTTGAGACCGGGCGTGACTTCCACCTCTTTGTAGCCAATGGCGGCCACCTGTTTCATGGTTCGAGCGGGGTCTTTGGCAAACAGCTCACGAACGGTGTAAAGTTCAAGCCCGATGGGACCGGGCCAGGCCAGCCTTCCAGCCGCCCAAACCGGGCGTTCGGTCACAGCGGCGGTTGCGGCCACACCGGCAATCGCTTTGCCGAGAAAATCGCGGCGAGTCAGCATAAGTCATCCTCCTGGGTCAGCGGACATTTAAACTCCCGGCGGCCCGGGTCGTCAACCGGAAAACGGTCGCGGCGCTCCCGGGGCGGTTCGCCAAGCGCCGGAGGGTTCAGTTATATTCAGAAAGGAGTTCCAAGATGCTGCACATTCGCCCGGCAACGCCCGATGATGTTCCGGTCATCCTCCAGCTGATTCAGGGCCTTGCCGAATACGAGAAAGCTCGCGAGCAGGCGGTGGCCACGGCTCAGGACCTCCTCCGCGACGGGTTTTCCGGCAATCCCAAGTTTCGCGTGCTGATGGCCGAGTGGGCGGGCCAGCCGGCGGGCTTTGCGCTCTTCTTTTACAACTATTCTACGTGGCTGGGGCGTCCGGGGCTTTACCTGGAAGATCTCTTTGTTCAACCGGAGCATCGCGGCAAGGGAATCGGTAAAGCTCTGCTGGTCCGTCTGGCGCAGATCGCGGTGGAAGAAGGCTGCGGGCGTTTTGAGTGGCAGGTTCTTGATTGGAATACTCCCGCCGTTGAGTTTTACAAGTCGCTCGGCGCCCGCACTCTGGATGAGTGGTCAACGATGCGGCTTTCGGGCGAGGCGCTCACCAAGCTTGCCGGCGCCTGAGGGGGCGATTCACGCCGGGCCGCGCCAGCCTGCTGCGCGCGGAACAAAACACTTTTCCTCACCGCGGCTTTCTGTCACACTTGGCCCTTGCTCCAAGCGCCTTAAGCCGAAGGCGGATTCGCGCGGCACCCCGCGGGGCTCATCAAGCGAAACTCAATCCTGGGACGGGAGGTGCAAGAGATGGGAAAAACTGAAATGTCTCGCCGGGACTTTATTCGCACAACGTCCACCGCAGCCGGAGCCGCGGCTGCCGGCAAGGGTATCCTGCTCGATTCAGAAGCGGCTGCGGCTTCACCCCGTCCCGTGCCCGCAAGCGACGCCTTGCGTTTTGGAATGATCGGCGTCGGGATGCGCGGTTCCAGCCTGCTGAGGACTTCCATTCAGCTTCCGGGAGTCCGTTGCGTGGCGGCTTGCGATCTTTACGACGAACGGCGCGCGCTGGCTAACTCAATTATTCGCAGCGCGACCAGCCAAACAGTTCCCACCACGCGGCGTTACCAGGAACTGCTGGAGAACAAGGATATCGACTGCATTGTCGCCGCCGTACCCGACCACTGGCACATGCGGATGATCGTTGACGCTTGCAACGCCGGCAAAGATATTTACTGTGAAAAGCCCATGACGCACCGCGTGAGCGAAGGCTTCGAGATCATCGACGCGGAGCGGAAAAACAACCGCGTTGTGCAAATTGGCAGCCAGAGGCGCAGTTCCATCATCTTTGCCAAGGCGAAGGAAATCATCGACTCCGGCGTGGCTGGCGAGGTGCGGCTGGTGGAAGACACCATGGGCCGGAATAATCCCTGCGGCGCCTGGGTTTATCCTTATCCACCTCCGCCGGCGCTTTCGCCTGAAAATCTGGATTGGGAGACGTGGCTCGGTTCGGCGCCCAAACGGCCTTTTGATCCGCGGCGCTACGTCAGCTGGCGCGGTTATCTGGATTACGGCGAAGGCATTCCGGGCGACCTTTACGTCCACCTGCTGACGGGCGTTCATTACGTCATGGGCGTCACCGCTCCTCCGGAGCGCGCCTACTCGGCAGGAGGGCTTTTCCAGTGGAAAGATGGCCGCGAGTATCCGGACCAGATGTCGACGCTTTACGAGTATCCGAACTTCCGCCTGATGATCCGCGTGACGCTCGACAACAACTCGGGTGAAGTGATTCGATTTATGGGGACGCGCGGCACGGTGGAAATCCGCGGCCATCAGGTGAGCTTCACGCCGCAGGATGGCAAGGACCATGCTTTGTGCTATTACGCTTCAAGCTACCCGGCGAAGATTCACGAGGAACTTCTCGAAGCCTGGGAGGCGAAGCACCCGGAGGTTCCGGGAACCGGCCGGCCCATTGAGGCGGCGATCTATCAAGCTCCCAACGGGTACAACGAAGGGAGGCAGCACTTGTGGAACTACTTCCAGTCCGTCCGCACCCGCAAGCCCTCCGTGGAAGACGGGCCGTTTGGCAACAATGCTTCGATCGCGTGCCACATGGCCAATTATTCCTATTTCAAGAAGACGATGGCCGTGTGGGATGAAGGTTCAAGAGCCATCAAAGGCTAGCGCCGGGTGTTTTAAGGCGCGCCGGGCACGGCCGGGCCTCGTCGAGCGATATGACTCAGGAATTGACAACCGAGCAATTGATGGCGGGCGTGGCCGATCGCGACGAGCGGATGCTGGGCGAGCTTTACGACCGTTACGCGGCCCCGCTTTTGGGCGTCATCGCCGAGATTGTCCCTGACCACAAAGCGGCGATGGAAGTGCTTCAGGAAGTTTTCGTCGGAGTTTGGAAGGACGGCCATCGAATCTATCAACCGGGATCGGGCATGCTGGCCTGGCTGATGCTGGACGCTCGGGCCCGAGCGATTGACCGGCAGCGCCGTGAGATGGGGCACCGGCCGGCGGCGCATGCGGGCTTGAGGCACGTGCTGGGGGCGGGCTCCTGGCTGCCCCGCCCGAAAGAGATTTTCCGGGTGGAGCAACGGCGCGCCTTGCTCCAAAAAATCGCCGGCCGCCTGCCGAGCTCCCAAAATCGTTTGTTGGAACTTGCGGTCTTCAAAGGCGAGACTGAAGCTCATATGGCCAAGCAGCTGCATCAGCCCTTGAGCCGTGTGGAATGTGAACTGCGGGCAGGGCTGCGCTTTTTGCGGCACCGCCTGCGAGCTGCTTTCGGAACATGGACTGCCGGCATCTAGACGACACTTACGAACTCTTCCTGCTGGGCTTGCTGAAACCCAAGGAAGCCGAGGAAGTCCAGGGGCATGTTGACCGCGGCTGCCCGTACTGCCTGGACCACCTTCGGGAGGCCTCGGTGGTGGTTTTCTATCTGCTTTCGAGCTCAAAGCCTCGAAAGCCCGACGCTCGGGGCAAAGCCGATCTTCTGAGGCGTCTCCATCGTAAATGACGGATGTTGAAGGTGTGCTGAGTTGCTTCGGTTTGCTCAGGATGCCGTTGCGCGTTCGGCACCTTGCGGCGCGCGGAACCGTGCCTGGGGCGCTTTGACGGGAAAATATGGCCGAGGTTACTCACAAGGCAGGCTTGCGGCGCGACCTGGGATTTCTGCAGGCCACCTCGCTCGCCATCACGGACATGGTGGGCATTGGCCCGTTCATCACCATTCCGCTGTTTCTGGCCACCATGGGCGGGCCGCAGGCCATGTTGGGATGGTTAGTCGGCGCGGGCCTGGCCTTTTGCGACGGCCTCGTCTGGGCGGAACTTGGCGCGGCCATGCCCAAAGCGGGCGGAAGTTACTACTACCTGCGCGAAGCCTTTGGCCCCACGGGAGCGGGCCGCTGGCTCTCCTTCCTTCTAGTGTGGCAAATCATGTTTTCCGCGCCGCTTTCAGTTGCCAGCGGCAGCATCGGATTTGCCAACTACTTCCACTATCTTGTCCCGACGATGACGCCGTGGGAAGTGCGCCTGTTTGCCTCCACCATTCCGCTGTTTCTCATCGTGCTGCTTTACCGGCGCGTGCGCGCGGTGGGCAATCTTTCCGTGGTGATGATGGGCGGCGTGCTGGTGGGATGCTTCTGGGTGATCCTTTCCGGGTTGCCGCACCTGAGTGCCTCGCGCATTTTTGATTTTCCGCCCCATGCCTTCCACCTGAACGTGCTGTTCTGGGCGGGACTCGGCCACGCCACGCTTTACGCTCTCTACGACTATTTCGGCTACTACAACGTCTGTTACCTGGCGGAAGAGATTCGCGATCCCGGCCGCACCATTCCGATGGCCATTCTGTTTTCCATCGGGGCCGTCGCGGTCATTTACATCCTGATGAACACGTCCATCCTCAGCGTGATTCCGTGGCGCGAGGCGCAGCACAGCCAGTTCATTGCCTCCGAATACATTCAGAAATTGCAGGGGCGCTTTGCCGGCGACCTGATGACTCTGCTGATGCTTTGGATCGCTCTTGCTTCCGCCTTTTCGCTGCTGCTCGGCTACTCGCGCATTCCTTACGCGGCGGCTAAGGACGGGAACTTTTTCAAGGTGTTTGCCCGGCTGCATCCCAAGCACGACATCCCTCACGTGTCGCTGGTCACGCTGGGCGTGATCGCCGCGGGATTCAGCCTGCTGCGTCTGCCGCAGGTGATCGTCAGCCTGGTGGCTACGCGCGTGCTGCTCCAATATCTGCCGCAGGCGGTGGGATTTTTTGTTTTGCGCTTCAAACAGCCTCAGATGGAGCGCCCCTTCAAGATGTGGCTTTATCCCGTTCCGGGACTGATTTCACTGGCAGGCTGGATTTACATCCTGGCGACTTCGGCTCGCGGAGCGCTGGTTTTTGCTCTGGTGGTCTTTGCGGTGGGAACAGCGGCTTACCTGGCGCGGGCGCGCAAGCGCGGCGAATGGCCATTTCTGGCAGCGCGAGAATCAGAAGTTAAGTAGAAGGAATTCACGAATTGCCCCTGCAGACCGGTTTAGAGCCTCGCCTCTTCGGGCACGTCAGGCTCCGTCCAAAGAATAATGGCCTGTGGGAGTGACCAAACGATAAAAAGCAATAGCAGGAGAAGAGCCTTCATCCAGTGTTGTGCAGTGGAGTCACTCAGGTGGCGTAGAAAATCTGGAGCAAGAAAAAGGAGGAAAGAATAAATGATGACAACACGGAAGGCCTGGTAATACGCGGCGTTGCGTATCACCACTTCACGTTCATCGGGATCGTACGGATCGCGCGGCCCTGGCGTTAAGCCAAGACGAGTGATCTCAACCGAAGTCGGGCGGCCTCCAAGCGGCGTAACCTTTGTCAACACCGTCAACCAGTGCAGAGGAGTGAGAACGAGCCCTACACCGGCAAGGACAAAGAACTGGCGGCCAAAGGGTCCTAATTCGTGGACCCACGGGGGCATCATCAGGAGTATCCCCTCAAATGCCACAAAGATTGTGTAGGTGACCACCACCAGCAGGCGACGGTTCTTCTGCGGTGCCATCGAGATTCCCAGAATCGTAGGCGTGTCTGACATGATGTTCCTCCCAACTTACTTTGAGTCGCCGGAAGGCGGCGTATTGCGGTTGCCGTAAACCTCTTCGCTCAGCGGCC
>CAYWMN010000190.1:0-7412 GCA_964459065.1 uncultured Acidobacteriota bacterium | reverse complement strand
TTCCTCGTCACCAGCCGTCATAAGCCCCTTCGCTTTGCTCAGGGCCGTTCGCAAGGGGAAGGGCGAACGGACTCGGAATGACGCATCCGGCGGTGGGGACACCGCCGCTACAGAGTGACCCCTCACCCGGCCGCGATTCGCGGCCACCGGCTCCCCAAGGAGAGGGTGAAAATTGTTATGAAGTTATGGGGCTCGCATACCCGCGGCTTACGCCATGGGCTAAATTGTATCGGCCCTCCGGGCCTGAAAAAATGAAGAACCCGCGAAACAGAAAACAGTGCCGCGGCCACCGCCGCAATCAACACAAAAAACAACAGTTAAGCAGCCAATCCCAAGGCTTCCGATTTCACTTGCAATCGCCTGCTGGCGGGTGTAAATAATAGGTATGCAAACGGAAGGAGCAATTACTCCACCGGGCGCAGAGTCAAAGGTCGAATAATCACACCGCTCTTGCGGTGCGTACCGATGGCAGAGGCTCCGGACCGCTGCCACGGCGACAAAAAAAGTAAGAAAACGGGGAGCTGCGATAGCTCCTCGTTTTCTATTTCAGGGCCCGTTTGGGGATGGGGCGCGGATCCCGGCCCTTAACGGCCCTCGCCTGCCGCCGCCCGCCGGGCTCAATCTGAAAATTCTGCTGAAGCAAACAAGGCGCAGACGCCGCGCGGGAAGCGCTATTTTTCCATCGCCCTCTTCCGCAACGGGCAGCGGATGGAGCGTCCGGTGCAGGCCCGGTAAGCGGCTTCAATGGAAAACGCCAGGCCGACCATCACGGCGAGGACCAGGATTTCACGCGGGGCGGTAACCGCGGTCTGATAAACCAGCGCCCCCACCGCCGCCAGGCAGCCGGCCACGCCCAGGTAGCAAAGCCACCGGCGGCTGAGGGTTTTGCCGTGGAGACGGGCGTTCGAGGCGTTGACGGCGGCAAAGATAAGCAGAAAACCGGCGCTGCCCATCACCGAGATACTCGAAAGGTCAAACAGGTTGGCAACCAGAAGCGTCAGGACCGAGGTTAACAGCAGACCTTCGGCCGGCTGCTTCCAGATTTTTCTTTCCAGCTCCTGCGGCAGTTCGCCTTCTTTGGCGATGATGTAGCTGACGCGGGAGGCGCCATAGAGCGTGGCGTTGATGGCCGATCCGGTGGAAAGCAGCGCGGCGATGGCGATGATGACGAATCCGAAACTCCCGAGGAAGGGTTTGGCGCTTGCCGCCAGAGCGTAGTCGCGGGCGTCGACAATCTGTGCCAGGGGAAGATTGCCGACCGTGACGGCCGCTACCAGGACGTAGAGGATGATGACTAAAATGACCGAAGTGTAGTAGGCGCGGGGAAGCGTCCTGCGGTAGTCTTCAACGTCCGCCGCCGCGTTGGCAATCAGCTCAAAACCTTCGTAAGCCAGAAAAATGATCATGCCGCCCGCCACCACCTGCAGCGGACTGACCCACGAGGAAGGCGCCAGCCGCTGGCCGCGGATGGTCCACAATCCCGCCACCACAAACAGGGTGAGGATGATCAGCTTGACCGCCACAATCCACTCTTCGGCTGCGCCCACCGCCGCCGCTCCCAGCAGGTTCAGGCCGGTGAGGAGCAGTACCACCGCGGTGATCAGAATGTGCCGCCAGAAGGGCTGCGCCGCGGCGGGAAAGAAGGAGGCGCCATAACTGCCGAAGGCATAGGCGTAAAGCGAGAGCATGATGATGTAGCTGAGCCAGAGAAGAACGTTCAGGCCGCCGGTCGCGACGCCCTCGCCGAAAGCCTGGTTGAGAAACTCGACCGTGCCGCCCTGGCTGGGAAAGGCCACCGAGAGCTTGGCGTAAGAGTAGGCCGTGACCAGCGCCACGGCTCCCGCAAAGGCGAAGGCGATGGGCGTTGAGCCGTGCGCCAGTTGCACGGCCAGGCCGAGCACCGCGAAGATGCCTCCGCCCACCATTCCGCCGACGCCGATCGCGACCACGGAAAGAAAACCCATCTTGCCTTTTGAGGATTGGTTTTTCAACGCCGCTCCCGGACTGGACTTGAGCTGAGCCGCTTGCCCGGCCATCAGGCTCAGACACGCCATCATAACGCTCCCTGCCCCGCAAGTCACGGCGCGGGCGGCAAAAGCCGCAGCAGGGTGAGGCGCACGAGGAATTTGGCAAACTGGCGGCCGCCTGTATTATCATGGTTGTTTGTGCCGGCGAAGCCCTGGCAGCCGCCGCAAAAGGAAACCGATGAGCAAAAGCAAAACAACAGCGCGCCCGAAGGCGCAACGGAGCACGACCAGGAAAGTGCGTCTGGGCATGGTGGGCCTGGGAACGGTGGGAACCGGAACCGCCAAGGTGCTGCAGGAGCATCAGCGGGAAATCGCGCGGCGGCTGGGCTGCAAACTGGAGCTGAAGGTGGTCTGCTCGCGCACCATCCACCAGCGCGACCTTTCATGGCTGCGCGGCCCGGTGGAAATCACGGCCGACTGGCGGGAAGTGGTGAAGGATCCCGACGTGGACGCGGTGATTGAGCTGGTGGGCGAACTCAAGACGGCGCGCGCCATTGCCTTTGCGGCGATTGCGGCCGGCAAGCACGTGGTGACCGCCAACAAGCAGCTGGTGGCCGAGTATGGCATTGAACTGGCCGAGCGGGCCCGCGCCAAAGGGGTGAAGCTGGGGATCGAAGCCTGCGTGGCCGGCGGCACACCCATCCTGCACGCGATCCGGGCGGGCCTGGCGGGAGAAAGCTTTGCCGCCGTGAATGGCATCCTGAACGGCACCACGAATTACATCCTGAGCGAGATGGAGCAGCACGGAACCTCGTTTGCCGACGCGCTGCGCAAAGCGCAGGAACTCGGCTACGCGGAGCCCGACCCGACGTTTGACGTGGAGGGTATCGACGCGCGTTACAAGATCGCCATCCTGGCCATGGTGTGCTTTGGGCAGGCGGTGAGGGTGGAGGAAATCCCGGCCGAAGGCATCACCCGGATTGAACAGATTGACTTTGCTTACGCGCACCGGCTGAATCACACCATCCGGCTGATTGCGGCGGCAAGAAAGATGAGGGGCGACCGCCTGGAAATCAGCGTGCGGCCCACCATCATTCCGCAAACCTCGCAGCTGGCCGCGATTCACGGCAGCACCAACGCCATTCTGCTGATCGGCAACAAAGGTGGAAACACCACGCTCACCGGACGCGGAGCGGGCGGCGAACCGACGGGCGTGGCCGTGCTTTCCGACGTGGTGGAAATTGCGCGCATGATCGCCCGGGGCGGAGCCGGCAGCACGCCGCTCGGTTACGCGGAATGGAGCCCGGCGAAAAGCGCGCCGACGGAAAAGAATATCCTCACGGCCTACCTGCGCCTGGTGGTGCGGGACCGTCCGGGAATTCTCTCCCGCGTGTGCGACATCCTGGCGCGGCACCGGATCAACATTGACTCCGTGCTCCAGGAACCCGGCATGCCCCAGGATCATCGGCCCTTTGTGATGACGCTGGAACCGACGCGCGAAGCCGCCGTGCGCAAAGCCGTGGCCCAAATTGCGCGCCTGCCGTTTCTGGTCCAGAAACCGCTGCTGCTGCCCTTCGCCAAGCTGCCCTAGCACGCCAACGCGGCGCTAAGCAGGCAAGAGCAAATTCCTGAACAGTCCAACCGGCTTCGCGAGGCCGAGGGCTTGGCCGCCCTGCGGCGGAGCTTGCCTCGGCAACGAATCAACCAGGACGGGCGTAAATGAAAAAGGATTGCCGCTATTCGGAAACCTGAAACTCGAAAATGGTGTCGGGAGTAACCTTGCTGCCTGCGACCGGCTGCTGCGAGAGGATCTCGCCGCGGGCGGCGCCCGAAACTGCAAGGCGGGTAATGGTGGGGTTTTGAAAACCTGCCTGCTGGAGTTCCGCCTGAATAACGGCGACCGACTTACCTTGAAAATCGGGGCAAAGGTAAGCAGGCGGCGCCGGGCCGAGCGAGACCAGAAAATCAACGTCCGGGGTCTGCAAATCGGTTGCAGCCGGAGGCGGATCCTGGGCCAGGACCGCGTTGGGCTCGCCCTGCGGCCAATAGAGCGCCGCCACATCGCCAATGTTCAGGCCGCGCTCGACTGCCATGATGCGGGCCACGCGCAGGCTCCTTCCGATAACGTCCGGAACCTTAATCTGCGGCGAGCCCAGGCTGACCAGCACGTGAATGTCCTGGAGCGGCCGGATGAGGGTTCCGCCCGCCGGCGTCTGGGAAACAATGCTGCCCGCCGGCACCGTCTTGCTGAACAGTTTGTCTTCCACCTTCAGATTCGCGTGAAGGCCGTTCACCACCTGCTGGGCGTGGGCGACGGGCGAGCCGACCAGATTGGGCAAGGTTTCTTCTCCGCGGTGAATCGTGAAGCGAATGGTCAGGATGGCCGACACCACGGCAACGGACACCAGGATGGCGGCAAGAAAGAGCAAACGAAAAACGGTCCGGACATGAGGGTTCAATTCCATCTTTAGTCATAATGGCGGACCGCGCAGAAATTATCAAGAGCGGGCAGCATCCTGACTTCAACGGGTTTGGCGGCGCGCGGGTCTTGTGGCACAATGCCATCGAGATGAAAAGCCGGCAGCGATTCGAATTGGACACGCGCAGCGGGAAGATCCGGCTGGGCGCCCGCACCCTCATCATGGGAGTGCTGAACGCGACGCCGGACTCTTTTTCCGACGGCGGACTCTATCGGGACCCTGACCGGGCCGTCGCCCGCGGCGTTGAAATGGTTGCGCAGGGCGCCGACTGGATCGACGTGGGCGGCGAATCAACGCGGCCCGGCTCGCGTTGTGTCTCGGCGGAAGAAGAAGCCGAGCGCGTGATCCCGGTGATTCGCGGGCTGCGCCGCAAACTGAAACGAGTTCCGATTTCCGTCGACACCACCAAGGCTTCCGTGGCCGAGTTGGCCCTGCGCGCCGGAGCAACGATGATCAACGACATCAGCGGGCTGCGCTTTGATGAGCGGATTGCCGAGGTCGCGGCGCGCTGGCGCACGCCGCTGGTTCTGATGCACATCCGGGGCCGTCCTGAAAATATGCAGCAACGGCCTTTTGCACGCTCGGTCTGGCGATCGGTGCAGGAAGGGCTCGCGCGGTCCATCCGGCGCGCCCTCGCGGGCGGGGTTCGCCGGGAACAGCTGATCGTCGATCCGGGGCTGGGATTCGGAAAATCGCGAAACCAGAACTATGAAATCCTGGCGCACCTTGAGCGATTGCAGAGTTTCAGGCTGCCGATCCTGGTGGGAACGTCAAGAAAGTCGTTTGTGCGGGCCGCCGTCGCGGGAGAGATGGTCCCCGGCAGGCAGGGGAAAAAGCAGGCCCGTGCGGCAATAGCCGCAAGCCCGCCGCCCCGGCTCGAATTGGGCGATGCCGCCGCCGCGACAGCCGCCATCCTGAACGGCGCTCACATCGTGCGAGTGCACGACGTGGAAGCCATCCTCGCCGCCGTGCGCATGGCCGACGCCATCGCGGGGGCGGTATCGCATCGCCGCTAGAAGCCGGCTCGCAGGCGATTCCCTGCTGAAATCATTTTTACGGCTGGTCAGGTTCTGCGCCGTAAGGGACTTTGAGCCCCGACTGGACAGCGCGCAGGGCTTCCGGAAAAGATCCGGCAGTCAACGAAGCGGCACGATATTGGGCCAGCGCCTTGTTGCGCTCGCCGCTTAAATCATCAATGCGGCCAAGATAAATGTGGGACCAGGTCACCAGCCGAAGATCGCGCGTATTGGCCAAAGTCTGTTTGAAATATTTCCGCGCCACGTCCGGTTTGCGAGTATTGCTGGCCACAACGGCCAGGCCGAACAAGGCCCGCCCATTGTGCGGGTGGGTCTGCAGAACCTTCTGAAAAGTGGCCCGCGCCGCATCGTATTTGCCGGAATAAATGGCGTTGTCCCCCTCATCCAGCAACTGCTGAAGCTCTGAAAGCTGTGGGCCGGGGGCCGCTTTGGGCTGCTGAGGCTCGGTGAATTTGACCGTTGCCAGGCGCACCTTTTCCTGCCCGGGATTAATCCCTTCGATCATCTTCGGGTAATATTCACCCATTGAGGCATCCTGCTTCTCAAAAACCTTCAACGCGCTATAAAAGTACGGAACCAGGATCAGGCCCGAGCGGGTCAATTGCTTTACCCGCTGCTGGGCCTGGAACTCAGGAACATGATCAAGGCGCAATTCCGCTGCCCGGATGAGGCATTGGGTCAGCAGCAGGGGGAAGTCCTGCTTTTAATCATTGCGGAGAGCCGGAGCCTTTCTGGCAATGGCGGCAAGCGAAGCGTTGCGGTGGATTGCCTGAGCGTATTTCACCGCCAGAGGGTCAAGAAGGAAGTGGAGGTATTGATAGCGGATGTCTTTGATCATCAGCTTGCTGGACGGGGTCAGGACCAGGTAGTAATGCGAGCCGTAAATGCGCGCCTGAACCTGATTGGGAGACCCGAGAAGGTCCACGTCAATGGTATAGGTGCGGCCCAGGTAGGCGCCCGCGGGAAAACGCAGATAAGCGTCGGTAAACTCCAGGGTCCTGCGCACGACCGGGCTGTATTGTTGAATGCGGCTCTGGTAGTTAATGTGGGCGCGGGCCCAAAGATCCACCAGATCCGCCTGCTTGTAAAATACCTTCAGAAGCGGAACCAATCCGGCAACGGCTTTCGCGTCCGGAGGAAGATCCTTGGGATCAACGGTGAACTTGAAGTCGGGCGGCGGCCCCAAAAACAAGGCCAGCGAGATAAACTGGCCTAAATCAGCGCCGGGATGGCCGGCGATTCGATGGGCCGCGTAAAACTTTTCGATTTGAGGAAGAATCGGAATCTGTTCTTTTGCCAGCACGGCCCGAACCCCTTGCCGGGTTCGGTCGCCCGTATTCACTCCAATTCCCGTGTCATAGCCCGAAGCATTGAGGGCGGCAAGCACCGAGAAAAGCTGCTCGCTGGATTGAAGCACCACTTTACCCTGCTGCGCCCACGCCGCGCCGGAACAAGACAAGACAACCGCCAGCGCAATCGAGGCAAGCCTCCCCTTGCGGCCCACGGCGCGTGCGGCTTTTCTCACTCCAGACGTTTTAAAGCTTGGAAAAGGACGGGACTTCAGGAATTGCAAAGGCAAGCGGGCTAACCTCGAACCGTGATTTGCCGTAAAGAAAGGACGAGCCGGCCGCTGGTCGGCACTCCAAACGATGTGGCGGGATGAAACAGGCTGAAGTACATCATGCGATCAAGGCTCTCCATCAGCTTCGGCGAGCGCGGACCGGAAAGGACTTTATAAGACGTCACCTCGCCGTGGGCATTGACGTAGGTGACGACCACCAGAGGATTGTTGCCCACATCAAAGTTCATGGGCGCCAATTCCAGGATGGTCGGCGGCGTCTCGATGGCGAGAGTAACGTCCGGAACATTGCTGCGCCGGGGCATGCCCACGCCGAATATCGACCGTCTGGCGGACGAGGGGATGACGT
>CAYWMN010000189.1:0-7470 GCA_964459065.1 uncultured Acidobacteriota bacterium | reverse complement strand
CCGGCGGTGAGCGTCGATGTTCCCAACTCCGCCCGGCCCGCCCAGCCCAACGTTCTTTACGTGCTTCCCACCATCGGATGGGACCCCAAGCAGAATGTTCCCTTCTCCAGCAGCGTGGCGCCGGACGTTGAGCCTGCGGCGTTTTCCGGGCTTCCGAACAAGAAGAGCCTAAGTTCAACCAGCCGGCGGCGGGGAGGCGGCTTGCGCATCTACCTGGAGCGTCCGTGGTTTTCCTCGGGCGACGGTGAAATGCTGGGCGTGGTGGTTTGGCCGAGCACCCTGCAGATGAAAAACGGCGGCAGAACCGTCGGGACGGCCCACCCTCCCAGCCAATATAGCGTCGTCCAGAATTCTTCGCACAAGAAGCACCGCGTCAAAGAAAAGCTCTCGGCCCTTCGCCGATTCACCTCCCAGGGAGGCTTTGAGCTGCCCGAGGCTCTCAAGCCGGTGGTCACGCAGTGGGGGATTGATCCCATCTGGGCGTCGAGTCCCTTGCCCGGCGACCTCCCCAAATTGGAGAACTTCACCAAGCCGGACCGGACGGCCTTTGGCCTTACCCTGCAGGAATTGGAAGGGTTGAAAAATCCTTCCACGTCCTATTACAACGTTGGCGTGGCGGCTTACACGCCGCAATACGATGCGGACAGACACTTGTGGTACTGCGACGTCGAAATTGACGCCGGAAACACTTATTGCCCTTTCATCCGGCTTGCGCTGGTGCGTTATCAGCCCATCTCGGTTCCCAACGCGCATTTGTCCCGCGTGGTGCTGGCCGACCTGGCCCAGTTGACCCCGGACCGCACGGCCGTGATGGTCTACAAGCCTCAAGATCCCAGGAAGATTGACCTGGTGGTTGCGGGCCGTTCTTATGCCGCCTCAAGCGCCAGCAAAGGCCCCAGCCTGATGGAAGTCTCGGTGGAATCAAATCCTTCCGGCACCGACAACGAACTCGGATGGGTTCCTGTCCCCAACGCAACGGTGATCATGCAACCCAAGCTCATCGGCGGACAAACTATTTGGAAGTACCAGTTCCATTTCGGCAAGATGAAGCTTCCTAAAAACCAGCCTCTGCGGCTGGTGCTCAAGGAGTTCGAGGTTCTCGACGCCGACGCCCGGCCCGGGCAAAGCGAGATCCTGTTCGCCCCCGGACAACCCATGACCGGACGCCGCTTGATCTATGCTGAAATTTTGAACGTACCGCCCATCACCTGAGCGGCCGGAGAGGCGGGAGGTCCGAGGAGAATCCGCCGGCTTTCTAAAACAGGTGCAGCGTGAGCATCAAGCCCAGCGCCAGCCCGCCGGCAAAGGTGGTTCCGGTAAAGTTGACGACTCCGTTGTTCACCAGTCCCCGCCGTTCAATCGTTGCTCCCATCACACTGTCAAGCACGTTGCCGGCGATGGCGGCGCCCAGCGCCAGGACGGCGGTTTCCGGACGGCACAGCCCCAGCCCGTAGCCCACTCCAACCACCATTGTGCTGGCGCAGGCGCCCGCCACGGTTCCCGCAACGGAGACGCCCCCATCCTGCCCGGCCGTGACGGGCTTCAACGTCGTGATCATGTAAGCCCGCCCGGAAAGCCATTGCCCGATTTCGCTCGACGTCGTATCACCGGCGGCCTCGGCAAACGCCGCTATCAGCGCCACCAGAAACGCCGCCTCATGGTGTGTGCTGATCACCAGGATCGAGAAAAAAGCTCCGGCCAGCGAATTGGCCGCGGCTTCGCGCCAGCTTCGCGCGCCGCCCCGTCCTTCCGCCTGGCCTCTCGAGGCCTTCTTGGCATAACCCAGGCGCGTGCCTACCGCGCCGATCACAAAAAACGTCAGCAGGATCAGAAAGCTCTTGTAACCGTAGCCCAGATAAATCGCCACGCCCAGCACAAAGCCTACCGCCGCTCCCGACCGGTTCACGGTCTTCAGGCCCAGCGCGGCGATGGCAAGAACGGCGTTGACGGCGATGGCCAGCAGGATTCGCGGCCCCAGGTAGGGCAGGTTGCTTTGCACCGCCGACCAGTGGATGAAGCTCGCGCAAAACATGAATCCGCCGCAAGCCAGCGGCACGGAGAAGTTGTCATCCAGCCTGATGGGTATGGATTCAACGACGGCGCCCACTACCGCCGTGGCCGTGCACAGCGCCAGCAATCTCAAGCTCGGAACGGCAGGGTTCACCCAGCGCGCCAGCGCGAAGGCGCCCAGGCTTCCGGCCACGATGAAGGTCAAAAATCCCGGCCAGGTCTTTCGCCTGCTCCACGGAAGCTGCCTTCCCCGCCACGCCACGCCCACCACGCTTGCCAGGCCGTCGCCCAGCGCCATGATCGCCCAGGCCGCGGCCACCACTTCCATCCGCCGCCCGAACAATAGAACCAGCGCCAGCACGGAAACCGGATAGGCCACAATGCCGGTCCACAGCGGGCCCGCGGATTCGTCCGCCCCCGCGGCCATGCGCTTTCGCAAATCGACGCTCAGCCGCGGCAGCGCCAGCAGGTTGAATGCAAGCGCCAGCAGAGCCGCTCCGGCCGCCTCGCCCCAGCTCAGGAACGGCAGCAGCAAGGCGAAGCTCAGCATGGAAATATGAACGATCTTCCGCGTGGAGATGATCCCCCGCCGTTCAACATCCGGCAAAGCTGAGGCCTCACCCAAACCGAACCTCCAACGTCCTGCGAAGTCCTTCTTCAAGAGGCACCACGTGGTAGTCCAAGTCCCGTTCCGCCTTGCTGCTGGAATAGGCCCAATCGTGTTTGAAGATTTCAACCACCCCCGGGGTCAGTTCCGGCTGATGGCCGAACAGCCGCCCGCGCACCACTTCCAGAGCGCCCACGGCTTTACCCACCTTGAAGGGCAAGTGCCGCACCGAATGTTTCACCCTGGTGAGCTCCGCCACAATGCGGAACAGGTCGTTCAAGGTCCGATTGTCGCCGGCCAGCAAATACTCCTCGCCGGTTTCGCCTTTCTCCAGCGCCTCAAGATGCGCCAGCACAACGCAGCGGTTAAAGGTAAAGCTCCATCGCTGCTCTCCCGAACCGAGCAGCCCCGGAAACTTTCCCGCCCGGTAC
Organism: uncultured Acidobacteriota bacterium; assembly: GCA_964459065.1. GTDB lineage: Bacteria > Acidobacteriota > Terriglobia > UBA7540 > UBA7540 > JAMCXS01. The sequence goes on along the minus strand of CAYWMN010000189.1, from coordinate 4,422 downwards.
TGCTCAATCATGCCTCCCACCAGGTTGCCCTCCGTGGCAGGGCCGGGGCCGTAAATCACTCCGGGCAGCAGCGCCACCACAGGGAAACGCGCAAAGCCTTCCTCGCGAAGCCAGTCGAGCGCCCGAACCTTAGTCTCCTCATATTCGTTCGAATACGGACCGCGGTTGGTCAACCCTTCGCCGGCCGCGGGGTCCGACGAAGGCCCGGCTGCCATAAAGGACGAAGTGTACACCACCCGTTCCACGCCCGCGCGCTCGGCCGCCGCCAGCAGTGTTTTCAAGCCTTCCACGTTGGTTCGCCAGAACTCCTGCCGGTCCCGAGCCCACATCTTGACGAGCGCGGCGGCGTGGATCAGGCGCTTGGCGCCGCGCAAGGCCTTTGAGAGCGTCTCCGGGTCCAGCAGGTCGCCCACCACCACCTCGCAGCCGTTCGACGCGGGCTTAAAACTCAGCCGCGCCGGGTCTCGCACCAGCACGCGAAACGGTTCCTCGCGGTCAATCAGCTCCTGGGCGATGCGCGAACCCAAATAGCCCGTTGCTCCGGTTAAAACAATCATATTTCACTCACGTTCCCTGCCGCCCGGCCACGGCCAGACTGCGGCTCCCCCTATCCGAGCAGATACGCCAAGGCCAGTCCCAGGTGTCCCACCATCATCATCCAGTACATATGGTGCCACCCGGGATGATTTTCACCTTCGGTCACCAGCCGCCGCGGATCGTCGTTAATCAGATAAACCACGTAAGCACCCCAGCAGAGCATCACGAGGCTCAGCACGATGATCGCCGTCGAATCCCCGGTCAAAATGTTAAAGTACACGCCCAGCGGCATCATCAGCCACGGGATGATAAAAAACGGGCTGATGGCGCGCGCGCTCCACGTAGCGCCGTACTTCACCGGCAGCGTGATGCAGCCGGCCGCCCGGTCGCCTTCGATATCCGCAAAGTCCTTGGTCGTGGTCGCGCCCAGCAAAAAGACCAGGTAGATGGACCCGATGTACCACGGCTCGACGGAGTTGAGCACCGTCGCCACCGCCGCCCACCCGGCCACCTTCAACAACCCGCCGCGGATCAGAGCAATGATCACGTTGGAGCCCACTGGATGCCGCTTCAGCCGCACCGGCGGCTGCGAGTAAGCCACCGTCGCCAGCGCCGCCACAACGTAAATCCCAAAGATCTGCCAGTTCACCAGCGCCACCATTCCGAGCGCCAGGGCATAGGTTACGGCCACAAACTCCCACGCCTCGCGCCGGCTCATCCGCCCCGATGGCAGCGGGCGGTGCGGCTTGTTGACGCAATCGTTCTGGTAATCGCAAATCTGGTTCAGGCCGTTCGACGCCGCGTTCAGCACGCCGGCCGCCAGCACCGCCAGCACGATGTGCAGGGGATGGATGCGCACGTGCGTGGCGCCGTACCCGATCAGCGAGCCCGAAAAGATGCCCACCATCGGCGGGACCAGGGTAAAAGGGCGGGCAAACTTCCAGTAGAGCTTCAACGAACTCATGGGGCGATATTTTGAGGCCTCTTGAGGATACAGGCAAGACAAAATGCGGAGCAGGCTCCGGGCCCCGCACTTCCGAGGCCTCCCGGCCCGGTCTCAACCCTGTTTTTCAATCCTGCGCTTCGAGGGGGCTGGCGCCTTCAAACAGGAAGGCAACCTCCCGCTTTCCGGGCGCAGGCTTCCCCGCTCGCCCGCCCATTACTCCGGGCGGCCGAACGAATGGTATTCAAATCCCAGCTTCGACATCCGGGCGGGCTCCAGCAGGTTGCGGCCGTCGATCACCAGGGGCCGCGCCATCGAGTCGTAAATGCGCTCCCAATCGAGTGCGCGGAACTCGTCCCACTCGGTCACAATCAGCAGCGCGTCGGCGCCTTGCGCCACGGCATAAGCGTCGCGGCTGTAAGTAATCTCCGGGAAGATCGCGCGGGCCCTTTCCATCGCCGCCGGATCATAAGCGTTCACCAGCGCGCCTTCGCCGAGCAGCCGCCGGACCAGTTCGATGGCTGGGGCAAACCGGATGTCATCCGTATTGGGCTTAAACGCCAGGCCCAATAAGCCCACCTTCTTTTTCTTCACCACCCAAAGCGAGCGCCGCGCTTTTTCAAGCACCCGGTCGATCCGCTGCTTGTTGATCCGCTCGGCTTCTTTCAGCAGCGTAAAGTCCAGCCCGGCGCGTTCGGCCAGCCGGATAAACGCCTGGATGTCCTTGGGCAGGCAGAACCCTCCAAAGCCCAGCCCGGCGCGCAAAAAGTCCGGCCGGATGCGCGGGTCCAGTCCCATGGCCCGGGTCACCTCCTCGACGTTGGCGCCCAGGCGCTCGCACATATCGGCCAGCGCGTTGGCGTAAGAAATCTTCAGCGCCAGAAATGAATTGGAGGCGTGCTTAATCAGCTCCGCGCTGTTGATTGTGGTCACCACAAAATGCGGATCGCCCATCTCGGGGCACTTCGGCTTGTGAACGGGGCACTTAAAATTTCCCTTCAGGATGGGGTCGTAAATCTCGCGCAGTTCCCGCTCGGTTTGGGCGTCATCCACGCCCACCACAATCCGGTCGGGATGCAAAAAGTCTCCCACGGCCGTGCCTTCCCGCAGGAACTCCGGGTTCGAGGCAATGCGGAAGCTCACGCCGGACTTGCGTCCGTAAACCGCCAGCGCCTGCTGCAGTTGCTGGCCCGTCTGCACCGGCACCGTGCTCTTTTCAATCACCAGCTTGGAGCTTTCCGATTCGGTCGCGATCACGCGCGCCACGGCGTCAATGGCGGAAAGATCAGCGTCGCCGTTTTCGAGCGGCGGCGTGCCCACGCAAATAAAGACCGTCTGGCCGCTCCGCACGGCTTTCGGAGCATCGTCGGTAAAGCTCAGCCTTCCCGCTTTCCGGTTTTTGTCGAGCAGCTCGTCCAGGTGCGGCTCATAGATCGGGACCTTTCCCGCATTCAGCATCTCAATTTTCGACGCATCGTTGTCCGTGCACACCACCTCATGGCCCGCCTCGGCAAGGCAGGTACCCGTTACCAGTCCCACATATCCGCAGCCGATGATGGAAATCCTCACAAGAGCCTCCTTCTGATTGAGCCTTCCTTGCCGCCGAATCCGGGGCGGCAAGGGCGTCCGTGACCACAATGTAAATATCATACCCCCTTTTGCCCCGCTCGTAAGCCCCGCAAAATAACTCGATTTTCGCCGCCCGCGCGTCGCCGCTGTCCGGCGTTGCCGAAAGTCTCCGCCGCAACCTCGCCTTCAGGCGAGTTTCAATCCCGGCAGGCTGCAAGGCCGTCCCGGCCGAAGATGCTGCTATACTAAGCCTGATGCCAGCCAAAATGACCGTTTCCAAAGAGGATTACCTCAAGGCCATCGCTGAGGCGGAGGCCGAAGATGGCGCCGCCATCGCCGCCACCATCGCACGCTGGCTTGATGTCTCGCCGCCTGCCGTGGCCCTGGCGCTGCGCCGCCTGCGCCGGGATAAACTCGTGCAAGTTGACCGCAAGGGACGCATTGCGCTCACCGAAGAAGGCCGCAGGGTCTCCGACAAACTCCGTTTTCGCCACCACGTCATTGAGCGATTCCTTTTCGAAGTCCTGGGCATGGAGTGGTACAAGGTGCATGACGAAGCCGAGCGCCTGGAGCACTCGGTTTCTGAAGACCTGGAGCAAAGGCTCATCGCCAAGCTGGGCAAGGACGGGCCCTGCCCCCACGGCAACGGCATCAACAAGAGCGGCGCCCAACGCCGCAAGCTGGGCCTGCGCCAGCTCTGGGACGTCACGCCCGGCTCCCTGGTGCGCGTCGACAGCATGCACGAGCGCGACCGCAAGCTCCTGGAATATTTCGACGAATTGGGCATCCGGCCGGGCGTCCAAATCAAGGTCGTCAGCCGCAATTACGACGGTACCCTGAGCCTGCAATTGGGCGGCAAGCCCATCAGCCTGGGCCAGCCCGCCGCCACCAAGCTCTGGGTCGCCGCCCCTGCCTCAAAACCCTAACCCGCCCCCCGCGAGCAACGTCATAACACTATCCCGCACATCCCCGCAGGAGGCGCATACCATCCGCTTTCCGCAATGTGTGCGGACCGGCAGCGCGGATCTTTAGATCCGCGGCCTTTCTGTAGCGGCGGTGTCCTCACCGCCGGCCTTTGTATCGCCCGAACGTAGCTTGTAGCGCGAGCCTCCGGTTTTGAGGTCCGCGGGTTTTCGCTTTCTGGCCATTAAACCCAATCATCACCCCGACAAAAACCAAAGCCGCAGGCCGCAACCACGCCGTTCGGCGCTACCTTGCTATGATATGATCGCTTTCCTAAGCAGACGGAGCCGGGGGTAATCCCCCCCAGCAAGGCTAGAGGCTTTAGTTTGTGAGCTGGTCAAAGATCGGGACCGGGGGAGCCGTCACCCGCCCGCCCTTCCCACACCGCCGGGTCCATCAATGCCCTGAGA
>CAYWMN010000188.1:0-7544 GCA_964459065.1 uncultured Acidobacteriota bacterium | reverse complement strand
ATGGGTGGCGCGCCGGCCAGAGGATAAGGAGGCTGGGGCCGGTTCCGGAGTTCTGTCCGCTCAGTGATAGTTGAATGTGAAAGACGCATGTTTGGTGAAGTGATCGTAGAAAAGTTCATACCCTCCGAGGTTTTCCCCGCCCACCTGGAACAACGCGTCAGACTCGCCATTATTGGCGTAATCCCCGGTGTCCATGAGCCATAGACCTCTGCCAATAAACCTGGCAGTTCCGTTGGGAGTCACAACTACTGTCCAGTCGTCAAATGCAGGACCGACCGGACCATCGCACCGGGACGGCCCGAGTTCCAAGCCGGCCAATCGCCAGCCACCCCGAGAGGTGTAGGCCGCAATGACCTTTATATTCTGGTCATGGTAGGTCCATGGTCTGGCGATACTTTCATAGGGATCCCTGCAATTCGTCACATGCGGAAACTTTTCTCGAAACCGCCGGCGAAGAGATGCCACAAGCTTAGGAGAAAAGTCAGTCCGCCGCCAGTCTTGGGGATCTTTGAAATATGGCTGAGAATTGGCGACCAGGGGACGGTATACAGGGGCGCCTGAATAGTCGGCGAATTCTTCCGACCTTTTGCCAACGGTTGGAACCGGTCCACTGCTGATAATTTTCTGCAACCCGACTTCGGAGTAAAAGGGAAACTCGCGGTACGTTCGTCCCGTTATAGAGCCCAGTATTTTTCCGTGTAAGCCGATGGTCCAGGTCACCCTTTGAGGGTAGTGTGACGAAATTGTCCTCAGGCATTTTGGGTTGGGGCAGGAATTTGGGAGGGCGCTCCATTCATTCCCCTTATTTTCAAAGACGACCCGCACCGCGCGAAAATATGGCTGGCCAACGTAATTACCGGGATGATCTTCAAGAACGCCGAGCAGAATCCTGTGACGTTGCTGTGCCTGTACCTGGTGAACCCACAGCAGGGTAATCACTACGACAAACCCAAAGCTCAAACGCGCTGTCAGACTTCGGCCCATTCGGGTGAAAAGTATACCATCTTTGCACCGACCTTTTTTTCAGCTAATGGACCGGCATTCCGCCCCCGCTCTTGGGCCTTCGCATCAGGAAAACCGCCGGCAAGACGGCGATGAACAAAATGGCAAGGAACAAATAGGTGTGATTGAACGACAACATCGCCGATTGCCGCTGGACCATGCCAAACAGCGCGGCATGCGCCCGCTTGGTAGCCGTCGCGGCATCCGCGCCGGAACTCATAAAGAAGTTGCGAAGTCCTTGAAGCGTCATCCGGGTTTGCGGGCTATAAGGCGTGACGTTGCGTCCCAGGAAATTGGTGTAGCGCTGCTCGCTTCTGGCCACGATGGTGGTGGACAGCGCGATGCCCATGCTGCCGCCGATGTTCCGCATCAGGTTGAAGATGCTGGTGGCGTTGCCCATTTTTTCATTCGGGATGGGGTCCATGGTAACCGTGGTCAGCGGCACGAACAGGAAGCCCAACGACAATCCCTGCAGGAACTGCGCCCAAAAAATTTCCCAGTAACCGACATTCAAATTGAGCATGCCCAGCAGCACCAGTGAAATCGAACAGGCGACCAGTCCGATGACCAGCAGCTTCCGCGGATCGTAGCGGGCCATGATGAGACCCACAAAGGGCATGGCAATGAATGATCCGAGGCCCCTGGGAAACATGGCGATGCCGGCCTGGAGAGCTGGATAGCCCAAAACCGTCTGGAGGAAAATGGGCAAAATCACCAGGCTGCCGTAAAGAACAAAACCCAGAATGGTCATCAGAAAAACGCCGGCGCTGTAAGTCCGTTGCTTAAAGGCCCGCAAGTCCACCACGGGATGCGCCACCACCAGCTCGTAAATGACAAAGGCCACCAGCGCGATCACCGAGATGGCGGTCAGCCGTGAAATAAAGGCTGACGAGAACCAGTCCTTTTCCTGCCCCTTGTCCAGGATGATCTGCAGGGCTCCCACGCCCACCGCCAGCATGCCGATGCCCCAGTAGTCAATGCGGCTGGTGGCCCGCTTGATGTAGGAGGGGTCGAAAACAAAAAGCTGGGTCATGACGAGCGCCAGGATTCCGACTGGAATGTTGATGTAAAACACCCAGCGCCAGCTATAGCTATCTGTCAGCCAGCCCCCGAGCACCGGCCCAAGCATGGGCGCTACCACGATCCCGAGCCCCCAGAAGCCCATCGCTTTGCCGCGGTCCTCGGGGGGGAAAGACTCCAGCAGCACCGCCTGGGAAATGGGCTGCAGTCCGCCTCCACACGCCCCCTGGATGATCCGGAAGAAAACCAGCAGCGGCAGATTGGGCGCCAGGCCGCACAGGAACGACGCAATCGTGAATCCCGTCACGGAGGTCATCAGCATGCGCTTGCGTCCAAAGTAGTTGGAAAGCCAGCCGGTGATCGGAAGGATGATGGCGTTGGCGACCAGGTAGGAGGTGAGCGTCCAGGTGGCTTCATCCACGGATGCCGACATGCTGCCGGCAATGTGCGGCAACGAGACGTTGACCACCGTCGTGTCGAGCACCTCCATAAAGGTGCTCAGCATCACCGCGGTGGCGATGATCCAGGGATTGATCACCGGCTGTTTGGATTCTTTAGCCATGGTCAGGAAGCGCTCCGGGCAAGCCCGGCGGCGCACAAGATGGTCTCAGTCACAACTTCAAGGCCGAGAGCCGAGGAAAGGGTCAGGTGATACAGCTCGCGGTCCTTCCAGTCGGCATCGTAGAATCGCCGGACATACGCGGCGCGCCGGCGGTCGGTCTCTTCCATGATTTGCTCGACGTCGGTGCCCGGGGCCAGCCGCTCGCGGAGCCGCCGGTTTTTTTGCGCGCGCGGGCCGAAGATGGACGCGTGGAAGACGCCTTCATGATTGTGAAGGACACACTGGCTGCCCCGGCCGACAATCACGCACCCGCCCAGTGCTGCGGCCTCGCGGATAACTTCCGCGCCAATTTTCGCCATGCTCTCGGAGTCGATCACGTCGGTCTCCACACGCGATGCCACCCCTTCATAACCGCCCCGCCACAGGCCTTTAACCAGGCTATGGAACCAGGGATCGGTGGATTCCAGAAAGCGGGCGGCATCGGTGTGGTCGATTTGCGCCCGCTGGGCGACTTCGGCGACCAGCGATTTATCCACCAGCTTCCAGCGGAGGCGCCGCGCCAGCATTTCCGCGACCGCCCCGCCTCCGCTGCCGAACTCCCTGCTGAGGGTGATGACATTGAACATCGGAGCCTCTCTATTTTTTGGTGATCACTGTGGGTTCAACCGACATTCCAATCCGCAAAAGATGCTGACTGTCCTGGCCGGGATCAAAAACAATCTTGACGGGAATCCGCTGCACTACCTTCACGTAATTGCCCGTGGCGTTTTCAGGTGGAAGCAGGCTGAAGCGCTCGCCGGTGGCTCCGGCAATGTTGAGCACGTGGCCTTTGAAGTCGCGGCCTAGGGCGTCCACGTGGATGCTGGCGGGATCGCCCGGGCGCATGTCTTCCAATTTGGTTTCCTTGTAGTTCGCGGTCACATAGAGGCCGGTTACCGGCACAATCGCCATGAGGGCCTGGCCCGTGGCGATGTTCTCGCCCATCTCCACCGATTTTTTGCCCACAATGCCGTCCACCGGAGCGTGAATCGTGGTGTAGTCCAGATTCAGTTGGGCCTGGTCAAGATTGGCCTTGGCCGTCTTGACTGCCGCCTCGGCCGCCGCCGCTTCTGCGCGACTGACCTTGATGTGCTGGGGCCCGGTCTTCGAGGCTCGAAGGTTAGCTTGCGCCTGCAACAGGAACGCGCGGGCCTGCGAAACCTGATGTCCCACGGCTGATGCTACGGACCGGGCCGCCGCCACCGCCGCGGCATCAGCCGCAGCCATCTGCACGGCATGGTCATATTGCTGCCGGGAGATCTCATCTTTCCTGATGAGCAGCGCGTAGCGCGCGAGATCCGACTTTGCCTTGGAGTCATTCGCTTGCGCCTGCTTCACCCTGGCTTGGGCCGCATGATATTGTTTTTCCGCGGCGGCAATGGCCGACTGCGCCTGCTCAACCTGCGCCTGGGCGGAAGAGATGCCGCTTGAGGAATTGACGGAGGTGATGGGAATGCCAACCCGGGATGCCTCGGCCCGCGCCAGTGCCGTGGCGTAATTGGCCTGGGCGCGCTCGATTGCCACCTTAAAGTCCGTGGGATCCATCCGGACCAAGACCGCGCCCTTTTTTACGAACTCGTTGTTTTCCACCTCCACGTCAATCACGTGGCCGTCGATCCGCGAACTGATGGGATAGACATTGCCGTCAATCTGCGCGTCGTCGGTCGTCTCATGCGTGGAGTAATACCTCCAGGCGAAGAAGCCGCCCGTGGCCAGAACCAGCACCAGGACCAGCAGCGCCCACTTGGCGTTTGGATGAAGCTGAAAAAACGAGCGGCGAGTTTTCGCCGCAGGCTCGTCGGCTTCCTTCCGGCCGTTCCTTTCGACGTTGTTTGGGGACTCCGCCATTAGTGTTTCCCTCCGATCATCTGCTTGAAACCTTCTTCGGCCAGGCCAAGGGCCCTCGCCAGGGACGCCTTGGCGACGTTGTAGCTGTAAAGGCTCGAAATGTAATTTTCATTAGCCGTCGCCACGGCTTGTTCGGACTGCACAACCTCCAGGCTGTTGACCACGCCGGCGGCAAACCGGTCCTGTGCCTGTTTCAACTGCTGATGCGCCAGGCGGACGGTGTTGCGGGCCACCAACATCTGGTGCTCCGAAGATTGCAAATCCAGGAAGGCTTTCCGGACCTGGTAATCGATCTTGTTGCGTAGGTCCTTCAGTTGAGATTCCCGCTGCGCGATCAGGGCGTTGGCCTGCATCACATCGCCGCGTACCTTGCCGCCCTGAAACAGCGGGATGTTCAGTTCGGCGGCGACCAGGTAGGTGCCGTGGGATTCGCCCGGCCTGGGGCCGATGTCTCCGTAATTCGCGTGAAACCTGAGGGAAGGCATTGCCTCGCTGCGGGCCGCTTTCTTGAGCGCCTCAGCCGCGCGGACCGATGCCTGCGCGCTCTGATAGTCAGCGCGCGCATTGAGCGCCCGGTCGAGCGCCTGATCCAGCGTGATGGGCGGCGGCGGCGAATAGGGAACGCTGCTGGTTAAGTTGAATTTCTGAGCCACCGGAAGCCCAATGGCGCGGGCAAGGTTCAGCTTTTCGGTCTGAAACTGGTCTTTCAAATAAATGAGGCGTTGCTGCTGGCTTTCGAATTCCACCTGGCTGCGGAGCACATCAATGCTGGGCACCAGGCCGGCTTTCCGCATGTCGGTGGCACGGTCGTAAACCGCCTGCGCCGTCTTCACTTCCGCGCGGGCGGCGTTAACGCGGCTTTTGCCCGCCACGGCTTGCAGATACAGATTGGCCGACACCAGCACGACCAGGTCCCGGGCGTCCTGATAGGTGTAGTTGGCCGCCTTGACGTTTTCAGACTGCGCGTGGGCCTCGTGCAGGTCCTTCAGGTTCAGGATGGGCTGGTCCACGTAGCCCCGCACGTCAAATACACCGAAGGGCCCGATGATGGAAGGCACGCCCGGAAAGTTTGGAAAACCGAGCGCCTTCAGGTTGACTTGCTGGCTGGTCTCGGAAGCTCCCGCTGAAACGTTGGGCAGCAAGTGGCTCAGGGCCACGATCCGGGCGCTACGGGCCGCCCGGGTTCCTTGCTCGCTTAGCAGCAGGCCCAGGTTGTATTGCAACCCGCGGTGGATCGCGCCGACGATTGAAAGCGGCATCACGCCCGGCTGGGCCGGACCGGGTGGCGCCCCGCCGAAGTAGGGGTTTTGCAGGTCGATCTGCTGCGTCGCGCCGCCTGCCGTCGAAGCGCCTGCGGCTGACGGTGGGCTCATTTGGGCGATGGCGCGGGCGCTGAAACAAAAGATCGCTGCAAGCCCGGCCACCTTGAATAGTGTCTTTATCATGACGCTGCGATTCCTCTCCAAACAAGATCAAAGACAAACCGGATGTCGGATTCAACGTCGCCCTTGGACCATCCCAATAGCCGCTGGGTGACGATGCCCCGGGTCAGGTCGCTGATGGCCAGCGCCGCCGCATCCGCGCGCACGCCCCGGATTGCCTTGCTTTTGATCCCCTTGCGAAGCACGGTTTCCAGCACGCGAGCCTGCCGAAGATAGAGTTCACAAAATCGTTTGCGCATCTGCGCGGGATGCGTGTAAGCGCTGCCGAACTCCGAAATATAAATCTTGAAAAAGTCGTGGTTCCTTTCAAAGTAGCGGAGCTTGATAGTGATGAAAGTCCGGATCTTTTCTTCGAGGTCCTGCTCCTGATCCACCCGGGTTTGGACTTCATTGAGCATTGCCATAATGCCCTGTTCGAGTGCGGCCCAATAGATGGCCCGCTTGGACTGGTAATAAAGATAAACGGTCCCCTTGGCGACACCGGCCGCATCGGCGATTTGGTCGACGGTCGCCTCATGAAATCCCTTTTCCGCGAAAACTTTTCGGGCGGCTTCCAACATTTCCGCCATGCGGAACTCCGTGAGAACTTCCTTCCTGGTTTTGCCAAGGACCGGCATAATGACCTCACAGGGCTGTAGAATGACTAATGGGTCATTTTAATAAACCTTGCGACTTTTGTCCACGGGGGCTCGCATGCCGGATGGCCGGATGAGAGGTGGGGCGAACTGGGTCCCGGCGCCTGACTTCGACTTTGCCCAAAGCCAAGCCGGGGAATCTTCCTTCATGATAAGATGTTGAAACTCGCCGTTGGGTTCAAGCCGCGTCCGGCGTTGCGGCGGACCCAGGCTCAGACGGGCGGTTGCCGAGGGGCGATGTTTCCTTGATGTTTCCTGTTTTCAACGTTTTGTGAGGGTTGACATGGCGCGTCCGAAGGCTTGGTTATCGTGGAGCAGCGGCAAAGACAGCGCCTGGTCTCTGGAAGTCGTCCGCCGCCAGGGCGCTTTTGACGTTCAAGCCTTGCTCACCACAGTCAATTCGGAATATGAACGGGTTGCCATGCACGCCGTGCGCGAATCCTTGTTGCGCGAGCAGGCTGAGGGAGCGGGACTTCCCCTGGTGAGGGTGCCGATCCCCAGTCCCTGTTCCAACCAGGTCTATGAGGAAGCGATGGCCCGTGCGGTGGCAAGGGCTCGCGACGAGGGGATTACCCACATGATTTTCGGGGATTTGTTCCTCCAGGATATCCGGAAGTACCGCGAAGACAAACTGGCCGGGAGCGGCATCGAACCCGTTTTCCCGCTTTGGGGCATTGATACGCGGGAACTTGCCCAAGAAATGGTCCGCGGCGGACTCCAGGCCGTGTTGACCTGCGTCGATCCCGGGCAGTTGGACGCGGGTTTCGCCGGCCGGCAATTCGACACGGAATTGTTGGCTGCTTTGCCGGTGGGAGTCGATCCTTGTGGTGAAAACGGCGAGTTCCACACTTTTGCGTACGGCGGACCGATGTTCCGGAGGGCAATCGACGTTGAGCGGGGCAGGGTGGTAGAGCGGGACGGTTTTGTGTTTGCCGACATTCGGGCCGCCGGAGCGATCATCTGAAGGTCTTTCTTGCCATTTCCATTGCTTCCGAA
>CAYWMN010000187.1:6776-7613 GCA_964459065.1 uncultured Acidobacteriota bacterium | reverse complement strand
CGCTCGAACTTCTCGGCATTGAAGTTCCCGAACGGATGTAGTGGCTTTGTTTGGTATTCCCTGACGTTTTGCTCCAAGGCCAGTTTTTTGGATTGAAGGGCTTTAAAAAGGCCGGGCACGCCACTCAAAGGATCTGCTCCATAGCTTTTCGTGCCCTGAGTAAATCGGCGACGAACTTTGCAATAGCGTCAACCAAAACATCGCAATTGTTAATAGATTAAGTTGACTCACTTCCTTGTTGATAGGAGCCCGTCTTGCTCTTCAAAGCAGCAAGAAAGGAATTAAAGGGAATATCACGGTTAACCGGCGTGTTGGCTAAACGCAGTCAGTCTGTACTCGGAGTGACCGGAACTTGCGGCCCTTTTCGCAGTTATCGTGCGCGGAAAGCGTAGTGGTAGGGGAACAAACGTTCCTTCTCAGGCTGAAAGCCCATTTGCTCGAGGCGCGAGCGAGCTTCGGCGGGCGAGTAGACGTGGTCACGGGGAGGCCCGGCAGGACGTTCAACATCAGCGTTCCAGTCGATAAACAGCGCCATGCCGTCCGGTTTGAGAAAACGGCGCAGAGCCTGCAACGCTTCGTCGCCCAGTTCGTGCAGCACGTTGAGCGCCAGCACGCGGTCGACTTGGCCGCTCAAGCCTGCCGCTTCCCCTGCCAGGGTCGGCTTCAAGTTAGGGAGCGACCCGGCTGCAGGTTTCGCTCGCAGACGTTCGAGCATGGCGGGTTGTTCATCGAGGGCGATGACCTCAACATCCGGGCGAAGGCGGGCAAGTTCGATGGCATAGGTTCCCGTTCCCGTCCCAAAATCCAATATTTTCCCGCCCTGCGGAGCCTCCAGCA
>CAYWMN010000187.1:0-6766 GCA_964459065.1 uncultured Acidobacteriota bacterium | reverse complement strand
CCAGGCGCCGCCCTTGCTTTCTAGTCTGCTCCTCCAGCATTTGCGCCACCTCGCCGGGCGGTAGATACTCAAAACGCGCGGGATCATCAAGCCGCGCCGCCCGTTCGGGATTGAAGCGCTCCGGCTGCCGTGCGCCTCGCCGGTCATCTTCAGGGATCGGAGGATGGTTCATTGTCCGGAGCCTTTCTTAACCTCAGCCCGGGGGATCTTTCGCCTGCCCAGAGGGTGTCCAGCCGCCAGGCGCCGCGGGTTAAATTCCGAGCAGAACTTCCTGCACAGTTGCCGCTTGATCCTCGGGGACAAAAGCCAAGACAACATCGCCGGTTTCAAACCGCGTGGAATCCAACTCTGTGATGGCTTCACCGCGCCGCACGATCCCGATCACCTTGCAAGGTTCGGGGATGCCGGCTTCGCTCGCCTGCTTACCGATTGAGGCCGACCGTCCGGTCAGGCGAAATTGCATAATGCTCGCGCCACAGGAAGCAAGGTTGGCCAGCGTCAGGACCGGGGTTGCCGGCAATTCATTTTGGATCACGTCGGTAATAATGGCGGTGGAGCTTACCGTGGTGTCAACGCCCAGGCGCCGCATCACCGTCTCGTTTTTGGGATTCTTCACCCGCGCGATGGTTTTGGGCACGCCAAACCCCAACTTGGCCATTTGGCAGGCGATTAAATTGTCCTGGTCGTGGTTGGTGACAGCGCACAGAAGGTTCGCCCGGCTGGCTCCGGCGCGTTCCAGGACCGCGGTGGCCGAGCCGTCACCTAGAACCAGAGGACAATCGATCTGCTGCGAAACCAGATCGTACATGGCCGAGTCTCTTTCAATAATGGTTACTTCGTGGCCCAATCGCAGCAGAGCGCGGGCCAGGTAGTACCCCACCAGGCCGCCGCCGACGATTAAGACGTAGAAGGATCCATCGTGGGCCTCAAGAGGCCGCAAGGGCACGGGACCGCTCGCCGAAGCGTCTCCTGCCTCATCTGAACCCTTGGGAGCTTCCCCGCCATTCGTCAGCCGCGCCGTCAGCAGGTCTGCGCCCGCAACCGTAATCGCCAGGGTCTCGATCCCGGCATCGTGGAAATAGGCTTCGCGCTGCGGGTCGTAAACGATTGCTATCACTTTGGGAACGTTGAACATGGTCCGGGCGATCTGAGCAATCATTAAATTCGTATTTTCGTCCCGCGTCAAAACCAGCATCACGTCGGCCTTGTCGGCCCCCGCCTCACGCAATAGATCCTCGTCGATGGCGTTGCCATTCAGGAACTTAACTCCCTGCGGAGGATCAGCGCGCTGGATGACAGCCCGTTCCTTGTCGATGACCACCAGTTGATGGGCTTGTGTGTCAATCTTCCTGACAAACTGCGAGCCTACCCGCCCGTAACCAATGACGATGATCTTCATGACCTTTTCCCTGTGATGCCCTTAGCATCCGCCAATTTTCCGTAGCCGTCAAATCGCGCCGATGCCAAGGACCTCCAGCGGCCGGCCTCGGCCGGATGCCGGTGGTTCCTGTTCGCACCGTTGCGTCCGAATTGCTCTAAGCAGCCTCGGCGGCCGGATGCTTGTCGACAATGACTTCCAAATTCCCGCGTCGGAGCAGTGTTTCAATGGTGCGGCCCAGCGGGTCGGCAAAATGACTCCGTTGCGGGTCCATGCCAATCACCACCAGGTCAGCGTCCAAGTCTCCCGCGGCCCGCAAAATCCCGCGCCCCGCATCGCGGTCGCGCTCAATCCGCGTAATAGCTTCCAGGTTATGGACTTTTACAATCTCCGCGCCGCGTTGAACAGACTCCTCGGCACGCTGCTCTTCCTCAGGCATTCGCGCATTCAGCGAAAGCGTGAGGGGAACCTCCATCACATAGATGATGATAATCTGGGATTTTTGCTCCTGGCCCAGACGACAGGCCAGTTCCGCGGCGCGCGCATCATGCTCGGTTCCCCGTGTTGGGACCAGAATCCGGCTGATGCCGCTGACGCTGCGCCGGGCGTGAGCCACCTCCATTGTCAGCGGCGCAGGCACCCGGAACATCCAAAGAATCAGGACGGCCATCAGCGCCGCAAACAGAACGGCGAGAACGGTCCCCAGTGGATGAAGCACGATCAGGCCGCTATGAAGATCCGTCGCCACGTTTGCGGAGCTCCTTTCTGGCCAAACCTAATCGGTATGCGCCGAAAGCCAGGAACAGAACACCCAGTCCCGCCAGCAGTCCCGGGGTTTCGCCAGCGAAATACCGAACGATCATCAGCGCTCCTACCAGGCAAAACAAGACGGCGTTCAGCAGTTGAACCCGGTCTCGCCAGGAAATATCAGAGAGCTTCATCTTCCCTTCCAGACTAATCCGCCAGATGCATCAGAAGGTGGACCAGTGTTCGGACAGGAACGCCCGAAGGGCCTTTGGCCAAATACGGCTTCTCATCATAGGCCCAGCGCGTTCCGGCAATATCCAGGTGAACCCAGGGAGTGTCACCGGCGAATTCTCCCACAAACATCGCCGCGGTGATGGCTCCGCCGTAGCGCCCGCCGGTATTGGCAATGTCCGCAATCGAGCTTTTATACAGCTCGCGGTATTCGTCGTCGACGGGCAATTGCCACATTCTCTCTCCTGTTGCCGTCCCGCTAGCGATCAACCGGTTCACCCATTCCTGATCACGGCCAAAGACGCCCGTCGTAATGTTGCCTAAGGCGACCATGACGGCTCCTGTCAGAGTTGCCGCGTCAATCAGCACGTTACAGCCCAGTTGCTTGGCGTAGGCCAGACCGTCGGCAAGCGCCAGGCGGCCCTCGGCGTCGGTATTTAAAACTTCGATCGTCTTTCCAGACATGGAGGTAATCACGTCCCCGGGCCGATACGCTTTGCCGCTTACCATATTCTCCGCGGAAGGAACAACGGCAATGACCCGGACGCGCGGCTTGAGCCGGGCGATCGCCTGCATGACGCCCAGCATGGTGGCGCCGCCGGCCATATCCGTCTTCATTTCGTGCATATCTTTGCTCGGCTTGATCGAGATCCCTCCCGAGTCAAAAGTAATTCCCTTCCCGACGAGGCCGATCACCGGAGATTCGGGAGCATCTTCAGGAGTGTACTGCACAATCATCATGCGCGGCGGTGCATCGCTGCCCTGCGCCACGGCCCACAAGGCGCCCATCTTGAGGTTTTGAATCTCCTCCGCTCCAAGCTCCTGATAGCTGAGGCCTGATCGCGAAGCCATCTCGCGTGCCTGTTGGGCGAGCAGCGCGGGCGTCATCCGATTCGAAGGCTCATTCACCAGGTCGCGCACAAAGTTTGCGGCCTCAGCGATCGCTTTTCCATGCTCGATCGCGGTTTTCCAGCCTTCCGAAGATGCAGACTTCGCGCCCACAACATTGAACGAATTGATGCGGCGGTCCTTTTTCTCTTCCGTTCGGTAGGGGTCCGCGTCGTAATCGGCAAGGATTGCTCCTTCGGCGATATTTTGGACACCCTCGGCAGTCTCGTCTTCGAGAACCAGCCACGCCATCTCGCGCACGGCTCGGGCGCGCAGGAAGCGCACCGCAGTGCCCGCCAGCCGGCCCAGTTCAAAAGGCTTGAACTTTTCCTTATTGCCCGCTCCCACCACCAGCAGCTTTTGAACCGACATTCCGGCAGGCTGGTGCACCAGCGTGCATTCGTACGCCTTGCCCGTTAATTCGCCGCTTTCTTTAAGACTGCTCAGCAACGTATGAACTTCTGCGGGAAGCTCACCGGCGGTTCCGCTCGTAACGGGATCGTCTTCAAAGCTGTAGACGGCAAGCGCCGCGGCCGCTATTTTTTCGACGGATTCATGTTGCAACTCAATATTCAATGTGCTGTGGCTCCTTCCTCTGGGTTCATTGGAGATGATGACGGACTAAAAAAACGGCGACGACGACGCGGCGCGCCCCGTTCAGCCGGACCGGCGACGATGTTCGCGAATCGCCTGTTCGGTCTCGCGGTTTATTGTACGACGCCTTTCGGTTTCACGGCGATCATACACTTTTTTACCTTTCGCCAGCGCAATTTCGCATTTGATGTGGTTCTGTTTCGGGTAAATCCTTATGGGGACCAAGGTCAGTCCTCTTTCCCGCGTTCGAGATGTCAGCTTATCGATCTCTCGGCGGTGCAAGAGCAATCGCCGGTCCCGCAAGGGTTCGTGATTCAGGTAGCTGCCTGCGCCGTAAGTGCTGATGTGGCAATTAATGAGCCAGACCTGTCCCGCCTTCACCAGGGCGTAACTGTCCTTCAGAATCACCTTGCCTTCCCGGATGGATTTGACTTCGGTGCCTTTGAGTTCAATGCCGGCTTCAAATTTTTCGAGAAAGTTGTAGAAATGCGCTGCCTGACGATTGAGGGCAAAATTCTTCATCCGGACTGCAGCGTGCTTGCTCGTCATGGGACGTGGTGGTTAACGTTCTTAGTCAGATTCCACCTTGCATGTTAGCATAGTCGGGAATTTGGTTGGGGAGGCGGTCGAGCCATCTTTTTTTATCTTGGCGTGGCTGAAACCGTTGGCCGGAGCATAACGTCTTTAAATTAGCGAAGGGCGGGAAACTTCCTGGAGGATGATGGCTCAAGGACCTTTCGAGGATTGGCGTTGTGGTAAAATAAGTAAAACGGATGATTGTGTCGAGCAGGCTAGGCGCTTGAGTACAACTCCAGCCCGCGCGGGTACATCAAATGGCAAGAGTGAACCAGGAAGACTTTTGAGCGGGAAGTCTGCGACAGGTAATTAATGCCAAGCACTGACACGCAAGTGGGTTCCGGCAACCGTCAATCGGTGGCCGAACCTGCAACGTCAAAAAAGCCGGACACCATGTTTAGCGTGCCGGAGGCCCCGGGGCTTTTTGCCTCGTTGAGAGAGGGCCTCCGCGAATGGCGACGCCTCTCCAACGCAACGATTCATTCCGAATATTACCAGGGCGAGGTGGATCTTCCAGTTACAGAGATGCGCCCCTGGTACCGCGATTTTCGAGATCAGTTCAAGGCGTTTCTTGAAAAGCCGACCGATCCGATCGGAATCTTTAACCGCGCGCAGGAAAAGAAACGGGCCTTGTGCGGAGCCGGCCTTGCGCTGGTCGGAGCGGGAACCGTCTGGGCGCTTGCAGGCCTTTCTCCCAAGATCTTTTTAGGAATTATCGCGGGGTATGTCGCCGGCGAGGTTATCGGAGTTTTCGCCTTCAAGAAGCAGGAGTATCCACCGGACATCTGGCAGGAATTCCAGCCTGAGCGGGCTTCCTGGATGAATTCAATTTTAGTCCATGCTCTCGTTGTCCTGGCATTGGTGCTGCCCTACTACATCAGCCGGATGCTTCATCCCGTTCAACAAGCCAAGACGGAAGTTGTCGATATTTCCCCCTATTTGCCGCAGCTTCCGGCTTCGGCCACGAGGGCCGGTGGCGGGGGCGGTGGAGGGTTACGAACTCCGACTCCAGCCTCCAAGGGCAAGGCTCCTGAATTTGCCAAGACGCAATTAGCGCCGCCCGAGGTCAAGGTGCCCATATTGAAACCTTTGCTGCCGGTGCAGCCCACTTTGCTGGGTCCTCCGCAAATGAAGCTGCCACAAATGGCAGCCCAAGCCCAGTGGGGTGACCCTCTGCAAGGCGTTCCCGGACCACCCTCGGCGGGGCCCGGATCGGGCGGAGGCATTGGCTCGGGCACAGGCACCGGAATCGGCTCTGGCAGCGGAGGCGGGTTGGGTCCTGGGCAAGGCGCCGGCACCGGCGGCGGCGTCTATAGCGTTGGCGGCAATGTCAGCGCCCCGATTCCCATCTATAAGCCGGAGCCTCCCTACTCCGAGCAGGCCCGCAAAGCCAAATACCAGGGAACGGTAGTGCTGTGGATCGTGGTGGATGCCAAGGGTAACGTTATCGGCGAACAGGTTGTCAAACCCTTGGGAATGGGCCTGGACGAAAACGCGCTGAAGACCGTCAAGACCTGGAAATTCAAGCCCGCCATGCGCAACGGTAATGCGGTGCCCGTTCGCGTTATGGTGGAAGTAAGCTTCCGCCTCTTCTGACATTTTCCCCAGACAGCAAGAAGCTTCTTAATCCAATCACCCTAATCTTTCCCTATAACCTACCAGGCTTTCCCATAGTAGGATCATAGGTTAAAGCATTTGACCATCCTTATCTCCCTGCGACTGGCAACCAGTCTGACAGAGAGGAATACTCGAATGAAATATTGGATTCTGATTTCGTCAATCGCGTTGACATCTACGGTGGGGCTTTCAAGCCCATCATTTGCGCAAGCACAGGGATCAACAACAAAGCGTGACCGCGAGGAAGCTCAAATCCTCTCGCTCAAAAAGAAGCTGGCGCAGCAGAACCGCCGGATTAGCGTGCTGGAGAAGGAGGTTAAAGCTTTGCTTGCCGCCAGGCAGCAGTCGAGCCAGGCTACTATGCGGCAATCGCAAGAACCCGCCATAACGGCCGAAACGCCACGTCCGATTCCTTCTGCCAGCCACAAAACCCCGAACGCTGAAGGTCAAAGATCTCCGAACGGTTTGCAAGCTTCGGCGGTGGAAAAGGCCTCCGCCGGTAAAGCGGGCGTCCATCCTCACCTGGGTCCGATTCATTTCGGCGGGAATGTTTATCTTTACCAGTACGTTCCCCTGGGCATTTCCGGTGCCAGACCCAAGTTTGAGCTTTACGCTTTCTCGGCGCTGGTGGACGGGCAGAAAGGCCCGTGGGGGCTTCACGTGGATTATCGCTTTAGGACCACGAGACTGCGTAGTTTTTTCCTCCGATTCTAAATAACTGTCAATGAAACGTAG
>CAYWMN010000186.1:0-7647 GCA_964459065.1 uncultured Acidobacteriota bacterium | reverse complement strand
CCACGAGCGCAGTTCGGCAATCTGCTTGTCGACTTTGTCGAAGCGATATCCTTCAAGCGTCATCCGCCACCGGCCCCTTACCGGCAGCGGCTCCGGCAAGCCGGAGACGGTGGCCTGTGCCTTCCTGCTCCGGCCGTTTTCGACGACCGTCACGCGCGCCGCGCCGTTCTCTGCGGCAATTCCCTGCAATTGACTACCTGTCATCTCACGAACCTCTTCCAGGTCCGACTCGCTCAGGTGGACGGACGGTTTCCCGGAGCGGAAGATGAAAAGGGTCGAAGCGTAGGGGGTGAGGCGAATGGGAATCGTGACGCCCTCGGCGCGCTCCCGGTAAACATGGACCGGGCTGATGCGGCCGGTCATGGGGTCCCATTGTTCGGGTGTTTTGCCCGGGACGCGGAAGGTGACGGACGTGTTGCTCGATTCCGGTTGCAGGTTGGTCACAAAATAGACGTCGTCGGGTCCGAGGCGCCGGTGCAGAAACGTCAGGCCGTCGCTTTGCCGGTTTCCTTCCAACTGAAAGTCCGGTCCCAGATGTTCCCTCAGCGCCCCAAGCAGCGCCCGCTGCGGCGGCGTGAGCGGCGGAGTGGGCCCCATCGGCTGTGGAAACGGCGTGAAAGCTTTTTGAGTTACCTCGTAGCCGGGAATCTTGTAATCGGCAAAATAGTAAGTTCGCCCGCCGCCCGGATGCGCTTTGCCTTTGCCGCCGGAGCCGAACAGCTCGCTTGCAATCTGCTTGACGCGCGCGTCGCGTTCGGCGGAATCTTTCAGCCCTACCGACGCCGAGGGCAGTTCGTCGAGCGCGATCACCACGCCGCCACCCAGCGCGAATTGCCGGATAAACTCCATGGTTTCCACCGGCACGGCGGTTGTCCGCGGCAGAATCAGAAAGCGGTAAGCGAGATCGCGCACCCGGATGCGGCCCTGTTCCACACGCGCGCGATTCTGCAGGACGTCGTCGTTCACCGGGTCAAAATCGTAGCCGTTTGCCACCAGCGTTTTGCCCAGATTGCCATAGGGCATGATGCGCCGCTCGTCGCCGAAGACCACCTTCTCGGTCCACACGGATGCCTGCGGCGAGTAGAGGAGAACGTCGCCGGCAAACTCTCCCTGGCGGAGCAGATAGCAGCAGCGGCTGACGTACGCCGCCAGGTGATGATAGTGCTTCCACCAGGTGTTCCAGTGGCTGATGCGGTTGGCCCAGGGCAGGTCGCGCGAGGGCGCCACGTGCATTTCGGGCGAGTAAAGATACTCGATGTTGTAAAACTGCGTGACGCCGTCGCGCAGGAAGGCGTCGGTCGCTACCTTCAGGTCTTCGAGCGTTGTGTGGTAGCGCTGCATATAAATAAACGTGTACGCTTCCGCGGAAAGAATTTTGCGGCCGTAAAGATGCGCGCCCGCCGCCGTCGCCTTGCGTGGATCGGTGACGACTTCAAACCCGCGAGTGGTCACCTCCGTTTCAGGGCGCGGAGTCATGCCCGCCCCGCGGATCAGTTCCTCGGTAAAGCGATAGTGCGGCTGGATGCGCGCCTGGACGTTGTGCCTGCTGCACCAGCCGATAAAAGTGTCAAACGTGGCGTCGCGCCCCAGCCAGTCGAGAAAGTCGTTCACGTCGTAACGGATTTTCGGAGTCAGCTCGCCGACGTCCCACCAGAGCGCCGGCAGGTAGCGCGTGAGGTCATAACCCTTATACGTCCGGAATTGTTCGAGCGCTGCATTGCTCCAGTGAACGGTGCCGGGAAGAACGCTGATTTCAAAACTGTCGCAGAAAAAGCTGTCCACCGTTTTGCCGAAGTGCTCGCCGAAGCTTCTCGCAAAAGCACTGCCGAGAAAATCGCAGTAATGCCGCATCGCCTGCTTGCTGAAGTGGTCCACCACCCACTGCCTTCGCAGAAAATTGTCCGTCGTCTGGCATTGTTGCCCTGTGTACTTCAGCCGGAACACCATCAGCCGCCATTGGCCTTCCGGGATCTGCCAATCCAGGCGGCCCTGGCTCGCCTTGGAGGTCAAGTCCGTCAGGGAATCGGCATCCAGACGGCCGCCCGTAAGGCGGCCCGCAATGACGGCGACAATCTGGTTTTCATCCGGGGCGGTCCAATCGAATTCGGGGCTGTGAAACTCCGATTTGCCGCGCCGCTTGTAGTCGGGTAATTCCTGATGGAATCTGCCCGGACCCTCGACCTCGACCGAGCCCTGTGCCAGAACCTTGCTGCGCTCGGTGGGCGGCACCCAGAAGCCGCCGAAGCTCCAACCCGGACCGAACGTGACGGCCACTTCCATATCCCGGTTGCCTGCTTCCTGGACGGCATGGCGGACCATTCGCAGCCACTCGTCGCCGAGGTAGGGAATATTGCCCTTGGCGTACATCCGCCAGGGGACCTGAATTTCCACTCCGCCCTGGCCCTGCCGGGCCATCTGTCCCAGCTCCCAGGCGATGCCGTCTTTGGTGACGGCGCTTCCCGGCCACGCCCACCGTGCATGGGGCCGGTAAGTGCGGGCGGGATTGAGCCAACCCTGTTTGAGTTCCGCAAAGCGGCGCGCGGCCGCTGCTTCACTTTCCGGAGCCGTTGAGGGGCTGGGTTCGGCCGCCGCCCAGGCGGGCCAGCCGCCGGCCAGGCCCGCAGCGCCCGTAACCCTGGCGACCTCAACAAGGAATTCCCGGCGGTTTCCCTTTTTCCCATTCTTCTTTTTTTCTTGGAGGTCTTTCATTTTTCACTTCCCTTTTGCTTTCACAATGGATTGCCCGGTTGGAACTTGCCCGTTGAACGCCCAACTATAGCACAGCCGGGCGGCGCGGGATCTTGACAAATCGACCCTTGTATGCTAGCCTACATTGTGATGGGTGAGGGATGCCGGTCCCTGCCTGCTGACTTTGCTTTTTTCGGATTTCGGAGAAAGGGATGGTCTTGATGGGACGGAGTGAATCGATGGAGCGGGATGGCAAGACGAGCGATGAGCTGTGCTTCACGGGCCGGTTAAGAAAAAAAGAATTCTTTTTTGAGCAAACGAAGCTAGGAAGTTATTGAAAATACAGGTGAGCTGTTGAAAAAACGGCCAAAACGAACCTAAAACGAAGCTAAAACAAAGCTGGCAAGTTATTGAAAATACGTAAGGCAATCTCAAACGAAGCTAAACCACGCAAGAAATCGACCCAGCTAAATTATTGAAAATAAAAGACATGCGAATAACGCCATAAACACCCGATCTCGGCGCTTCTGCGAACTTGAGGCTGAGCTTCGCTGGCGGGTTTGGGTTGCGGCACTTGCTGCCGGGGTTGGCCGGGCTCCGGTAAAGAAAGAAAGGCGGCAACCGCCCGGAAGCAGTTGCCGCCGCAGGAGGAACAGACATCTAGCCCTTCGCCACTGTGAGCGATCAGGCGGAAACAAGTTTGCGGGCCGCCGAATCCCACACGGCCACGGAGTGGTTGAAGTAAGCGTAGTTGGCCATGTGGCAGGCGATGGCGGCGTTGTTGCCGAACACCGGTCCCTCAATGGAAGGCCGGCGCGTTTTGACCGACTGGAAGAAGTTCCACAGATGTTCGCGCGTGCTGTCGTAGTGATCAGGAGCGAAGTACTGGGTCGCTTCAATCACCTTGGCTTCACCCGGAGGCGTGTCGTGCTCGGTGTGCCACTTCTTACGGTAGGCGGCTTCCATGGCAGCCGGCCAGGCCGGCGCGCAGGGGTTATGGTTGATGCCGTCCTGCGGGATGATGGTAAACCCGCGGGGGTTTTCAATGCCGCCCATCTCCAGGATGCCGCGCGTGCCCATAAAGCGATAGATCTCCGGTTCGCTGGTGTTGAGGGTCACCCGCAGCATGGCGCGGAAGTTCGCATATTCGTACACCGTGCTCATCACGTCCGGAAAGTCGCGGCCGTCATGCCACCGGAACAGGCCGCCCATGGTGGCTGCGCGCTTCGGAGGCGCTTGCACGTCCATGGCGTAATGAATGCCGGTGAGCGAATGGATGAACAAGTCTCCGGAGATACCTTCGCCGTAGTCTTCCCAGCAGCGCCAGCGCGTGAAGCGCTCTTTCGAAAACGGCCGCTTGGGCGCCGAGCCCAGCCAGGTTGGCCAGTCGACGGTTTGGGGCGAGAGGTTGGGCGGAATGGCGTACCGCCAGGCGCCGCAGGGAGAGTTGCGGCCCATGGTCGATTCCACCAGGCAGACGTCGCCGATCACGCCCTGCTTGATCAGCTCGCGGGCCTTGGTGTAAATCACCGAGCTGGGTTCCTGGCTGCCGACCTGGACGATGCGGTTGTATTTTTTGGCCGCGTCAATCATCGGAAAGCCCTGCTGCACTTCGTGCGTCATGGGTTTTTCCACATAGACGTCTTTGCCGGCCTTGCAGCAATCGAGCACAATCCGCTCGTGCCAATGATCGGGGACCGGCGCCAGGATGCAATCGATGTCTTTGCGATCCAGCAGGTCCTGGTATCGCTTGGTAACCTGGACCGGCTTGCCCACAATCTCTTTACCCAGTTCCTGTCGGCTGGTGTAGAGCTCGCAGATGGCGACGCACTCAACGCCGGGCAGTTTGATGGCGGCCGGCAGCAGGCCTCCGCCTCGCATGCCGACGCCGATGATGCCAAAACGCAATGTGTCGCTGGGCGCGGGCGGCCGGGCGGGCATCCCGATGGGGTCGGCTTCAAGCATGATCGATCGCGCCGCCACCATCCCGCCGGTTACGCCGGCGGCTTTTCCCATAAAGCTGCGACGAGAGATCCTTTTCTGGCCCATGTAAGATTCCTCCTGAACAAAGCAGAATCGATCCATCTGATTCCTTGTGTGATCCGGCGAAAGTGTATCGCTAAAAAATTCCAGATGCAACAACCGTTCTCGAAATCAGCGGCTGCGAATTTGCCACTCGGCAAGCCGCTGCCGGTAAATCCTCACCCACTGGCCACGGTCGCGAAAGGTGGCGAGCAGCTTCAGATGGAATTGGCGTTGGACGGCGGAGGCCGGTACGGCCGGTGTGTACTCGAGTGCTTGGTCGGCCCGGCTGAAGCGCCGCAGCCAGTTGTCGGGAGGATTCCACTGGCGCGAGTAGAGATAAAGCAGGTCAAAGGAGCGCGGCGAAACATACTGGAAATCCTGCGCGGCGAAGCTTCCCATCCGAACTACCCGCAAAGGCTTTTTCACATAGCCCAGCGCGGGCTTGGCGAGTTCGTTGGTGGCCGGCCAGGCCGTCAGAATACGAGGGGCGTCGGGTTGCGCGGCAAGAAAATCCGCAGCCTGCTGGTGAAGATGGACGAAATCCGCATAAGCCAGATTGTCTTCATAAGGGAAAGGATAAGGTGGGTTGATAAACCAGGAAGCCACAAAGCAAACTGCCGCCAGCGCCACCACTCCGCGCATTGCCGGGCGCGGCAGGCGTTCCACAAAGAGCATGAGCGCCAGATAGAAGCAGGGGAAAAGCGGCAGCAGGTATCGGGCCAGCACCGCGCCCCCGACAACGCTCAGCATGCCGAGATAACAGACGGCCAGGCCGGCAGTGAGGAACAGAAAATCCTGTCGGATTTTCGACGGCCGCGGCGGCAGGGAATCGGGCTCTTCAGAACCTGCGCCTGGCTTCGGGACCTTCCAGTATCCCGCGACCGCCGCCAGCACCAGAAGCCAGTTGAATCCGGCGATGAAAACCTGGTCGAGGCGCCGCAGGAAGGTGACGGCGATCCGGCCGGGTGTGAGGGTGGAGTAGAGATTGTATTGGAGATAGGCCGCATTGCCCGTCCAGAATCGGGTGGCGTGGTGGTAATAGAGCGCCCAGGCCGCGAGCGGAGCAAGCGGAACGGCAAGCCAGAAAGCCGCCGAGCGGTCCAGTTCGCGGCGGTTGCGCCAGGCGAAAATCCAGGCCACGGGCAGAAAGACGATGGCGGTTTCTTTGGTCATGACGGAGAGCGACAGCAGCAGGGCGAACCATCCCAGGCGGCGCCGCAGCAGGGCCAGAACGGCCGCCGTGGTGGTGAGGCCCGCGGCAAGGTCCAAGTGCGCCAGCGAACTCTGCGCGAAGAACAAGCTGGAGACCGCCAGCAGAACGCAAGCTCCGGCCGCCGTTTCCCGGCGGGCGACGGTCCGGCCCAGTGCGTACAAAACAGCCAGCGTTCCCGCGGCCAGAACGATGATGGCCGAGCGCGTGGCGAGCGGCGAGTATCCCACAATCCGCCACACCAGGGCCAGATAGACCGAGAGCAACGGAGTGTGGCCGGTGGGCAGCGTGCTTTGCGGGATCAGCAGGCCGTGGTGGTAGAAGTCAAGCGCTGCCGGAATGTAGTAGCCGGCTTCATCCCAAAAATACGGGAGGCGCAGGAAAGGGTAATGCAACAGCCATAACAGACCTGCCGCACCGGCAAAGGCTAAGCCTGGCAGCAGGTGTGAGCGCCTGAGAAATCGGCTGGATCGAATTGGCGGAGTTGTGGCCACGGGAAACTCATTGTTCAGGAATTTGGTGCAAAATGGAAGTCCTTTGCCAAACGACGGCTGCGACTCTGCGGGAGCCTGGGCGGCGTTTTGGGCATTGTCTTTGCTGCACACGGGGATTACGATGATCGTGTTGTCAACTCTTATCGGGGTGGGGTGAAACATGACGATGCCAAGACAATTGCGGGCCATCGTGCTTGCCGTTTTTCTGGTTCTGATGTGGGCGCCCGCTCGCCCGGCCAACGCCGCCGAGCGGCGCGACAAGCAGGCTGTCCAGATCGCTCACGCCATGATGGAGGCGATGGGCGGCGAGAGCGCATGGACCTCCGTCCATTTTGTCCGTTTTGATTTCAAGGTTATTTCAAACGGCCAGGTCCGGGTTGATCGCCACCACCTTTGGGACAAATTCACGGGCCGGTACCGCCTGGAAACCAAAACGAAAAAGGGCCTGGAAGAAGTTGTCCTCTTCAATGTTCACACCAAAGAAGGCAAGGTTTACGTGGGCGGCAAGCAGGTGGAAGGCGACCAATCCGCCAGGGATCTGAAAAAAGCTTACGCCGATTACATTAATGACATGTACTGGCTGGCGGAGCCCTGGAAGTGGCTGGACCCCGGCGTTAACCTTCAGTACGAGGGCACCCGCCGGCTGGGCGGCGAAACCTACGATGTTGTTCACCTGAGTTTCAACCATGTGGGGCTGACGCCGGGCGATCAGTATTGGGCCTACGTTTCGCCCAGGTCCCATTTGATGACCCATTGGCAATACCTTCTGCAGAGCGGGACCAAGGGTTCCTGGAACTGGTACTATGGCGACTACGACGGCGTCAAGCTGGCTAAAAATCACGTGAGCGCCGATAAAAAGACCGAGATTAATATGGGAGACGTTCAGGTGCTGAAGCAAGTCGAGGGTGCATACTTTACCGATCCCGGCAAAATGCTCTCGGAGTTGAAATAGCGCTGGCAGCCTGAAGCGGTTTGTCGCGGTTGCCGGGCCGGAATTCCGGGCCGAGAAAGTGAGAGGTTGACGATTACTGCGGTGTCTGTAGGCGCGAATCTTTGGCGAAAAGGAGAACGATGGAATATCGAACGTTCGGACGGACCGGCTGGAGCGTCAGCGAGGTCGGTTACGGCATGTGGGGAATGGGATCCTGGAAGGGCCCCGAAGTTGACGAGGAGGCCCTCGGTTCCCTCCAGCGGGCTGTGGACTTGGGCTGCAATTTTTTTGATACTGCG
>CAYWMN010000185.1:0-7650 GCA_964459065.1 uncultured Acidobacteriota bacterium | reverse complement strand
CGTTTACGAATGCGGTTTCGCTGGCCTGTTCCAACCTTCCGGCCCGCACCGCCTGTTCGTTTTCACCCAGTTCCGTGACTCCGGGCAGCGCCGGGGCAACCTCGACGCTGACCCTTTCCACCACAGCCCCGGCCGCGGTGTTCACCCTGCCGTCCGGCTTGCCGCCCGCTTACGGATTGGGGATTGCTTTCATGGCGCTTTGCCTGTTAGGTCTGATGGTTTTGCAGAGGCCGGCAGCAAAACGCCTGGCCACGCTCGGTTTGGCGGCAGGTCTTTTCATCTTCATCCTCACGCTGCAAGTCGCCTGCGGCGCGGGCAGTGCCGCTCCCACAAATCCCGGAACTCCCGCAGGCACCTATACGGTCACCGTCACCGGAACTTCCGGTTCGCTCGTGAACTCCGCACCCATCGTGCTGACGGTGCAGTAGAAACCGCGCTCCACGTGGCGAGCCCCGGCTCATGGAGCCTGTTTCAAGAGTGCGATGGTCAACTGAAAATTCTTCAGTTCTTAATGTTTAGATTTCCTGGTTTCACCTGGCCCTGGCAGAGCTTTGCCGAAAATGGGGATGGACGCTTGTGGCGCCGTCTTCCCGTTGGCGACCTCCACCTCAATCTGCCGAAGCCGGTTCAGAACCTGGTCCGGCTTGAACCTCTTCGTGGACATGACCGCTTCATTCACCAGTGAATTCTCTCTCATCTCAACGGGTACAACAAATCTCCGGCCACGTCACCGGTACCGGCGGCCTATCGCCCCCCTGGCTTCACCAAATCCACTTTCACAGCCCCTCAACGGTGTGATGTAAACTCTCGTACCAAAACCCGGGCAGGCCAGCTTCAACATTTGGAAGCACACGGAAGATGGACCGAATGCTGATGACCCGACTGCCGATTGCAATGAGAGGGGGTGACGGGTATGCTGTAAAAAAGAAATCGCGAATGAAGATCTGTTGCGGGAGTTGACTGTGGCTGGGTGTGAAAGTTGGGCGTTGGCCAAACCGCTCATCGAGCGCAGGATCGACTTCCAGTCCGAGGCTGACTTTTTTCAAGCCGCTTGCCGGTTGCCGGCGCGTCTCACAGGCACAGTGTATTGTGCGAGCACAATGCTCGGGAATATGTCGACCTCGCGCGGCCTGCCGGGACAGCTCGGCCCTTCGGTCGGGGGTCCTGATCCTGGCCGCCCTGACGATTTTGTTCATCGGATACTGAAGTTTCCTCACAAATCAATGAACCGGCTGCAACCGGCGCGGCTCCCGGAATACACTTTCCGTTCCCACTGGCCAACCCGGCACACAGAAGTGCCTGACATATCCTGACTCCGGAGGATTAGATGAAGGCCCAAAACCACGCTTCCCTGTTTGCAAAGCTCCTCGTGCTGGCCCTCGTGCTCCTGTGCGCGCGGTCCGTCATCGCCATGGACGCGACGGGTGACTTCATAAACCAGGTACAGGCCAGCAGCAATGAAAGTGTCGCTTGCTGGAAATTCCGCGCACAGGACATCCCGAACGGCGCGGACCCGAAGCTGGACGACTCCGGGTGGCAAATCCTCCCGAAAGACCAGAACAGCTGGAGGCCTTTGTTATCCCGCAATGCGGCGGTCTGGTGGTACAGGAAGCAGGTCACAATTCCCGCGGTCCTTTACGGGACAAGAACGGAAGGCAGAAAGATCAGCCTGGTGGTTGATTTATGGCCCGCCGGCGACATTTATGTCAACGGTGCGCGGGTGAAACACTTCAACGCGACCGACAGGCCGCTGCGGAACAAAAGCCAGAGAGTTCCTTTGTCGCAAAGCGCCAGGCCGGGTGAAGTGGTGGCCATCGCCATCAAGGTCACCAGAGGCGACAATCGCGGGACGTTGCTGAAGAATCCCAGACTGGAGATTGAAGGCGACGCTTTGGCCGGGCGAGTGCGCAACTTCCTCGGCAACCTCGGGATTGCGGATGCACTCTACGAGCATGCCGGCGGGAAATCGGACGCGCAGATTCTGAACATTACGAAAACGTTTGACCTGGACGCGATGCGGTCGGGCAGAACTGCGCAGTTCGTCCGCTCACTCGACGCAGCCGAAGGGGGCTTGCAGGGTTTGCTGAAACAGAGCCCATACTCCAGGCTTCAGGTCCTCATCGTTTCTCATTCTCATGCGGACCTGTCCTGGCCGGATACGCCTGAAGTCTGCCTCAACCTCAATGTGCAGGCGGTCGCCAAATCGGTCGCCATGCTGGAGAAGTCCCCGAACTTCAAATTCTCCGAAGAGGATGCGTACGTGCTCCGGGAATTCCTGCGCCGATATCCTGAAAAAGCGGCAACGGTCAGGAATTTGCTGCGCAAAGACATCCTGGAATGCGGAGGGTTCTATATCGGGCCAAGCGAACTGCTCCTGGGCGGAGAGGGCCTCATCCGGAATTTATACTTCGGCAAGCGCTGGCTGCGCGAAAGGTTCGGCGTGAATACCGATTTCGCCTGGAACGTTGATGAGCCCGGGCACACTCTCCAGATGCCTCAGATATTGGCCAAGGCGGGAATCAAGGACTTTGTGATCTGGAAGGTTCTTGTGCGGCCCGAGAACCACCTGAACGTATCAGGGTATGCCGGCCCCGCGGTTTTTCGCTGGGCCGGTCCCGACGGCTCGCATGTGATGGTTGTGCACTGCCCTCAGAGCTACGGAGCGGGAGACCGCCTGCGCACGGAAAACTACCGCGTGGCCGAAGAGGGGTTCTTGAGTTACGTGCAGCAGGAGATTGCGCAGATGAAGAAGTGGCTGCTCCCGCCGGTTCTCTTTATGGCCGACGGTACCGATTGCACCATCCCCGACGAGCGTGTGGGCGTTAATGCCCACACCTGGAATACGAGGCACGATGCTCCCAAAGTGAAGCTGGCCTCGGTGGACGAATACTTCCAGGCTCTTCGGGGCGAACTCCGGCAGGGAAACGGCAAAATTCAGACTGTTTCAGGGGAAATCCCCAGTTGGTGGGACGGAACCCAATCGGTTGAGAACGACGCGTTCATGCTCAGCCGCCATACGGAGCATCTGGTGACTGCGGCGGAAAAGGTTTCGGCCGTCGACAGTGTGTTCGTTCCCGGCTACGATTATCCGCGTTCAGCCATCAACAGCGTCTGGCAGGCAAATCTGCTGGTGCACGAGCACAACTGGGGCGGCCACAACGGAATCATCAGCGACGCCGTCAAGCTCGCCAGGGCCCGGGACAGCTACCGGGTGGCCCACCAGGCGCTGTCTGATAGTCTTGATGTGTTGATTTCCCACATCCGGTGCCGCAACAAGGGGATTCCGCTCGTCGTTTTCAATGACCTGGGCTGGCCGCGCACCGATGTGGTTGACCACGTCGTGTCGATCGACAAAGCAGGAACGCGCGCGCTCCACCTGATTGATGCGAAGGGCCGGGAACGGCCGGTGCAGGTGAACGTGCAGGCAACCCATCAGGATGGCAGCATTGCGCGGGCGCAGGTCATCTTTGAGGCAAGCGTTCCTTCGCTTGGCTATACAACCTATTATCTCGTCCCCGGAAAAAACCAGGTGGCAAATCCTCTCCGTGCAACTGCCACGAGCCTGGAAAATCAATTTTACAGAGTCACTCTGGATCGGCGCTCCGGAGGAATCACCAGCATCTTTGACAAGCGCGCCGGGCGCGAAATACTCAATACCCGAAAATACGAGGCGAATGAATTAATCGCCCTGGAGAATCTTGGCGTCGACGAGGGCGAGGAATTCACAAACCGCTCGTGGCGCATGGGCGCAAAACCGGCTTCCATCACCGTCACAGAGTCCGGTCCGGTTCGCGCTACGATCCGGGTCAAAGGCACCATTTTAAATTCCACCCGAGTCCAGGAGATAACGCTCTATCGATCCGTGCCGCGAATTGATCTCAAAACGACTTTGGACTGGAACGGCCAGAAGAAAATCCAGGTGAACACCACCTTCCCCTTTAATGTCGAGCAGGGAAAACTCACCTACGAAGTGCCGTTTGGCTCCGTGCAGTACGGCAAAGAGAGCCGGCAGGCGGTGGCCAGCCATCCCACGGTTCGAGCCACCAATAACTGGGTGGATCTTTCCAATCAGCAGGGCGGAGTGACGCTGGCTACCGAAGTCACTCCGTTTGACGTCAAGGACCGCCTGGACCCGCGCTTCCATGATGCGCGGACGATAAAGGGCCAGCTGGCGCCGAACCGTTTCCTGCTCTATCTGAACGGCCGGTATCGTCCTTTTGAGCGCATCACCCACCAGGATCCGATGCTGCTGAAGACGGGTTTCGTCATCCAGCCGATTCTGCTGAGGAGCGTCTTCAGTTGCGGCGACCGCAACCTGTACTTCACGCAGCAGGGGCCGCATGCCTATCGCTTCGCCCTGCAAACGCACCGGGGACCCCTGGTGCCTCATGAAGCCGTTCGGATGGGTTGGGCCCACAATGCTCCGCTGCTGGTGATGCGGGGCCAGACGGCAACAGGCGATCTTCCGGACCAGCAGAGTTTTCTCAATGTGTCCCCGGCAAATGTGGTGGCGACCATTCTCAAGAAAGCGGAGGATGGGCGTGGTCTGGTGCTGCGGTTTTATGAAACGGACGGCCGGGATACGCGAGCGACCATCAAGTGCCCGAAAGGCCTTGTCAGCGCCATGTCGACGGATATCCTCGAAGAGGATCAGAAGCCGATTCGTGTCAATGCGAATGGGAGCATCGACATCCAGGTCGGCAAGTATGCCATTGACACCGTTCGACTCCTGTACAAGTGAGCTTCCCACAGACCGAGATTGTGTGGTCCGCACGGCTTGTGCCATCGAGGATCAGGTTCGGCAAGAAAATTAACCGCCTTGTTCTCTGCGAATCTCCCAGAGCCGGCTACATTCCCGCCCGCCGTGCCGCAAAGGTTGATCCTATGGTGGCATTGCGATATGAATAGATAAGCCATCCATAATTTAAACCCGTGGGGCTGTTAGGAATTTTGAAGAGAGTTTAGGCGCAGAGCAAAATGCATATGAGAGAACTCGCTGTAGGGAAGAGGTTCCTTGCGATCCTGTGGGTTGTGCTGGCCGGTTTGCTGGCAACGCAATCCATCCGGGCGGAAACCCCTTCCACTATTGACCAGAAGATTATCCACTATGTCAGGGAGCGGTTTGGAATCCCTGCTTCCGCCAATCTCACGATGGGGCCGCTCCAGAACTCCGAGTACAGCGCCTTCTACCAGACCGCGATCTACATTCAGAGCGGAAACAAGAAGAAATCGCAGCCGCTCTTTCTTACGAAAGACAAACGTTACATGGTGATCGGAGATGTTTTTGTTACCTCGACCACGGCGCAACCCAATCCCGCCGCGAATGCTTCCCTGATCAACAAGAAGATTGTTGATTATGTGCGGGTCAAATTTAAGGTGCCGGCGGCCGTCACGCTCGCCGTCGGGCCCTTCCGCCACTCGGAATTCGCCGGTTTTTACCAGGCCAGGATTTCAGCCCAGGGTGGCGGGAAGAAGAGCTCAACGCATGCCTTTGTCACCCAAAACGGGCGCTACGCCGTCATCGGAAGCATCTTTGACCTGAATGTTGACCCCAGGAAGGAAATAGAACAGGCAATCAACCTGAAGAATCAGCCGATGGTGGGCCCTGCCGACGCCCCGGTGACCATTGTGGAGTTTGCCGACCTCGAGTGCCCCAGTTGCGCCGAACTGCAGAAATTCTTTGAAACCCAGCTAATTCCCAAATACGGCAACAAGGTTCGAATCGTGTTTAAGGAGTTTCCCCTTACGACGATCCACGACTGGGCGCTGACGGCGGCCATTGCCAACGAGTGTGGCTATCTGTTGGACCCGGCGGCCTACTTCAAATATCGCTCGATCATTTTTGAAAGCCAGGACATGATTAACGGCGCGAACGTCCGGCCTTTACTGCTGGATTTTGGTCAGCGGGCGGGCTTGGATCGAGTTAAGCTCGCGCAGTGCCTCGACGCAAAGGCATCGCTTCCACGGATCGAGGCCGATGTGCGAGAAGGACGGAAACTGGGCATCGTGATGACGCCGACGCTTTACATCAATGGGGTTCCGGTAATTGGATTCCAGCCCAAGCGAACCCTTCAACTCATTGACCAGGACCTGCGGCGCGCGGCCGCCAAGTAGTCGATTTCCGCCAGGCGATGACCGGTCGCGGAAGTTAGCTTTTCATGGCCCGCCGCCCCGCGGTGTCATTCCGACGCTGCCCCCCGTGTGTCATTCCGAGTCCGTTCGCCCTTCCGCTTGCGAACGGCCCTGAGCCAGGCGAAGGGTCTTATGACGGTGGGCAACGAGGAATCTGCTTTTAACGATTCTCAGAAAAGCCCACGGCACATAGCCGGTGCCGTGGCTACCCCGCCTAGGCGCCGTTCTCCCGGACCGCCCGGATCAGGGCCTCCACATTTTCCAGCGGCGTTTCTGCCTGAATGATGTGGGCTGGCGCTACCATGTAGCCACCACCCCGCCCCAGGACTGCGGTTTTCGCTTTGACGTCCGCCTCGATCTGCGAAGGACTCCCGAAGGGCAAAAGCCTCTGTTGGTCGATGGCTCCCCAGAACGAAAGCTTATCTCCAAACTTGTCCTTCAATTCCTCCGGCGAGTGTCCCGGAACATTGGGCTGGACGGGGTTAAAGACTTCCATGCCGACTTCGATCCATTCACCCAGGATGGCGGCGACTGCCCCGTCGGAATGCTGCATGATCAGCACATCGGGATTGATCGCTTTGAGTTGAGCATAGACTTCGCGGTACCGTTGCTTGAAGTACCGCCGCCACATGCCGGGTGAAATCAGCAATCCACTCTGAGTGCCGAAATCGTCCCCCGCCCAGATCCCATCCACACCCATGGAAACCAGTTTCTTCCCAACCGCCAGGGCAAAGTTCATGGTCTTGTCGATTAAGGCTTCAAGGTAAGATTCCCCCATCCCCATGTCGAGCAGCAACTTTTCCAACCCAACCAGTTGGGCCATCATGTCGAACATTGTGAGTTCCATATCCCCGACAATGAAATGGCTTTGCCGGTACTTTTCGATATACTTGGCGGCATCGTCATAACGGCCTTCGGCAAGGGGGTTGGGAAACTCGAAATCATTCACCTGCTCCGCCTCCCTGACCCCGGCCAGGGGATGCTCAACCACCTCCATATAGATGGGCCCCTCGCGCATCTTCATCCCGAATTCATTGAGGATGCACCCGCTATCGTCAACGGGGTGCGTGTAACCCCGCGGCAGGCTGGCTCCAACCACAACGCAATCGCTCCCCATCGCCACGCGCAGATCATTCCCTGAAATCCGATACGTAACGTCCTCATAATAGGAAGTCGTGAAATCCGCCGGAACACCGTATTTTTCAGCAAACTTATTCAACAGTGACCGGGACAAGTCAAATTGCAGAGGCGCGCGGTCCGGCAACCCTTGCCTCTTTAAAGCGCTTAATACTCGTTGCTTGGAATTCATGGCAGCTCCTGACGACGCTCCTCGAGGGCAACAAGGTAATCTTTCAACTGAACCCCCGTGACCCGCCCGAGTTTTGGTACCAGAGGAACAGAGTAGCGCGGATTTTCAGATCCGCGGCCTTTTCTGTAGGGGCGGTGTCCGCCCCGCACGACGTAGCGCCGGCCTCCGGCCGGCATCGGAAGGGTAGCCGCGACACTGGTTCTTGTGTC
>CAYWMN010000184.1:0-7671 GCA_964459065.1 uncultured Acidobacteriota bacterium | reverse complement strand
TCAAACTGCGGCTGGATCATTTGGAGGTTTCCGGTACCGTACGGGTCCCGCTCAACCTTGCCATAAAAGAAAACCCTCTGGTCCTTGCGAAAGACCTTGTTTCTCTCTAAATAATTGGCGTGAAACCACTTGCAGCGGAACATGCGCGGGTGGGCGGCGCCGCTCGCATCCAGTGCCGCCAGGTCATAAATGTATAAGCCCCGGCGGGTCCTCATCAGGCCGCAGGTGAGCACCTTGGCCAGAATCGTTGCGGCCTGTCCCGGTACCAAGTTGTTAATAGCCGTCAAGTGGGTTCTATCCTCATACCGGAAGGGCGTATAGTAGAGGAGATCTTCAACGGTGCAGATTCCGCGCGAGGCTAGCAACTCGGCTCGCGCCGGACCAACACCCTTTAGGTATTTGACTTCCGTTGTCAGTTGCAATTGGTAAGACGGCATCGGTTTCCAGTATTTATCTTACAGCGAACGGGAAGCAATCGACGTTGTCCTCAGCTTGCTTGGGCGCAGTCCGCAGACGCGCCTGAACCCGTTTGCCCTCGTGCTCAAGGGGACTTTCGCCTCAGTGATGAATCCAAGATCAGCGCGCTGGATAAAATATCTGACTGCCATCATTGTTGGCAACGTGGTTTATTTTGTGGTTGCACCCTACCTTCCACCTGCCGCGCAGCATCGGTCTTTTCATCCCGATCTTGGGACCATCGTTGACTTCTGGTTTTGCGTGGCTGCCTACGGCCTCATCGAGCTTTTGAGTAGCCGGTTTAAGCGAACCCGTAAGGACTGAGAACTTTCCGGCCCGGCGGTTAAAATTTGCTTGCGCCTGCAGCCCCTGCTGGCCCGGCTCCCGATTTGAGATCAGCCCCAATGGCTTGCGCTAACGGGCGGCGGCTTGCCGCCGCAGCGCAGAACTCATTCCGCGCCGATGCGCTCACCGGTTGACGATGACTATGGTATGGGAAAGCTGCTGATGCCGCAACGTCCCAATGCCCCGGGCTGAAGGATCGGGCGCAGGCGCTGCAATCCCCAGCGGGCGGGGGCGGGAATGTCCGCTGCGAGTCTGGTTCGCCGCCAATGGCGGTCTTCCCGATCAGGTGGCGGGAGAGACTCGTCTGGCGCGAACCCGGATAAAGGCCGGCAGGTTGAACCAAAGCCGCCGCAGAGGCGTCTGTAGAATCGACATGGTTCCCATGTAGGTATAACCCACCAGAAAGAGCAACAGAAACGGCGTGACAAGGTAGTTCTGGACGGAAAGCGAATAAGCGGTGGTGTAGGCAAAGTAGGCGGCCAGCAGCAGTTCGACCGCAGGAATCCATCCGATCCGGCGTCGAACATATTGTTTCTGTTCCCACCCTTCTTCATTTTGCTCCACCCGGTATTTGGGCGTTCGAACAAAGGCGGATTGGATGCCCAGCAACGCTTCAATGACCGCTTTGCCGTTGGTCACCGCAAGGCCAATCCCCGTGGCCATGAGGAACGGCAGATACATCAGCCGCCTCGGCCAGCTTTTGGGATAGAGCACCCACTGTGAGACGACGTAAAACCCGGAGACCGTGCAGGTGGAAGCGATAAACAGCGGCAGATCCAGGTAAAGCATCTGAAACCAGCCTTGATAGAAACGGACGATGATCGCCGGCAGCAGAATCAGAGAGAAAAGGATCATCAGCGGATAGGCGATGTTGGAGGTCAGGTGGAACGTTGCTTCCATTTTAATATAGAGCGGCTCGTCGCTTCGCCAGATGACGGGAAGCATTTTCTTGGCGACTTGAATCAGCCCTTTGGCCCAGCGCGCCTGCTGGGTCTTAAAACTGTTCATCTCGACGGGCAGTTCAGACGGGCACACGGCGTTCGGGTCATAAATGAATTTCCAGCCCTTTAGCTGCGCCCGGTAACTCAGATCGGTGTCTTCGGTCAGGGTGTCGTGCTCCCAGCCGCCTGCGTCGTCGATCGCGGCGCGGCGCCACATGCCCGCCGTGCCGTTGAAGTTGAAGAAGCGCCCGGAGAAGCTGCGGCCGCCGTGTTCCACCACAAAGTGCCCGTCCAGCATGATGGACTCGACTTCCGTCAGCATGGAATAGTCCCGATTGATCCAGGTCCAGCGTCCTTGCACCATTCCCACCTTGGGATCGGTGAAGTAGTGCACCATCTGCTTCAAGATGGAAGGCGGCGGCACGAAATCGGCGTCGAAAATGGCGACCAGTTCACCCGTGGCGCTCTTCAGGCCTTCGGCCAGCGCGCCGGCTTTGAAGCCCTCGCGATTTTCGCGATGGTAATATTTAACCGGATAGCCTGCGCTGGCGTATTCGCTGACCAGTTGCGAACACCGACGCCGGGTGTCGTCCGTTGAATCGTCAAGCACCTGGATTTCCAGCAGTTCACGCGGATAATCAAGGCGGGTCGCGGCCTCGATGAGCCGCGCCACGACATAGCGCTCATTGTAAATGGGCAATTGCACGGTGATGCGCGGCAACTGTTCGAAAGTTTTTTCCGGCTTTGGCGCTTTATGGCGGTTTTTCAGGTAAAGATAAGTGAGACAATAGCGGTGAATTCCATAGGCCGATAGGATCACCAGGATCGCAAAGTAGGGAATCTCGATCGACAGATCAAAGGCGTTCGGCTGGTAGATGCCTCGAAACGGGTCAGGATGAAAGAGCAGGTAGACGTAGTGGGTGATGGGGTTTGCAGGAACCAAAACCATACCCAGTAAAAAGTGAATCATAATACCTCGGAATTAGCCCTTAAACAGACGTAAATTCAAAACGGGATGCGCTGGTTCGCGGAAACTTCCCCTTGTCTTAAGATGCAAAATAAAAGGCCTTTGCACAACTTGCCGGCATTTTTTTTCCTTTTGCCGATCGCCATCGCGCTGGGCGCTGTTTTCAAATTCATCGCCCGCCACCAGCCGCTTGCAAACTACGTGCCGGAGTTCATCGCCCTGATGCTTTTAGCCGGTGCGTTATACCTTGCGGCGGTTTACGTTGTTCAACGGTACCGATGCGGCCCGGCGGGCCTCCTCGTGATTTTGGCAGCGACGGTTGTTTTCAGGCTTTTCTTCTTATCGCTCAGTCCGACTCTTTCCAACGATGTTTACCGCTACCAGTGGGAAGGGCGCATTGTGCGCGCTGGAATCGATCCCTACGATGTTTACCCCGCGATGCCAGGACTCCGCTGGGCTGAAAACTCCGCCCACCCGATCAAAACCGGAAGAACCGTCCCAACCCTTTATCCGCCGCTTACGGAAGCCGCTTACGCTTCGGTTGGTACGATTGCCGGTTACAAGCGTCTATTCACCGCCTTTGATCTTGGAATTGTTGCGCTCGTCCTGCTCCTTTTGGCCGCAACCGAGCAGCCCCTCCAGCGAGTTCTGATTTATGCCTGGAACCCGGCGATTCTGGTCTCCTTTGCCTTATCCGGGCACAACGACTCCCTGGCGATTGTGCTGCTCCTGACAGCAATCCTCTTCATTATAAAGCGTCGCCAGAGCCTGTCAATCGCCTTTCTCGCCCTGTCATTTCTCTCCAAGTTCTTCCCGCTCTTCCTGCTGCCCGCGTTCCTGAAACGTTCCCGATGGTCCTACGCCGGCCTTTTTGGAGGAATCGTTTTACTGGGCTATCTTCCCTTCGTGCGAGTGGGCGGGCACCTGTTTAAGGGGCTCTCGGACTTTGCAGTGGGATGGGAGAACAACGACAGCCTGTTCGGGCTGCTTCGCCTGGCAGGGAATTCCCGGCCCCAGGCCGAACTGGTGGCCGGCGTGTTTTTGTTGGGCCTGGTTTTGTACGTTCTCAAAGCTCGATTGGACTACTTCCAGGCGGGGTTGGTTATTCTTGCCGGACTGCTTTTTCTTTCTCCGGATGCCTTCCCCTGGTATTTCACCTGGATTATTCCCTTCCTGTGTTTTGTTCCCAGCCTGCCGATGCTGCTCCTGACGGTGACCTGTGTCTTGGGTTACGCTCCCGTGATTCCCTACGCCGCCGGGGGGCTTTACAAGGACTCCCCTTTGATGTTGGTTTTGGAATACTTGCCGGTTTTTGCCTGGCTGGCTTATGAGTTTGTGGTGAAGTCCCGGCCGCAGCAGGACGGGCAAAGGGTTGTTGGCTGATGACTTCTGGGGCCTGCTCGCCTAAGCTTCCACGCTGACGCTGGTTTGGGTGCGGGTAACGGGACGGTAGAGCGTATCGCGCTCAAAAGGCTCGAATCCGGCCTCTTTGATCAGGCGCACGATTTCCTGCCGGGTCATCACCTGCGGGGTTTGGGCGCCGGCGTCGTGGTAGATTTTTTCTTCCGCCACCGTGCCGTCGATATCGTCAGCGCCAAACCGCAGAGCAATCTGGGCCACTCGCGGCGTCATCATGATCCAGTAGGCCTTGATATGCGGAAAATTATCGAGCATCAGGCGCGCCACCGCAATGTTCTTCAGGTCCATAAAGCCTGAGGTTTCCGCATGATCCACCAGCTTGCCGAGTTCCGTATTGGCCGGATGGAAGGCCAGCGGGATAAAGGTTTGGAAGCCGTGAGTCTGGTCCTGAAGGTCGCGCAACTGCACCAGGTGATCCACGCGGTCTTCGGCCGATTCGATGTGGCCGTAAAGCATCGTTGCCGTCGAGTGCAGCCCCAGCTCATGAGCTATGCGGTGGACTTTCAGCCACATGTGTGCGCCGATCTTGTGGTCGCAGATCACGCGGCGCACCGCCGGAGCAAAAATCTCCGCGCCGCCTCCCGGCAGCGATCCCAGCCCGGCTTCCTTGAACTTTTCCAGGATTTCCTTCACGGAAAGCCTGGTAATGTGGGCGTAGTAGGCGATTTCAACCGCCGTAAAAGCCTTCAGGTGGACCGAAGGGAAGCGCTCCTTCAGCCCGCGCAGCAGATCGACGTAATACTGGAACGGCAGGTCCGGGTGAAGCCCGCCCACAATGTGGAATTCCGTAATGGCCTCGGTCCAGTTTTCTCCCGCGGTCCGGAACGCCTGTTCCAGCGACATGGTGTAGGCGCCTGCGGCGTCCGGCTTGCGCCCGAAGGCGCAGAGCTTGCAACTGGCGATGCAGACGTTGGTCGGATTGATGTGCCGGTTGACGTTGAAGTGCGTCCGCTTGCCGTGGAGCTTGTCTCGCACGTGGTGTGCAAGCTGTCCGACGGCCAACAGATCGTTGGACTTAAACAGTTTGAGGCCATCGGCGAAGTCAAGCCGCTCTCCCGCCATAACCTTTTCGGCGATGGGTTGGAGCTCCATATCTTCCAGGCGTAGATTCAACATCAAGCGTCCGCTTCCTCTTCTTCTAGCGACAGGGAATTTTCGTCAAATAACTATTCTACTTCTGGCCGCCTCCGGTTGCAATCCGTTAAGCTGGCACTCCGCGAGGCCGGGAAATGGCCTCAAAGCCGGGCGGGGAGTTTGAGCCTGAAAAACCGCCCGCGCGCCTTGACATTGGGTTTATGATATGTTTTTGCAGCCAAGCGAGGTGTATGGAAAAAGTGGATGCGCCTCAAGCTTTTGTCTTAAAATTCCTTAGGGTATTTGATTGCAATGCGTTTGGACCAGACGATTCTCGGCGAACCCCGGCACGAAGCCGCTTTCTTCTACGGCCTCTTTTTGCGGGGCGAACCGCTCCAGAAGCTGCGGGCGGATATCGACGTGCCTCCGCACGTGCTCGAGCGGTGGGAGCGCCAGGCAAGGCACGATCCCAATTCCAAACCCGTTGTCGAGCGGATTTTGACCTACCGCAAGCACGTCCTGGCCATCTTTGACTCCCTGGTTTTTCGGGAGATGGCCACCCCCTACCGAACACAATAATTGACGCTCGCAGTTCATGCGGTGGGCAGTTTGGCTTGTGGCCGAACTCTGCTGAGGGGGAGCGGTTTGCTCAGCGCATCAGGATATTGGCCGCCCAGGTAAGAAAGAACAGGATGCTGATATAGCCGTTGATGGTGAAGAAGGCGGCGTTCAGGCGGGAAAGGTCCGAAGGTTTGACGAGCAGGTGCTCATAGGCCAGCAGGGCCGCGACAGCAACCAAACCTCCCAGGGCGATCCAGCCGAGCCCGGACATCAGGGCCACCATCACCAGCAGTCCCAGCATCAGCACGTGGAGCGCCGCCGAGAGGTAAAGCGCCGCGGCAACTCCGAAGCGCCTGGGGATGGAATGCAAGCCGGCGGTGCGATCAAAAGTTACATCCTGGCAGGCGTAGATCATGTCAAAGCCCGCCACCCACAGCGTGACCGCCACGCCCAGCAGGATCACGCTCAGGCTCACGTCGCCGCGCAGGGCGATCCATGCGGCCACCGGGGCCAATCCCAGGCACGCCCCCAGAACAATGTGGGATAGCGCCGTAAAGCGCTTGGTGTAGGAGTAAAGCAGCAGAAGGGCCAGGGCTATGGGCGACAGCTTGAAAGCCAGCGGATTCAGCTCCCACGCCGCCAGAACCAGCAGCCCGCAGGCGGCCATCGTAAAGCCCGCGGCAAAGCGCAGGGTCAGGCGGCCGGCGGGCAGGGCGCGGGATTGCGTGCGCGGGTTCCGGGCGTCGATTTTGCGGTCGGCAATGCGGTTAAAGGCCATCGCCGCGCTGCGGGCGCCCACCATGGCGACAATAATCCAGAAGACCTGATGCCAGGTGGGCCAGCCATCCACCGCCAGCATTGCTCCGGTCAGAGCGAAGGGCAGGGCAAAGACCGAATGCTCAAACTTGATCATTTCGAGCGTGGTCCGGAGCTTTGACCAGGCCTGGCGCAGAAAGGGCTCCGGCTCGGTGGGCATCATCCGGGCGTGCTCGCTCATAGCAGATCACCGTTCCGGCTTAGGCGGGTTTTTGCGGGATGTTCCGGTGCGGGCTGGAGGTATCGGATGTATTTTCTTGGTGCGGCCCCATCATGCAGCTTTTGCCATAATCCCTGCGGGTTCGAACTGAAGATCAGATTGCCCTCCGCATGAATCCGGTACCACGCTCCCTGGCGGATTTCGTTTTGGAGCTGGCCCGGAGCCCATTGCGCCCGGCCCAAAAACAGGCGCGCGACGGATGTGCTTTGTGAGGCTTGAAAAGCATCCGAGATCGCCTTGGCGTCAAAAGTCAGGTAAACGTCGCCGTATAATCGCAACGACTTGGCGGGTGCCTTCGCGGAATGAAAAGCCGCGCTCGGAAACCGCATATCCACGGGGCCGCCGAAGTAGGCGGGCTCGCTCCGCTTCTGCAATCCCGGAACGTCGGGAAACAGTTTGCGCAGCGTGATCCGCGTGGGTTTATTGATGATCAGCCCCATGATGAGCTGTTGGTTCCTGGCCGGCAGCAGCATCACAACCGACTGGCGGAAAAAGGGGCCGTGGATTTGCCGGCGGGC
The DNA here is from genome assembly GCA_964459065.1 of uncultured Acidobacteriota bacterium. Classification (GTDB taxonomy): domain Bacteria; phylum Acidobacteriota; class Terriglobia; order UBA7540; family UBA7540; genus JAMCXS01. The sequence goes on along the minus strand of CAYWMN010000184.1, from coordinate 354 downwards.
GACCAGATAGACGGGTTCGCCCTTGTTTGTTTGCGCCCCGTATCCCGTCGAGCCCATCAGGCCCGCGGCCAGGCATATTAAAAGGAAGCCCGCAACTTGTGCGGAGGGGACCCACGCGCCGCCGCGCCCTGGGAAACTGCCTGCGCGGGCGACACGCACAACCCCGGGTTCATTCTGGGTGTTGCCGGATTCCATTTTTTCGATAACCTCGGGACCGCTCATCGGCTGCCAAAAAGCCTGGTCCCATTATCTTATCGCAGAGCGCCCGGGCCGCGCCAGCCGCCCTCGCTTCACCTTCCCTCGAAACTTCTCCCTAAAAGATGTGGAGGTGCATGGTTAAGTATTTCCTCGGAT
>CAYWMN010000183.1:0-7706 GCA_964459065.1 uncultured Acidobacteriota bacterium | reverse complement strand
TTCCAAGCTGCTCGAGCGCGCCCCGGCGGAGGACCGCATTATCTTGACGTTGAAGGAAATTGAAGAAAAGTCGGTGGAAGAGATTTCGCAGATTCTGAGCCTCAAGGAAAGCACCGTGAAAGTCCGGTTGCATCGGGCCCGGAAAAGAATGGTCAAGGACCTGAAAAAGTGGCAGGAAGGACGGTAAAAATGCGTTGCGACGTCGTCCGGAAGAGAATTGAACAGGAAATGGAACTACCGGCGGGGATGGATCTTCACCTGGCGGCTTGTACGGCCTGCGCGGATTACCGCCGCCGGTGGAGGCTGATCCGCTCGGGGTTTGTGGAACTTGGGAAGCAGGAACCGCCGGAGGCTTCGGTGGGCTTTGCTGAAAGGCTGGTTCGCCGCCTGGGAAGTGTCCGGGATATCTCACCGTGGGGGCAGTCGCTGATTGTCGAGGCGGGCCGCCGCGTTGTGTACGCCACTCTGTTTGTCGCGCTCGTGCTGATCCTGGGGCTGGTGCTGCCTTCTTCGGGGCCGCTGCGAAGCCCCCAGGCTGCCCAATCCATTCTGTCGGGACCTGAGGTTGCCACCATGTCGGCCGATCAGATTATTGGCGTATCCGACACCAGTTTGCCGGAAAACGCCGCAGCCGGAACCGGCGGGCAAGTGGGGGGGCAGTCTAAATGAGCCGCCGGGCATACATTTACTTTGTTGTTATTTTCCTGGTGGGGATCGTTGTCGGAGCGATTGGCGCCTATAGCTATGGGTGGTATACGGGCCAATGGCGCCGGGAATCGGGCCACCACAATGTTGTCGAATACCTCCAGCGGAAGCTGGACCTTTCCAGTTCTCAAACGGCGCAGATCAAGGAGATTGTCAGCGAAACGCAGTCAAAAGAGAGGGAAGTCCAGAAGCAGGTCGAGCCGCAGTTCCAGGCTGTGCGGGAAGAGGCCCGCATGCGCATCCGGGCCATCCTGAATCCGCAACAAGTGAAAAAGTTCAATGAGATGGTGAAGCGCTGGGACGAGTGGAGAAAGAAGCACCCTCATCGGCGGCCGTAGCTGGTTCGGGCCGGCCGGCCCGGACAAGTCCTCGCTTTCTGGAAGCGTCGTCTGCCCTTGACCTTCCAGCATTCCTGTGAGGCAATAGAAGCATCCGATGCGCGCAGCGTGCGGGCCGTGCGCCGGGAACGAGGGAGGGCGCGATGGGGGACCGCTTCTTCCACTTCACTGAGGGCTGCCTGGCCGGGTTGCTTTCCGTTTTATTCCTGGGTGGAGTCGTTTGGGCCGCCCCGCCGACTGCGCCTCACGCAAGAGTCACGCTGATTTCTGAGCAGGCTTCGATCCAGCCGGGCCGCCCCTTCTGGGTGGGCCTGCACTTCCAGCTTGAAAAACACTGGCACATCTATTGGCGTAATCCCGGCGATTCGGGCCAGCCGCCGAGCATCCGGTGGAGTTTGCCCCAGGGGTTCCGCGCCGGACCGGTCCAGTGGCCTGCGCCGCGCCGCCTGGGGAGTCCCTCCCTGGTTGATTACGGCTACGAAGACGCCGTTCTGCTGATGATTCGGATTACGCCGCCGCCGGTTGCTGCGTCAACGGGACGGACGGCAACCCTTGGGGCCACTCTCCAGTGGCTGGTGTGCAGCAATATTTGCGTTCCTGAAAAAAAGAGCCTTGATCTGGCGCTGCCGGTTGAGAGCGGGCCGCCCCGCTTCGATCCCCGCTGGCGCGGGCTTTTCGCCCAAACGCGGCGGCAGTTGCCCCGCCCGATGCCTCGCGGCTGGAGCGCCAGTGCTCGCTCGGCGGGGGACAGTTTCATCCTGACGGTCAAGACGCCGGAGCCCTCGGAACGCGCGCTGTTTTTCCCGCTTGAGCCCTTGCAGATTAAGAATGCGGCTGGGCAGCGCGTTGCCGTGAGCCGCGGCCAGGTGCGCCTGACCCTGAAAAAATCGGACGAACTCATCAAACCGCTTGCCATCCTCAAGGGGGTTCTGGTCATGGGAGACCTGAAGGCCATTACCATCCATGTTCCCATAAGTTTTTCCGGAGGGTTTTGAAGAAAGCTTTGATGAAAGGAGACGTCGCAAATGAACTCTGCGCTGAAGCGTTTCAACCGGTTGGGGATTCTGGTTGTCGCCGTGCTCGTGGCCGGCTCCACTGCGTGGGCGGTCAAAGTCGGCAGTCCGGCTCCAGACTTTACGGCTACGGATTCAAACGGGCAGGTCCAGAAGCTTTCCGACTACAAAGGCAAGTTTGTGGTGCTTGAATGGCACAATCGCGAGTGCCCTTACACTCACAAGCATTACGCCAGCGGCAACATGCAAAATCTGCAAAAGGAATGGGCGGCCAGGGGCGTCGTCTGGTTGACCGTGATTTCTTCGGCTCCCGGAAATCAGGGTTACATGACGGCCGCCGAAGAGAACGCCTACGTTGAGAGGATGAAAGCGGCGCCGACCGCGGTTCTGCTTGATCCAACGGGGCAACTTGGCCACCTATACAACGCCAGGACGACTCCTCAAATGTACATCATCAATCCTGCGGGCGTGCTGATCTATAACGGAGCAATCGACAGCAAGCCCACTGCGGACGCCGAAGACATTCGCTCGGCGACCAACTACGTCAATCTGGCGTTGCAGGAATCCATGGCAGGGGAATCGGTCAAGATTCCGGTGACGCGTCCGTACGGTTGCTCGGTGAAGTACGCGAAGTAGCGGACAATCCGGGCTGGCCGGGTTTCCAAGGCTTTCATGCTGATGGTACGCCGGGCGCGCGGCGGGCGGCCTGGGCGTGCGAGACGGCAATCGCCGCCATGTTGACGATTTCATCGACCGTGGCGCCCCGTTGCAGCACGTGCACGGGCTTGGACAAGCCCACCACGATGGGACCGAGGGCCTCAGCTCCGCCCACGCGCAGCATCAGTTTGTAGGCGATATTGGCCGAATTCAGGTCCGGGAATACCAGAACGTTGGCGCCGCCCTTGAGCGTGGAGAAGGGATAATCCGCTTCAATGATTTCGGGAACGACGGCGGTGTCGGCCATCATTTCGCCGTCCACGATCATGTCGGGGCACGCCTGCTTCACCAGTTCCGTGGCCCGGCGGATTTTCTCGGTCAGCGGATGCTTGGTGCTGCCGAAATTGGAAAACGAGAGCATGGCGACGCGCGGTTCGTAATTGAAATCGCGCGCAACTTCAGCGGCCAGAATGGCGATCTCGGCCAGGTCTTCAGCGGTGGGCTCGATGTTTACCGTGGTGTCGGAGAAGAAATAGACCTGCTGTTTGGTGACGATCACGTAGACGCCGGAGACCCGCCGGATGTTTTCCCGCATCTGGATCATTTGCAGCGCGGGCCGGATGGTTTCCGGGTAGTGCTGCGAGACGCCGGCCAGAAAACCTTCCGCGTCGCCCAGGTGCACCATCATGGCGCCGAAATAATTGGGGTTCAGCAACATCTCGTGCGCTTCGCTGAGCGTGACGCCGTGGCGCTGGCGAAGCTGGTAAAACTCTTTGACATAGGCCTCGAGGCGCGGCGAGCGCTCCGGCTCGATAATTTCGGGATCAAAGTGGCCGAGGCCCAGGTCTTGCAGCTTGGCCTCAATGACCGCCGGCTGCCCAATCAGGATCGGCCTGGCGATCTTCTCTTCATGAAGCTGATAACTGGCGCGCAGAATTTTTTCGTGCTCGCCCTCGGAAAAGACAATGCGCTGGGGATTCGCCCTGGCGCGCTGGCGAACGCTCTGCATTACTTCGTAGGTGCGCCACAGCCGGCGCGAAAGCTGCTCGCGGTATTCTTCGAGATCGATTTCGACGCGCGCCACTCCGCTTTCGATGGCGGCGCGGGCCACGGCCGCCGCTTCCCAGATCAGCACGCGCGGGTCAAATGGTTTGGGAATAATGTATTCCGGGCCGAAACGCAGCCGGTTCAGGCCATAGGCGCGCAGCACGGCGTCGGGAACGTCTTCTTTGGCGAGCGCTGCCAGCGCTTGGGTGGCGGCAATTTCCATTTCCTGGTTGATGGTGCGGGCCCGCACGTCGAGCGCCCCCCGAAAGATGAAGGGAAAGCCCAGGACGTTATTCAGCTGGTTGGGAAAATCCGAGCGTCCGGTGGCCACGATAGCGTCCGGACGGGCGATTTTGGCTTCCATGTAGTCGATTTCCGGGACGGGGTTGGCCAGAGCAAACACAATCGGATCTTCGGCCATCGATTGCAGCATCTCGGGCGTTACGCACCCGCCGGCCGACAAACCCACGAAAACATCCGCGCCTTCTATCGCCTGCGCCAGCGTGCGCAGGGAAGTTTTCGCCGCAAAGCGGGAGTTGTAGGGATTCATGCCCTGGGTGCGGCCGGCGTAGAGCACTCCGTCGATGTCGCACAGGGTGATGTTCTCCTTCTGCACTCCCAGGCGCACGTAATGCTGAGCGGTGGCCAGGGCGGCTGCTCCGGCTCCGTTAAAGACCACTTTGACTTTGGAAATCTCTTTGCCGGCCAGCTCCAGGGCGTTCAGCAGGGCGGCGCCGGAAATGATGGCGGTCCCGTGCTGGTCATCGTGCATCACGGGAATGGACATGGTCCGCCGCAGCTCTTCTTCGATGGCGAAACACTCCGGGGCCTTGATGTCCTCCAGGTTGATGCCGCCGAAGGTCGGTTCGAGCAACTGGCAGAGCTTAATGATGTCGCCGGGGTCCTGCGAGTTGACTTCGAGGTCAAACACATCAATGTCCGCAAAGCGCTTGAACAGGACTCCCTTGCCTTCCATGACGGGTTTGCCGGCGGCAGCTCCGATGTTGCCGAGGCCGAGCACCGCGCTGCCGTTTGAGACTACGGCGACCAGGTTGCCGCGGGCGGTGTATTCAAAGCTCAGGTCTTCGGATTTGGCGATTTCCAGGCAGGGTTCGGCTACGCCTGGAGTATAGGCCAGGCTCAAATCCCATTGCGTCCGGCAGGGTTTGGTGGCGACAACTTCGATCTTGCCTTTGCGGTCCCTGGAGTGGTAGTCCAGGGCGTCACGGCGGCGGATTTCCATAGAGGACCCCTTGAGTCCATGGCGGACTTTGAGTTTAAAGCGGGGCCGGTTCCCGGGCCTTGCGGCCCCGCCCCATTCTTACCAGTTGCCGAAGCGGAAGACAACTCCGCTGGAAATCTGCGTTTCATTCTGGCCGTTATGGCTGAACTGCGAGCGCAGGTAGTCCACCTGGATGATTCGAAACCAGAGATGCCGTGTGAGCGCGACGTTGACGCCGCCGCCAAGGCCCAATCCAAAGGCGTTTTCGGACACTTTGGCGACTGCATCGCCAACGGGAACGATGGCTTCTCCGTGGACGGTTCCGAACAGGGCGTGGACGTAGGGATGAAACCGCGGCAGCGCCAGCGTCAAGCGCGGGCCGAACATCTGGGTGGATTGCGGAACATAAAAGGTGCTGTTGTTGTTGGGCAGGCGGGGTGAGACGCCGTACTGGTGGCTGAAGTCGGCTTCAGCCCCGAACGGCCCCAGCAGGTGAAGATAGGCCGAGGCGGCCCAGCCGTTGGAGCTGCTTCCGATGCCCGCCGGAGCGCTGTTCAGCCCCATATGGGAATAACCGCCAAACAGCTCAACCTGGCTGAAGGCCTTGGGCGCCGCGCCGAGGGCGAGGAAAAGTACAAGGGAGGTGAGGGTGATCATTTTGCGCATCGGGGATTGTGCTCCTTCCATTTCAGTATTGGGAAACCATCACATGCATCATGAAAAACTCCCCCCTCTGGTCTTTTTCCAAGATTGGATGTTGAAGTTTCTGATTCGGTTGCCGAAACCGGCGGAAGCGTATGGTCCGTTGCCGCCGGATTTTCGGCAATGGAGTTACGCCGTGGTCTTTTCCATGACCTTGGCGGCCTCCGCATCTTCCATTGCTGCGGTGGCAGCGCGGCTGCCCGGTTCCTTAAAGGCAGCCGGACACCCGATATTCTATTGTGCCCATGATTTGCTGATGCCCGCAAGCCCTCCGGCAAGGAAAACGAATTCAACCTGCGAGCCGGGTTTGCTTAGAAGGGAATATCGTCGTCGGTGATGGCGTCGTCGGAAGGAGGCGGCGGTGGCGTGGCACGCTCCTGAGAGGCACGCTCCTGCGACGCGGGAGCGGAGGCGCCGCGCTCGGAATCGGCTCGCGATCCCAGCATCTGCATGGTGCGGGCGACAATTTCATAAGACGTCCGCTTGTTGCCGGATTGATCTTCCCACTGGCGGCTTCGAATGCTGCCCTCGATATAGATCTGCTTGCCCTTGGTGAGATATTCCCCGCAGATCTCCGCCAGTTTGCTCCAGGCCACAATGTTGTGCCACTCGGTGCGCCGCTGCTGCTCGCCGTTGCGGTCCTTGTAGCTTTCGTCAGTGGCCAAAGAGAATTTGGCCACCGGACTCCCGTTGGGAGTGTATTTGATTTCCGGATCTCGACCGACCCGGCCGATCAGAATGACTTTGTTAATGGAACCTGACATGTGAACCTCGTTGTAATGATGTTTTCGGACCGTTGCGAAGGATCGAGCCGACGCTCCCTCAGCGCCTGGCGCTGGATTATATACGAATGCCCAACCTGCGGAGCCGCTGCGCCGCCAGGGCGGCCTCATGCGAATGAGGACGGCGACGGACCAGTGAACGAAGTTCCCGGATTCCCGCCGCCTTCTGGCCGTTTGCGAGCAGCGCGTAACCTTTCTTCAGTTGCGCGGCGGCGGACTTGTTGCCGTTCGGGTAGCGCTCAATGCATTTGTCGTATTCCTTGACGGCGCGGGTGTAGTCGCCGTTGTTGTAGTAGCATTCGGCAATGTAATACTGGGCATTGGAGGCCCGCGGCGTGGTTCCGTAGTACTGCAGATATTCTTTAAAGCCTTGAATGGCCAGGGCGTACTGCCCGCTGCTAAAGCTGCTCAGCGCGGAACTGTAAAGCGAATCGGGATCAGGAATGTTGGGCCTGGCGGGAGCGGCCGCGGCTGCACCTGGAGCGCCGGCAGGAGCATTCGCCGCTCCGGGAGCGCCGGGTTGGCCGGGCGTTGCGCCGGGAACGGTTCCTGGGGCGGGGGCGGGCGGCTGATTGAGCGTCTGGATAATATTCTGCGTCTGGCTCACCTGGTCGCTCAATTTGCTCAGCTGCGCCTGGGCCTGTTCAAGGCTCGAGCTCAAAGCCTGAATCTGGCTGGCCATCGAATCCAGCTTGTTGGACGACGACGCCAGGTTTTGACTGGTGGTCTTTTGCAGTTGCGCCATCTCGGACCTAATGTGGTCGACGTTGGTGGCGGTTTGCTGAACCAACGTATGCAAAACCGCGCTCTGGGTGGAAACGGTGTTCTGAAGGTTTTGCACCATCTGCTGCAACGTGTCGATCTGTTGCATCATCTGGATGATTTGGCGGCTCACTCCGAAAGCCGGAGAGGCGGCGACAGCCCACAGCACCATGACTGAAAAAACGGTTAGGAGATACTTTCTCAAAGGTGTTTCAACCTTTCATGCGCAGATTGTAAACGCTTTTGAGTCTACCCTCAAGACCGTGCTGGGTCAACCGGGAAGCTGTCAGGATGGAGTGAAAATAGTGTAAATGCGGGATTTCTTGCTGCCTCCGAGCAGACCACCCCGCCCACCCATGCCGAAAAAGCCGCCCGGGCCGCCGGTTGGGCGCTGCCGATGAAGGAAAGCCGGGAGTTCCTGAAGAACTCCCGGCCGGGTCTTGCCGTTATTTCATCACAAGGTGATCCCTGCGGTTTT
>CAYWMN010000182.1:0-7810 GCA_964459065.1 uncultured Acidobacteriota bacterium | reverse complement strand
CGTGCAGGGCGATCGCTCGACGCGGCGCCAGATCGTGCTTTACGCGGTCGTGCTGGCCGCATCGACGGCGCTGCCGCCGGTTCTCGGCGTCGGCGGCATTCTCTATGCCGGCATTGCCGCCATCTGCGGCGCCGCCTCATAGCAACGTTCTGGCTTGGCGGAGACGGATTTGTCCTAATGTTTGTTTGGGCGGGGGCTCATTCCGTTCCACGCCGATTTGCGGCCTACCCTCACTTGATTGCGTGGGGGACGCATGACGCTCGTGTCAGCGTTGTCTTTATTGGCATTTTCATCTTGGGGCTACTGCTTTTTCTCTGGGAAACCTGCCGGCGTTACCTGAAGGTGTTCCGCATGCGTTTCGCTGAAGGCCAGATGGGCCCGTACGTATCGTAAAGGGACGGCGCGAAACTACTATTTCGTGCACGTTTCCCATACGAGTCCGGCAGCACGGCAAACAAACAGCCCCCGTTTTCCTGGCGTAAAGAGTTACGGCCCAATTGAAGGCAGGCTGACCACAAGGTGCCCCGGTGGCACCTGCGGCTGGGTCGGCCAAAGATTTGAGCATTTATCTCGATCAATGTTTTGGAGTCTATAAATGGAAACAAACTCAAACCAAAAGAATCTCGAAGCGTCTGGGCAGACATCTGAAACTGTGACAGACAAGCGAATTCTGGAAGGCCGCAGGTCTTTCTTCCTGTGGCTGATAGCTGTTGGGACGGCGGCAATGGGCGCATTGCTCGCTGTTCCGCTGGTACGGTACGTGCTCTTCCCTGTCTTCACAGAAACGACTTCGCGGACGTGGTCAGGCCTTAGCACATTCAGCGACGATGCTTCTATCTCAACACCTGAGAGGAAGTTCGCCGTCATCAAAGAGGTCGACGGATGGCGCGAATCAATTGCCAAGAAGCCGGTGTATGTCGTCAAGGGCAAGAGGAAGCCTTCCATTAATAATACCGAAGTGCTGACCGCCGTCTGCCCTCACCTGGGTTGTGATGTTCCCTGGGACCCTTCCACGAACAAGTTTCATTGCCCCTGCCACGGCAGCGAGTTTGCCGCGGATGGATCACTCCTCCGTGGTCCGGCTAAACGAGGAATGGATACGTTGCCCATCAAGGTTGAAAACGGCAAATTAAAGACACTTTACGAATACTTCCAGGCGCTTTTGCCTTACAAAAAGATAATCGGATATTGACGCCGTGGAAGCACTTCCAGGCGCGCTTACCAGACATCAACGTAATCGGATAAGGGGATTTATACATTATGGCTACACAACCTCCATCAGGTGACAAACCTGAAGCCACCCGCAAAACGCAACATAGCCGCCTGTTTATGTGGATCGATCGGCGTACGGGCTTGGACAAGCTGTTGCATGAAGCGTTGGATGAACCGATCCCGGGTGGCGCGCGACTCGCTTATATCTTTGGATCGGGACTACTTTTCATCTTTCTCTCGCAAGTCATTACCGGGGTCTTCCTGGCACTCTATTATGTTCCATCCGTTACTGCCGCTCACGAGAGCACGGCCTATATCATCAAGGCGGTTGCCGCAGGCTCGTTCCTGCTTAGCCTTCACGTTTACGGCGCCTACGCGATGGTCATCATCTTGCTGGTACACCTGTCCCAAACCTTCACCTACGGCTCCTACAAAGGACGGCGCGAGCTGCTTTGGGTGGTCGGCACCGTCCTGTTCGCCCTGGTCATGGGCATGGCCTTTACCGGTTACCTCCTGCCTTGGGATCAGAAATCGTACTTTGCGACTGCCGTCGGAACCAGCGTGCCGAACGAGGTGCCCTTTATCGGCGGTTTTATCGAAAAACTTATGCGAGGCGGAACCCAGATCGGGCAACTGACGCTTTCGCGCTTTTATGCCATGCATGTTTTCTACATTCCGGCGCTTATTTTTCTGTTCGTGGCCATCCACATCTACCTGTTCCGCAAGGCCGGGGCGGCTGGCCCTGTCAGTGAGAGCGCTGTTAAACCAAAGCAGAAGACTGAAAGCTTCTACCCTCGACAGTTGGTCATGGATCTGATATTTGCTCTGTGCCTGGTCACCTCTCTGGGGTTCTTCGCCTATTTTGATCCGGCAGGTCTTGGACCTTTGGCCAATCCTGCCGATACCAACTATTTGCCCCGTCCCGACTGGTACTTCCGTCCGTTGTTCGAATGGCTCAAGCTCTTTCACGGCAATTATGAAATCCTTCGGATCCTCATCATTCCTACCATCATCGCGATCCTGTTTGTGGGACTTCCCTTTATGGACCGGCGGTTAGAGCGGCGGCCGTGGAGGCGGCCTGTTGCCATGGGCGTCTTCTCGATCGTTTTTATTGCGTTGGTCAGCCTGGGTGCGTACAGCTACCACCAGGACGCCACGACCAAGGACGTTGCGATGCAACTGGCCCAGCAACATAAAATGGAAGAACAGTTCATGAAGTCCCCTTTCAAGCCGCTCCTGGTCGGCCAACCGGCAGCCGTTGCAAAGCCGGAGCTCAGCTCGCTTGCCAAGAAAGGCAAAGCGATTTTCCACTCCCACTCCTGCTTTGCGTGCCACGGCCAGGGAGCAGTGGGAACAGCCATTGCACCCAAGCTGATCGGGATCGGAAAGAAGTTCACGCTTCCTCAGATGGTTAACCTGTTCGAGCACCCATTGCCCGCGATGACAAAGGGGGGGATGCCGCACTTTACATTTACGCCTCAGCAGGTGGAGGCCCTCAGGAGCTATCTCGACAGCCTTCAGTGACCGTGAACGGAGTTCCTGAGTCGTTCCTTGCGCCGCATGACCAAAATTCGGGTCGCTTCCTGGTTCTGAGGCAGGAGCGACCCTCCGGCGGCGAGCGGCTGGGTGACGCAGCATAGTTTCGAGTTCGACAACCCATGAAATGCGCGAAACAGACCCGTTTAACAGTGGCGGCTGTGGCGCTCCAATGGCAATCCTGGGGTACTGCAAAAGTTTATCTCTAAGCGACAGGAACTGGGTTTGATTCCGTTCCGAATCCCATTTTCGCAGCGAACATCTCTCTTTAGTTGATATCGGACAACTCAAAAGGATGTCGCAGGACAGACCATTCAAGTCGCCTTCGAATCAATTGAATGCTGCCTTAGCCGTGGCCCGAGGTAGGGCCATCAATAATGTGACTTCCACTCTTAATGATTTCGCTCTTGCGGCAGATCATGCCACGTTCCCGCGTTTACGACCTTCGGCATGCGTTCGGCTCAAGGAAAGCCATGGCGGGTGTTGACCTGGCAACGCTGAAAGAACTTATGGGACACTCGCAAATCTCCATGACCATGCGCTACGTTCACCCCACGCCGGAACACAAGAAGCAGGCAGTTCAAAAGCTCGAACAATTCAACGTCGAGCAAGTGTTTGCTTTGTACGAAAACCGGGAAGGGGTCCCCACAAAAGTCCCCACAGTGGCCAATCAGCAAGCCAATCCGGCCTGCTAAGTTATTGAAAACATGGTAGGCCTGGAGGGATTCGAACCCCCGACCCACGGTTTAGGAAACCGTTGCTCTATCCGTCTGAGCTACAGGCCCGTTGATCCGGTTTGTTGTTTGCAAAAATTTTAGCATACTGGCGAGTTTTGAGTCTCATTCAATTACGGAGTCGTTCAAAGCGACCTTCCCGGGTTCTCCGCCAAGTGAGGATTCTATTCAAATAACTCGGGCCGATGCCTTCCCGGTGCCTGGAAGGGTGAATTCCTCCTGGTGAAGCGACCCTTAAACGAAAGCGCCTTGCTTCCGGCGGGCGGGTGGTCATTTGTTTTTTATGGGGGAGTTCGGGTTCAGGCTCTTAAAGGCGCTGAGTGCGCGCACGATAGGACGTCTGTGGGGCAAGCAATGGAGCGCCCATAGGGTACGGGCGCTCCATCGATGCCGACAGCCGTAGCGAGAATCAAGTCCGTCTTCAGCCGGCGCTGCAAGTTCTGAGTGACAGCCTTTGACGATTGAATTCGCTACCGCCGCGCTATACGGGGGAGTAGATGGCGACCGTAGGCAGAGTTTTCTTCTGGGCCTTGGAGGTCGACGTTGGCAGCAGATAGAGGGTGCCGTCGTCATCGACCGCGCCCCACTGGGTGCCGACTCCTCTTGTTACCCAGCCTACGAATTCACCGAAGTTGTTGTACTTCTGCAGACCTTCGTCCCGCTTCGGAACGTACACGTTGCCCCAGCGATCTCCGAAGATGCTTTGGAAACTGATGGGCTGGTCGGGCGGTTCCGCTGGAGCGAAGGACCTGAGATAGTGGCCGCCAGCGGTAAACTTCTGTGTGGGTCCGTAGTAGCCGACGATAAAAGCCTCGTCATTGGGGTCGATGTAGATGCAATGGGGTGCATTCAAGGTTCCGGGCAAGGTGCCCTGGTGGCCCCAACTGCCGACGAATTTGCCATTGGCCTCATAGGTGTTGACCCGGCAGTCTTCGACATCCTCGGTGATCAGGCGGCCTTTGCTGTCAAAGCACATCCCATGGACTCTGATCATGTGACCCGGCAACACGCCATGCTGGGCGAAGGCGAATTTAAAATTGCCCGAGCTGTCAAACACCTGGACCTGGGGCCGCCGCTCTGCGGTATCACAGACGTAAATGTCTCCGGCTTTATTGGCGACTGCCACTCGGGGATCAGAGAAAAATCCCGGTGTCGTCCCGCCAAAGTAACCCATGGCTAGACTGGGATGGTGACCCTTCGGGGGTCTCGGGTTTCTCCACTTTCCGTCAGGCCCTTTCACCAGGCGCGATCCTGCTCCGATGGCGGTGAGAAACCTGCCGTCCTTCGAATAGCGAAAGACGCGGCTGCCGACCGAATCTGCAATCAGGATGTTGCCCTGAGGGTCAAGATTGATGCTGTGGGGATACACCAAACGACCTTCTTTGTCGGTCCAGGAGCTTTTCAACTTATAGAGTGTCGCGTTGGTGTTGACGCCAATCAATACATTGGCGAAAAGGTTGGGGTTCATCACGCCTTCAACCTTGGCGCAAATATGCACTTCGTGCGGCACGGGAGCGGTGGAAGGCGCCCGGTAAAGACCCGTGGAATCGATGGTTCCCCATTGGGAGTTACCCCCCTCGATGTCATTCACGGTCCAGGTCACCCTTCGAGCCACATGGGCGAAACTGAACACCGGTGGTTCGATAATCGCCCGAAACTGCTGCGTCTGCCCGGGCTTTAATCTCGCAATCGATGGCCTGATCGTCGCCCGTCCGGGGGGAGTGTCAGGGTATTGTGGATTAGCGCCGCTGGAGGCCATTGACTCTCCGCTCGCGCCTTCAGAAGGTGCTCCGGAAGGGGTGGCGGCAGCAAACCCCGGGTTGGCGCCAGCCAAGGCATTCGTCGTGGTGACCAATCCCGCTCCCAAGACAGTATTCCGTAAAAAATCCCGCCTACTTTTACTCATTTGTTAACTCCTTGCTTAACATCGTCGTAGATTTTGCCTACTATGGACTAACAGCCCGTTGGGAATTCACTTAGCTCCTAAAAACCTTGGATGATACTTGAAATACCGTTTCAGCACAAGGATATTACGCGTGGCGGCGTTGCCGATTCTGCTGGAATTTTCCCGGTAACCTTCGGGCATCGCTTGCGAGCCGTAGGCAGACGGCCAGGACCTGCGCAGGTTTCGTGCTTCGGTTGGATTCCGGAATCTTGCAGGTTCTTGCAGCTAAATCGGCGGACGTTCAGTCCAACCCTTGAATTATACCTACGACATCTTGCGGCTGGGAAGGCAAGATGAGCCGCCGGCGTGTGGATCTCCGCACTTCCGCGCCGTGACTCCAACGCCCTGTTGCGAGGGCTTGGGCACTTGGAGCCCTCTGCGCTTTCGACTATAATGCTTTCACGGCTCTCGCAGGCTGCCGTTTGGGTTCCAGCAGGTTTGAGCGTTGGGCGCGTAAGTATTCAGGTTAACAGCCGGAAGGTGCAATGTGGATGATCCAGCTTTGATCTCGGAAACGGAGAAGAAATCCCCGGAAAGCGGGAAACCGGTGTATGGAATCGCGGAGATCATGAAATTCCTGCCACACCGCTACCCGTTTCTGCTGGTCGATAGAATCGTGGAACTCGACCCGGACCAGCGGATCGTTGGTTTGAAAAACGTCACGATCAATGAGCAATTTTTCCAGGGACATTTCCCCGGCGCACCGGTGATGCCCGGCGTCCTGATCATTGAATCGATGGCCCAGGTGGCGGGTGTTCTGATTTATCGCGACCTGCCGGACAAAGAAAAGAAGCTTATCTATTTTACCGGCATTGAAAACGCGAAATTCCGCCGGCCGGTGTTGCCTGGCGACCAGCTTCATGTGGAGATGCGGCTCCTGAGCCGTCGCAATAACTTTGGCAAGATGCAGGGACGCGCAACGGTAGAGGACAAGTTGGTGGCCGAGGCGACCGTGCTTTTCGCGATCGTGGAGAAGCCTGGTTCATGAAAGCCCACCCCACAGCGATCATTCATCCCCAAGCCCAACTTGCCTGCTCGGTTAGCGTCGGTCCCTATACGGTGATTGGGGAAGGCGTGGAAATCGGTGAGGATTCGGAGGTCATGTCCCATGTGGTTCTGGGAGGGCCTGCCCGGTTTGGCAAGGGCAACCGGATTTTCCCGTACGCTTCCCTGGGCCTCGATCCGCAGGACACCAAGTATCAGAACGAGCGAACCTACCTCGAAGTCGGCGACGGGAACGTTTTCCGGGAATTTGTGACGATCCATCGCGGCACGGCGGACGATGGGGGAGTGACGCGCATCGGGAGCCAAAATCTTTTTATGGCCTACGTCCACGTGGCTCACGACTGCCAGCTTGGCAACCATATTATTATGGCCAATGGAGCTTCGCTGGCGGGCCACGTTGAGATCGGCGATTATGCCATCGTCGGGGCGTTTTGCGGAATCCACCAGTTCACTCGAATCGGAGCCTACAGCTTCCTGGGCAGCTATACCGTTGTTAATAAGGATATCCTTCCCTATTCAAAAACCTCGGCCGAACGGCCCATGTCGGTTTACGGAGCGAACCGCCTGGGGCTTGGACGCGTCGGTCTTCCTGCGGAAGAGATTGAAGAACTCCAGGCCGCCTTCCGGATTCTTTGCCGCTCCAAATTGAATACGACCCAGGCACTCGAAAAGCTGGAGAAAAAAGGCATCAACTCTTCGCATGTGCGGGCACTGGTGGATTTTGTCAAGACCTCGAAGCGCGGCGTTGTGAAGTGACAGAAGCCGTTGAGGCGGCGGAAGAACCGGCTCAGAACGCGGCCGGCAGTCAGCAAACTGGCAGGATAACCTTCAATAACACGAATGAGCGACCGATACGCCATTATCGCGGGCAATGGCCGTTTCCCGTTTCTGGTTCTTGAAGCGGCGCGGGAGCAGGGCATCGACCCCTTGGTGGTGGCCATTAAAGAAGAAGCTTTTCCCAGTCTTACGCAAAGCGCCGGGACGATTGTGTGGCTGAGTCTTGGGGAAGTCAGCAAACTGCTTGAACTGCTGACCGCCCGCAAGGTCAATAAGGTCGTTTTGGCGGGGCAGGTCAAACACGTTCAGCTGTTTAGCTCCATCAAGGCGGACGGCGTCGTCCAATCGGCTTTGGATGGGATGCACCGTAAAAATACTGATGCTTTGATTGGAGCCTTCGTCCGCATGCTTGAAGCGCGCGGTATCCAGGTGGAGGATTCGACGTTGTTTCTTCAGCCCCTTCTGGCGGCCGCAGGCGAGCTGACGAAAAGCGCGCCCGATGAGGGCGAACGTTCCGACATCGCTTACGGGTGGGAAATCGCCAAGAAGATCGCCGGCCTGGATATCGGTCAGACTATTGTGGTGGCTGATCGCGCCTGTG
>CAYWMN010000181.1:0-7810 GCA_964459065.1 uncultured Acidobacteriota bacterium | reverse complement strand
GACCAGCCGGCACCCGTTCTTTTTGCGAACCAGAATTCCCTCCAGCCCTTCCAGTGGGCCTCGTTTAAGCCTGATCCGGTCCCCGAATTTCAAGAAAGAATGCGGCTGTACACACGAACCGTTCTCGACGACTCGCCGCACTGCCTGAAGTTCCTCCACGGGTATGGGAGCGGGCGACTTGCCACACCTCACAAAATCATAGATCCCCGGAGTCTGGAGAATGCGGGAGCACCACTCAAGCTGGGCCGAAACAAACAAGTAGTTGGGAAACAACGGCAGCGACAAACGCTTAATGCGGTCTTTCCACTGGTGGACGGCAGGGTAGAGAGGCAAGAACACTTCCAGGCCTTTTGCGGAAAGAAACCGGGCAACCGATTTCTCATGCTGGTGATGAATATAAACCGCAAACCATGCTAATTCTTGGGCTCTCATGACCATGCTTGCTTCCAAATTGCTTAAAGCTCCGCCCTGTGGCCTACAGGAGCGTTTCCCTGCGGCCGAAGATCTATGAGCCCCCGGGGGGAAATCAAAGCCAAGACAAACCTGCACGCCCTGTTCCCCCAACGCATTTCAGGGCAATCTTCATCCTCCCTGCTATTCGCACAGATTGATCATGAGCCCTAGGTTGACCCATCGCATTGAGGAAGCAGGGCATAGGCGTCGACTCCTCCGGGGCTCACATGTTCGATTAAGGATTGCGACGGTTGGCATGTTGACGAATTTAGGCTTGCAGCGCAATCGGCCAAATCGATGAAAATCAGGTCCGTCGTTTGACGGAGAAGAAAGGGAGATACCTGTGGCGGAACCCTCGACAAATGTCGGTCGTACGTCAATTCTATCGCTTTAGGATTTCACCGCTGCGGCTCCAGTGCCATCCAGCATGGTGCCTGCTCATACGGCGGCGAGATAGCGGCAAGGTCGCAGGCAGCAGGCAGGGCACAGAATGTAGAAGATTACAATTCTCAGGCGTTCTGGACAAAAAGGTTCAAGGAAAGGCATTGCGAATGGGACCCGGGCTCACGAAGATCAAGCAGACAGCCAAGGCTTTGCATCTGCTGGTTCTAGGGCCCCGAACGCCTCGGATTGCTGGATATTCCTGAGGATTTGTAGAACCGGAGAGCAGCTTCTACTCTTGTTTTTACTCCCGTCTTACGGTAGATCGCTTCGATGTAAGTTCTCACCGTGCTCACGGAAATAAATAGCTGGCTGGCGATTCGCTTGTTCTGATAGCCTTGGGCAAGAAGCGCCAAGACTTCACTTTCACGAGCCGTCAACGGTCCAAGGAAGACATCCTCGACCGGTTGATAACGAACGAGAGTTTGGACGGCTTTTGCCATAATGTCCTGGCCGAACCACATCTCCCCTCTTCCGAGCTTTTCGATTGCTTCCCGTATGACAGGTGGTTCTGTATTCTTAGAAACAACACCCCAGGCTCCGCTGCGGACGGCCTGGATGAAGAAATCCTCGTCGGCTTTTTCCGTCAGCAGGAGGCATTTTGTGGAGGGTAAAAGCATCCCAACTTGACGAACACTATTGAGACGGAGAGCGGAATGTTCGCAATCAATCAGAAGGATGGAGGGTTTGGATGCTAGAAGCTTCTCAGAAGCTTCAGCGACGGACCCCGCCTCGGCAACAAGCGTTAAGGTTACCGCCGGCAGAGACAACAGAAGGGCAGCAAGGCCCTTACGAAATAATGTCTGGCTGCTAATAATGCCGACGCTAAGACCATTCATGGCCCCTCCCCTGACCAGAACGCTCATATAAGGACCATAGGCTACACTCTGGGCGCACCGCTGTCAATAACAAAACAGGTATCGAATGGGTCAACGGGGGCCAAAGCCGGGCCAATGAAATCGGGACCGGCTCAATGCGCTGAATACAAGCAGGAAAAGGTGCCGCAACGGGTCTCGCGCGGGGCGAAAAAGCTGCCCTGACACGTCGGCGGGGGAATAGGCAAAAAAAGCCGCGCCGTTCTCAATCTAGCCAGCGCCTGAACTTTCCAATCCCACCCGAGGCGTCGGAAGGAGGCTACCCATGTTAACAACTCTGGCTGCCCAACCGCCGTCCGGTCCCTTGCCCGCTAACCCTTCTTGCCTCGCGAACGGCAATTTCTTCAGGAACAGCCGGCTCATTGTGTTGACCGTGAATCTTGCAGACAATCCGAGTTTTTTTCACGATAATGGGTCAGTTTGGAAATACTCGTAGAGGATGCTCGCCCGATGAACTCCACCTCCAGCGGAGTTAAGCCCCTTTCACCGTTATTGTGGCTGACCTTGCTCAGCCTGGACGCTCCTGCTGTGGCGATTCTGTGGCAGATCCTTTTTGCCCGTTGTTTCCAAATCCATCTCGACGCCAGCGTCACTCTGTTGCTGGGACTGGTGGTCTGGCTCATCTACGTGGCAGACCGCTTTCTTGACACGCTGCCCGATCAGGATCAAGGTATCGAGCCCGCCAGACATCGGTTTTACCGGAGGCGCCGCTGGGCGTTCCTGCTGCCATTTTGTGGGGTCGCGCTGCTTGCGTGCTGGATCGCAATAACTCGATTGGAATATCGAACCTTCCGCCATGGGTTAATCATTATGTTTGCGGTGGGATTTTATTTCTTTCTGGTGCATTTGCAGAAGCCTGAAAAGCACTCAGGGATTCCCAAGGAAATGTTCGTTGGAATTTTATTTGGGATCGGAACGTGCTTTCCGGTTTGGGAGCAGATGCCGGAGGAAAGCCTCCATCTGCTTGCACCTTTTCTGGTGTTTACAGGATTGTGCTGGCTGAACTGCGCTGCCATCGAATATTCAGAGTGGGTCCGGCTGCGCCGACGTCAATTCAACGCGCCTCATCCATGGACGGCGTGGATGGGCCATCACAGGGTCCTGATCGCTTCAGCCACCGCCCTGGTCGCTGTCGGGCTGGCTTCGCCGCACACGGGTTCCCTGGATTGGAGGCTTCCGGTTGCTGAAAGTTTCAGCGCCGCAGCCTTTGCGCTCCTGGGGATTACGGAAGAAAAGATTGCGCCTGACAAGTTCCGGGTCCTCATGGACCTGGCCTTGTTTACTCCAGCCCTCTTCCTGCCCTTCGGGCGTTAAGGTCCCGGTTGAACAGCCGATCCTTCCACAAAAAAGCCCGCCTTCGCGGCAATCGTTCCGACCCCATTCGGCCCCTTACTTCGTCACCGCCTCAGCCAGGTCAAAGACGGCTTTCACGGTTGAGTCTTCCCCGGTCGGCTCCGGCCGGAAACCGATTTTTTCCACCATCCTGAGCATTTCAGGGTTCTCGCGTAAGATTTCGGCCACGAGATAGTCCAGTTGTTCATCCCGGCCAATTTCGACAAGGCGGTTCAACAGTTCCGTCCCCAAACCTTTTCGTTGAAAGCGGTCACTGATGACGAGGGCAACTTCGGCCCGCTTCAGTCCATGCAACTTGCTCAGCCGTCCGACGCCCAGGATTTCCTTGGCGCCGGTTTGCGGGTCCGTATGCTCGACCACCAGCGCCATTTCCCGGTCGTAATCGATAAAACAAATTCGGGTCAAGCGTTCATGTTCGGTGCGGCGGCTCAGGGAAAGCATATGAAAGTACCGCATATAGACGCTACGCTCGGAAAGCGTCTGGTGAAAATTCACCATCAAAGGCTCGTCCTCAGGACGGATGGGACGAATCACCACGGAGGTGCCATCCCGCATCGTCCAGGGATATGAGTACTGAGAAGGATAGGGGCGAATGGCAAGCTTCGGCAGTTGCTCCTCGCTGATTTCCGGCCCGTGCAGGACGACCCGTGCATCCAGGGCCACCACCCCTTCGGGCGACACCAGCAAGGGATTGATGTCAATTTCGCGAATGCGCCGCTGCTCCACAACCAGCTGGCTGAACCGCACCAGCAAACGCTCCAGCGCAGCAATATCCACCGCCTTCCGCCCTCGAACCCCCTGAAGCGCCCGCCAGATTTTCGTTTGCTCCATCATGCGCCTTGCCAGGGTTGTGTTGAGTGGCGGCAGGGCAAGCGCCCGGTCGCGGAAAACTTCAACCAACTGCCCTCCCGAACCAAACAGCAGGACCGATCCGAATTGAGCGTCAAAACTGCTTCCCAAAATGATTTCGTAGCCCCGGTATTGGATCATGGGCTGCACGGTAACTCCCTGGAAATGGCCGGGACCGGTTTTTTCCAAGACCGAACTTTCGATAGCGCGGTAAGCATTCCGCACGGCATCTTCATCCGCCAGGCGGAGTTGCACGCCGCCGACGTCGGTCTTGTGGGTGATGGTTTCTGAATACAGCTTCAAAGCCACCGGATAGCCCATCTCGGCGGCAAGCTTTGCGGCCTCGTCTTCAGAAGCCGCCACGCGGGTTGGCACCGTGGGGATGTCATAGGCGGCAAGAAGCTGCTTGGATTCACTCTCCGTCAAAATCGAACGGCCATCCTTCTGGGCCTTCTCGATGATGCTTTGCACCTGCTGCCGGTCAATGCCATCGCCTTCGCTTTCGCTCACCAGCATCGGCGTTTCATATAATGCCCGCAGGTTGTAACTGTATTGGCACATATATTGAAAGATGAGGACGGCGTCGTCGGGATAGCTAAAGGTGGGAATGTTGGCCTGGTTTAGAATCTCTTCGCCTGCCAGAATTTCCGCCCCCCCCATCCAACTGGTCAGAAGCGGCTTGTTATCCAGTTTTGAAAAGCGTTTAAGTTGCTGGGCCGTTTCGGTGGGATCCGTCATGGCCTGCGGGGTAAGGATCACGAGCAGGCCGTCGCTATTGGGATCCTGGGCGACGATCTCAACCGCCTTCGCGTAACGGTCGGGCTGGGCATCACCAAGGATGTCAACCGGGTTGTTATGGCTCCAGTGCGGAGGAAGAATCCCGTCCAGCGCCTCGATCGTCTCATCCGACAAGGAGGCAAGCTCTCCACCGTGAGCAGCCAGGGTATCGGTCGCCAGCACTCCAGGACCGCCCGCATTGGTCAGAATCGTCAGGCGATTCCCTTTGGGACGCGGCTGCTTGGACAAGACGCCGGCCACTGAAAACAGGTCGGCAATGGTGTCGACGCGCAAAACGCCGGAACGGCGAAACGCCGCCTCCAGAACTTCATCGCTGCCCGCCAGGGCTCCCGTGTGGGAGGCCGCGGCGCGCGCCGCCGCTTCGGTCCGCCCCGCTTTGATCACGATAATCGGCTTTGAAAGTGCGACCTCCCGCGCCGCTGAAAGGAATGCGCGCGGGTCGCCGATCGATTCCATGTAAAGAATAATGCTTCGGGTATTGGGATCGTCGCCCAGGTGATCGATCAGGTCACCCCATCCCACGTCGAGCATCGAGCCGATCGACAAGAACGCACTGAAACCCACGTGCTCCCGCAAACTCCAGTCCAAAACAGCCGTACAAAGCGCGCCGCTCTGGCTGATGAAGCCGACGTTGCCGGGCTGCGCTTGTGTCCGCGCGAAGCTGGCGTTCAGCCCGGTCAGCGGGCTCATCACTCCCAGACAATTCGGGCCGACCAAACGCATCCGTCCGCGGCGGAGCTGCGCGACGATTTCACGTTCCATTTCGGCGCCCGCGGGTCCACACTCTTTGAATCCCGCCGAAATCACCACGGCGCCCTTCACACCGGCATCGACGCACTCGCCCACAATACCGGGCACCGTAGCTGCCGGCGTAACGATAACCGCCAGATCGACCTGCTCAGGAATGTCTCCAATACTCGGATAAGCGCGAATACCCAGGACGTGGCTCCGTTTTGGATTGACCGGGTAAACGGTGCCTCCAAAGGGACTGCTGATCAGGTTCCACAGAAGCGTGCGTCCCACGCTGCCGGCCGACTCCGTGGCGCCGATGACAGCGACACTTTCCGGAGAAAAAAACACGTCCAAAGGGTGGTAGGTCTGACGGAAGATATCGTGCGCGCGTTCCAGACCGCGCATGGCGGATGGTTTCATTAGATCAATCCTCACTCGTTTTTGTTCTTGTTACCTTCAAAAAACTGCGTCCCTGCTGGTTCCCCCTGCCCGTGCCGCAGATCGGGCGGACGAGGCGACTTTTCAAATGTGGACCGCCAGGACCGGGCTGGACCCCACCTGAATCACCCGCTGCGTGGTGGAACCAAACACTGCAAGGTCCACCACGTTGCGGCCACGCACTCCCAGGACCACGAGGTCCATCTCCTGCTCCAAGGACACCTGCAGAATCTGTTGATAGGGCTTGCCAATCCGCACCGCCGTATGAACCCTGCACCAGTTGCGATCGTCCTCGGAAACCAGACTTTCCATGCGCCCGGTGAAATCGGCAACAGCGGCTTCAAAATTTTCACCGGCAGGCATGTCTTCCAGCACGTGCAGCAGAGTCAGATCGGCGTCATACTCCATCGCCAAAGAAAGCGCATAGGCAAGCGCACGGCTCGAATGGGCCGAAAAATCCGTGCACAGCAAAATCTTCTTCAGCCGCACAGCTTCGCTTGCGTCATTGGGCCTCACAAAGTCACGCGAGGGCTTGCGGACCACCAAAACGGGACAACTGGCCTTTCGCAGCACCTTCTCAGCCACCGACCCCATGGCCAGGCGGTCAAATCCATGCCGGCCATGAGTGCCCATAACAATCATATCGACGTCTTTTTGATTTGCAAAATCCAAGATGCAATCGGTTACCATCCCGTTGTGGACGTAGCGTTCAACATGCGTTTCCTCCGCGCCACGCTGCGCCAGGAACTCGTCAAGTTTTTCTTCGATTTTCGAGTCGAGATTCCCAAAGGCTTCGTTCATCATGTCAGGAAAAGCGTAATAGGGATAGGTGGTTGCCAAAGGCTGAACGACGTGCTGAAGAAGCAATGTCGCTTCGTAATGCCGGGCGAGTGAACGTGCGTAATCGTACGCTTTGGTTGAAAACTCAGAAAAATCCAAGGGACAAAGGATCTTCTTAATTTCCAACATAGTCCCTCCTCACCAGCGCGGGAGGGCAGGGGCGCGGATCGTGTGTCCACTGACAACCTTCTGTATCCTACCCTGGAGGCTAATTGCCGCGCTTTAAGTTTCCCCTACAACTTTTATACTAAAATATAACAAGGGACCAGTAAACCAACCGTGACCTCGGTTACGGGAGGATGTGATCCGGAGCACAGATTCAGTCCATCCTTGGTACGAGAATTTAAAAGGGAGGGTGTACCCGGAACCTGTTCAGAAAATTTGCTGTGCGGTAAATCGAGGATATTTCCTCCTCCCTAATTGCCCGGCTTCCTCAGAACGCCGGGACGGGTGAAGCATCATGGATGCGAAGCCCAACGAAAGGAGGAAGCCATGGAAGAATTCAAAGTCATGGTGGCTTTACGCGATGCGGAAACCGCCGGCAGCCTCACCAAGCTCGCATGCCAAATGGCGAGTTTGATGGGCACCAACCTTACGGCGGTGCATATTGTCGAAGTCGCACCCGGGTTGCCGCTGGATGCCGAAGATGATTTGTTGGACCGCGAGGGCACACAGGTGTTGGCCCTGGCCCGGCAAATCGCTTCCAACAATTTCTCCATGCGGATTGGCAGCAGGTTGCTGCGGGCCCGCCATCCCGGCGAGGCGATTGTTGCTGAAGCGGAGGAAAAAGGAATCGAGCTTCTGGTTATCGGATACCACCACGATCATCGCCTGGCCGAAAAGCTGCTCGGTTCAACGGTTCAGTACGTCTTCCATCACGCACCGTGCAAGGTGCTGGTTCAAGTTCCAGCCCCGAAAGAGCACGCGAAAAGCGTAGCCGCGAGCGAGAAATCAATGGAGTCGGAGGCAGCGTAGCGGCAGCGCAGAGGCGCCCAGGGGTTTGAAGAGATCCTCAAGATCAAGAGCGTGTT
>CAYWMN010000180.1:0-7845 GCA_964459065.1 uncultured Acidobacteriota bacterium | reverse complement strand
TGGTGGATGCGCCCCAACGCGACATCGTGGGGCGGGTTTGGAACGGCCACGCTCCCATTGCTGGATATAAGGACAAAGAAAGTCTGCAAAAACTCCTGGCGATTCACCCTCAAGTTCCCATGCTTTTGGACGGGGTTTATAAGAACCAGGACGAAGAGTACCGGGATGTAATTTGTCTCCGGAAGATGCTCGCCCAACAAGGTCATCAGGAGTAAAGAACCAGTCAAACGATGTTTGCCGGCCGGCCGGCGCAGAGTAGAAAGTCGTGCGCTGTGCCGGGCGCGTGCAGGGACGGTACATGAACACTCAGCAGACCAGCAGCGACGCGGGTAAAGCAGCCCCGCATCAACAGCCCCACCTTCAACGACGGCTGGGAATCCTAAACGCGACTTCCATCAACATGTCGAACATGATCGGCATTGGGCCCTTCATCACCGTGCCGATTATTTTAGGCACCATGGGAGGGCCGCAGGCCCTGCTGGCGTGGTTTGCGGGCGCGGTGCTGGCTATCGCCGACGGTTTGGTGATTTCGGAGTTGGGCGCCGCTCTGCCCGGCTCCGGCGGGACCTACACGTTTCTGCGCGACAGTTACAATCGCGAAACCTGGGGCAAGCTGATGGCCTGGCTGTTCGCCTGGGAGTTCCTCTTTTTCGGCCCGCTTGAAATCGCCTCCGGCACCATCGGAATGACGCAGTATCTCAGCTATCTGTGGAAGGGGCTGGCCCGGCATCCCTGGGGGATGAAGTTTCTTGCCTCCGGAATCTCCGTGGTGGTGATGCTGGCGCTTTACCGTAAAATCCGTGACGTGGCACGGCTCATGATAATCCTTTGGATCACGACTCTGGTGACCACGGGGTGGGTGATTGTTACCGGACTCATCCATATGAATTACCACATGGCGTTTTCCTTTCCGCCCGGAGCGTTCCACCTGAATTGGGCTTTTTTGATCGGCCTCGGCAACGGAACGATTGTGGTGATTTACAACTACCTCGGCTACTACCAGGTTTGTTATTTGGGAGATGAGGTGAAGCGCCCGGAAAAGACTGTCCCTTATGCCGTCATCATTTCGATTCTGGCCGTCACGGTGATTGACTTCCTCATTTCCTACTGTTTTATTGCCGTGGTTCCCTGGCGGGACATGATCCGGGAAGGCTCCGAAGCAAACCTCGCCGTCGCGTCGGTGTTTATGCAAAAGATTTACGGGCACTGGGCGGCCATCCTGCTTACCGTGATGATCTTGTTTACGGCGTTTGCTTCTGTTTATGCCCTGATGCTCGGTTATTCAAGAATCCCCTATGCGGCGGCAAAGGATGGACTGTTTTTCCGCTGGTTCGGCGTTCTGCATCCGAAAGGCGAGTTCCCAAACCGCTCGCTGCTGCTGGTGGGAGCGCTGGCCGCGGTCGCCAGCATGTTCAAGCTGGGCGAGATCATCACGGGGCTGATCGTTGCGCGGATTCTGGTGCAGTTTGTTGCGCACACGGTCGGTTTATTTGTCTTGCGAAAAACTCAGCCGGAGGTCAAACTGCCGTTTAAAATGTGGCTTTATCCGCTGCCGGCGATTCTGGCCCTGGTCGGTTGGCTATACATTTTTGCATCCCCGGCGTTCGAGCCCGGCGGATGGAAATATATGGTCTACGCTTTCAGCACGATTAGCGTCGGGGTTGCGGGCTATTTCATCCTGGCGTATAAGAAACGGATGTGGCCGATGGCTCGGTAACGGTACTGTTGCCAATTCCGATCCATACCCGGAATTTGCAGAAGCCGCTTGGGCAGAAGCAGCAACATCAAATTGTTTGCCATGCCGTGTCACTCAATGCCAATGCCCCTGTCCCCTGAAACAGAAGGAGTCTGCTATGTCGAACCTGGACCGGAGAGATTTTTTGGGAGCGCTGGCGGCGGGAGCAGGACTGGCGCAGACCAGAGCGCTCGAAGGGGCGGTGGGCAATCCCGGCGAGCGAAGCTCGCGCAGGGGAGGCAAGCCGAAGAACGTCCTCTTGTTGATGAGTGACCAGCATACTCCTACCGCCTTGGGCGCGAATGGGGATTCGGTAGCGCACACTCCCAACCTTGACGCTCTGGCGCGGAGCGGCGTGCGCTTTGAGCATGCCTATTGCACCAATCCCGTTTGCCTGCCGTCGCGCGCCTCCATGTTGACGGGTCTCTACACCCACCACAACGGCTGCTATAGCAACGAGACGCCGTGGCCCTACGAGCACAAAACCCTCGCGCACTATTTCCACGACAGTGGATACATGACGTCACTGATCGGCAAGATGCATTTTGACGACGGCCAAACGCATGGCTTCGACTACCATTTGGATTTCAACGAATGGTTCCAGTATCTTGGACCCAAGACGAAGATCTGGGCCGACGAGCTTGGCTTCCCGAATGATGGGGCGGGGCAACCGCAAATCCCGGAACTTTGGAGCAATGGCGACCCGTGGGCAGGCGTGCGAATCGACGATGCCCGCGAAGGGCATGTTGCCGTCGGCCGCGTGTCGCATCTTGCCGAGGAAGACCACTTTGAAAGCTTTGTGGCGCGCGAGTCGATCCGCTTTCTCAGGACTTATGGAAAGAAGGGACCATTTATGCTGATTTCTTCTTTCCTCAAGCCTCACGGTCCGTTTATGCCTGCGGGGC
This sequence comes from uncultured Acidobacteriota bacterium, assembly GCA_964459065.1. Classification (GTDB taxonomy): domain Bacteria; phylum Acidobacteriota; class Terriglobia; order UBA7540; family UBA7540; genus JAMCXS01. Next base: position 5,205 of record CAYWMN010000180.1, on the reverse strand, counting down.
GTTTTGCTTCAATGTTTAATCCCGGGCAGATGAAGTTGCCTGCGAGCTGGGGCAAGGTGGACCTTTCCACCGTGCCGCGCGTGATCCGTAAGTCGATTGAATGGCCCGGCGGCACGCCCGAGCTCCGCCATCCCGAGAACGTGAGAATCCGGCTTGCCATGTATTACGCGCAGCTCGCGCAGACAGACGATTGCATCGGAAAGGTTCTGGCAACATTGCGGGAACTGGGCCTGGAGGACGACACCATCGTGGTGTACACAGCCGACCACGGCGAGATGCTCGGCCGTCACGGCTTGTGGGCCAAATTTGTTTTCTACGATCCCTCGGTGGGAGTGCCGCTGCTGTTCCGGGTTCCGGGGATGACGGCTCAAAACGTTCAATGCAACACGCCCGTGAGCCAGGTGCAGATGCTGGCGACGCTCACGGAATTGTGCGGCCTGCCCATTCCTCCGAGCCTCGATGGCGGCAGCTTTGCGGCGAGCCTGCAACACCCGCACCAAACGCTGGACACCACGGTTTTTGCCGAATTTGCCACGCACAGCAAGGAGCCCAGGTTTATGATTCGGCACGGCGATTACAAATATTGTTATTACGTAGGCGACATGGCGGAGCTTTACGATTTGCGCAACGACCCTCAGGAGATGAAGAATCTGGCGCTCCTGCCGGCCTACCGGGAAAAGGTCTCGGAGATGAAGCAGAGGCTTTTTGCCTGGCACCGGCCGTAAGGGGAACACCCAGCCGAGCGAGTGCCCTAGATTCAAAAAACCGCTATAATACCAATTTAAGGTTAGATACGATCTCCAATGACAATTCAGGCGGTTTATACACTTTCCCAAGACGATCCGGAAGCCCGCAACTGGTTTAACTTTTTTCGGCGGCACGGCTATCCGCAACTCGACCAGCTGACCATTGAGCGCGTCTATTGGCTGGAGGGTGAGGTCGCCGTTGACAAGCTCCTGCCGTTGTTCGTTAATCCGCTCTATCAGGTTGCGGCTGACCGCTCGCAGTTAGATCCCGCCTACGGGCCAATCCTTGAAATCGCTTACCGTCCTGCAGTGACCGATCCGGAAACCCCGTCCATTCTGGAGGCGGCGCGGGCGTTAGGCGAAAGCAAGCTGCAGTTCGCGCGCCTGAGCCGCCGTTACCAGTTTGGCGGCCTTGACGAATCTGAAGCCCGCAAGATCGCTTCACGCTTCCTCTACAACAAGATTGTTGAGCGGGTTCGCGAACCGGAAGAGGTCTATGAGACCCTGCACCCTTCGGGAAAGCCCGAACCCGTGGACCGAGTGCTTTTGCGAGGCCTTGCTGACAGCGAGCTTGCAGCGCTTTCGGCGGCGAAATCCTGGTACGCGCCGCTATCGCAGATGAAAGCCATCCAGTCGCATGAGCTCGAACATGGCGGGCCGCATTCCGACGCCGAAATCGAAATCCTCGTGCAAAGCTGGAGCGACCACTGTTACCACACCACCTGGAAGAGTTTGGGCTTGCTGAAGTTGCTGAGCCAGGCTACGGCGCAGATTTCCCATCCCCTGGTGGTTTCGTCTTTCAAGGACAACGCCGGCGGGATGGAATTCTATGCGGGCTGGGTTGTTACCATTAAGGGCGAAACCCACAATTTCCCCAGTTCGATTGCTCCTTTCGGCGGCATCGCCACCAAACACGGCGGCGTCATCCGGGACACTTTGGGTTTCGGCAAAGGAGCCTACCCCATCGGCGGAACAACCATCATGGGAACCCTGGACCCGCGCCTCCCCGACGATGAGGTCCCCTCGGGCGCGCTGCACCCGCAGCTCATTTTGACCGAATCCATCCGGGCGACCTCGTACTACATGAATCCCATGGGCATTCCCATGATGCATCCGGTCTATCGCTGCCATCCGGGATATCCAAAATGTTTTGCACTGGGCCATTCAATCGGATTGATCCCTCGGAAGCATGCCCTGAAGGATTCGCCGCAGCCCGGCGACCTGGCGCTGCTGGTGGGCGGCCAAACGGGCCGGGACGGCATTCACGGCGCAACGGCGAGCTCGACCGGCATGACGGGAGCGACGCTTGAAAAGGAATTCGCAGCCGTCCAGATCGGCCATCCCATTACGGAGCGGCGCTTCACCACGGCCATTCCCGTTCTGCGTGACGCGGGCTGCATTCGCGCCATCACGGATTTGGGCGCCGGCGGGATCTCTTCGGCGGCGGGCGAAATCGGCGGCGAAACCGGCGTTCAACTGGACCTGGATCAGGTTCCGTTGAAAGATACCAGCCTGACGGCATGGGAAATCCTGCTCTCCGAATCGCAGGAACGGATGCTGATGGTCATCCCGCCGGAAAAGATCGAGGAAGCGATGGAAATTCTCGACCGTTATGAAGTCGCCCACTCCTTGATCGGCAGCTTTAACTCAACCCAAAAACTTCAAGCCACCTGGCGCGGCCAGACCGTGGTTGATCTGGACATGTCCTTTTTGTGGAAGGGATGTCCTCTTGATCCCATTTCGATGTCGGAGCCGCAGCGTACGTTAAAGCCCGTGGACCTTGCCGAGCCGAGCTCGCCGCAAGCGTGGCGCAGTGCGGTTGATGCCGTTCTTTCACACTACCACTGCGCTGACCAAAGCCCCGCCGGTGTCCGCTTTGATACCTCCGTGCAAGGCCGGACGGCGGTGGGCCCTTACGGAGGCCGGAACGATCGGATGCCCACAAGCCTGTCCGTTTTGGCACCGCTTCACGGCAAGCCTTACGGTGTCGTTACGACCCTTGCCTTCAATCCGTTTTATGGCGAAATCGATCCCGCGCTGATGTCGCGGCTGATGATGATTGAGGCGGTGACGAAAGCGGTTGTGGCCGGCGTGGACTCGCGCGAGATTGTTCTTTGCGACAATTTTTATACCCCCCGCCTTACGCCGGAGATTGCCTGGGACCTTACCCAAATGGTCAAAGCGATCGCGGATCTTTCAGTCGCTACGGGGATTCCCTTTATTTCAGGCAAGGATTCCAGCTCCGGAACATTTGACGCCGGCAGCCGCAGAATCGATGTTCCCATGACGCTGGCCGTGGCCGCGATGGGCCGGGTTCCCGACGCCGGAAACATCGTGACCAAGGAATTCAAGAGGGCAGGGAACAAGCTCGTTTTGCTGGGCCCGGCGCAGCCGGAAATCCTGGACGGAAGCGTATATGCCGACACGTTCGGCCAGCGGGGCAGCCGTTTGTTCGATCCCGGCAACGCTGGAGCGATCCGAGCCGTGTGGAATGCTGCCCGCGAACTGCATGAGCAGGAATACTACGTTTCAGGATCGGCTATCGCTGAAGGGGGATTGCTGCTTCGGATTTTTGAAGCGGCGTTGGGTTCCGGACTGGGAGCCAAGATTGAATTGAATGCGCCGATCCAGGGCCGCCGCGATGGTTGGCTTTTCGGCGAATTTGTTGGCTCCATGCTGCTGGAGGTTTCGCCGGACGCCCCGGCGGCGCTTTCTCGTCTGAACGTGCCCTGCCAGCAGATTGGCGAAGTCATCTCTGAACCCCGAATCGTTCTTGCTGAAGGCGGCAACGTGATGTGGCAGGACGAGATTTCCCGGCTGGAATCCATCTGGAGCCGGACTCTCCGCGAGGTGTTGGAATAATGCGGACTCCCATTGCGATCCTTTATGCTCCAGGCACGAATTGCCATGAGGAGACGGCGGCGGCGGTTGAGTTCGCGGGCGGCGAAACCGCTCTTGTCCACTTGCGGGATCTGCTCCAGAGACGGAGCCGGCTGACCGATTATGGCGCGGCGATTATCCCCGGCGGGTTCTCCTATGGCGATCACCTGGGCGCCGGCCGAATCTTTGCGACGATGTTGGTGGCGACGCTGCGGGATCAGGTGGCGGAGTTCCTCCAAGCAAAACGTCCTTTACTCGGCATCTGTAATGGTTTCCAAATCCTCACCGAAGCCGGAATCCTTCCCAGCCGTACGCCGGGCAGCCGTGCGATGGGGCTGGTGGAAAATCAGTCTTCCCACTTTGAAGACCGCCGGATTCGACTGCTTGTTTCCCGGGAGAAATCCATCTGGACGGAAGGCCTTGAAGGCACCCTCTTGCGAATGCCCATCGCGCACGGAGAAGGGCGGACGCTTTTTAGCCAGGAACCGCACCGAACCCTATTTCGATATACCGACGAGCAAGGCAAGCCCACCATGGAATATCCTGACAATCCGAACGGATCGCCGGATGGCGTCGCGGGTGTGACGGATGAAACGGGCCTTGTTCTGGGCCTGATGCCCCATCCCGAGCGGGCCGCACTGCCTTCGCACTATTCGCAGGACGGATTGACTCTCTTCGGAAATCTTGTCCGGTGGCTGAACCGCTAGGTCTGCTGTTTCTCGCGGCCTGAAAAACCCGCGCGGTTCACGGTGACAGCTTGGGTTCTTGGATATCTGCTGGAAAGCCGGCTAGCAATTTTTCCAAATCGGGCGGCGCTTCTCAATCAGGGCGCGAAGCCCTTCCTGCGAATCTTCGAGTTCAAACAACTGATTAAGGTAAATATCCTGCGAACGCTTGAGGGCTTCGGTGAAGGGCATCCAGGTTCCGTTGAAGATAACACGCTTCAGCAGCCGCAAGACGGGCCCGCTTTCATCGCAAATCCGCTGGGAGATGCTCTCAACCGTTTCCGTGAGTTGGGCGCGCGGCACGACGCGGTTGACAAGCCCGATTTCAAGCGCCACGCGGGCGTTGATCGGCTCCCCAGTTAATAGAAATTCCATTGCGCGCCGTGGTCCAATGACGCGTGGATAAACAACTGCGCCAAAAGGCGGGAAAACGCCCAGCTTAATTTCCGGCTGCCGGAACACCGCTTCTTCCGTGGCGATTACCAGGTCGCAGAAGGCGGCCAGCTCGCTTCCGGCCCCGGAAGCGATGCCGTTGACAACGCCCATGACTGGAATCGAAGCCTCCAGCATGACCCGGAAGATGGAGTGAAAGGCGTCCATTACCTCAAAAACCAGCTGCGAGGTATAGCCCTCAGCCCCGAGCCCCATAGAAAAGTAACCTTCGCATCCGTCCGAGGCATCCAACAAGATCAATCGGACGTTGTCCCGATTATTGAGAGTTTCAATTGCGCCCGACATTTCTTTCAACATTTCGAGGTTAAAAATATTGTGAGGTGAGCGGTTCATCTTCAGAAGCGCGATGGACCCGGAGGCATCCCACTGTATAAACAGCTATTCCTATACCACCGCAGCCT
>CAYWMN010000179.1:0-7878 GCA_964459065.1 uncultured Acidobacteriota bacterium | reverse complement strand
AAAAAGAATTCTTTTTTTCGACAAACGAAGCTAGGAAGTTGTTGAAAACAAAAGATCGCTGTCGAAAAAACAGCAAAAACGAACCTAAAACGAAGCTAAAACGAAGCTGGCAAGTTATTGAAAATACGTAAGACCACAGAAAACGAAGCTAACAACCAACCGAAAATTCCTGCCTTTCCACCCGCCCCGCTTCCCAGGCCAGCATGGCGCGCTTGCGGGTGACGCCGCCGTGGTACTTACCCACCGCTCCGACCTTGCGGATGACGCGATGACACGGAATGAGGAAGGCGACAGGATTTTGCCCCACGGCCGTTCCCACGGCGCGCGAGGCCCGGGGCTTGCCCACGCGCTCCGCGACGCGCTCATAGGGCGCTACAGCGCCCGGAGGAATCTCCAGCAGCGCCTGCCAGACCTTGAGCTGGAAGTTCGTTCCGCGCACATCGAGCCGAACTTGCCTGCCGCGGCCGCTGGCGGCAAACACCTGCCGGGCCAGGAGCCCGGTCGATCGGGGATCTTCCACCAGGCTGGCGTCGGGCCAGCGGCGGCGGAGCTCCTCAAGCGTCTTCTGGCGGTCGCCGTCGAGAACAAAGAAGAGCGCGCAGATGCCGCGCCCGGTGCGCGCCAGCAGGCATTCGCCGAAGGGGCTGGGATGGAAGCCGTAGCGGATTTCGAGGCCCGCGCCGCGCCTCTTGAACTCGCCGGGCGTTACGGCGTCGGCCGCCACAAACAGGTCGTGCAGGCGGCTGGGACTCGAAAGGCCCGTGGCGTAGGCGGCGTCCAGCACGCTGCGCGATTGGGCAAGCGCGCGCTTGGCATAATCAAGCGTGAGGAATTGCAGGAAGCGCTTGGGGCTGATGCCCGCCCAGCGCCGGAACATTCGCTGAAAATGCCAGGGGCTCAGGCCGGCGTTGCGCGCAACTGCCTCCAGGCTCGGCTGCGCGGGAAAATGCCGGTCCAAAAAATGGATTGCCTCTTCGATGCGGCGGTAGTCGTCAGACGGCGAGTGCATGGCGTGATTCTCCCTCCGGGAATCATCATCGATGAGACAAGCCTGGATGGCAATCCGATTCTTGCGGCGGGCTCGCTGTTTGAAGCGGGTCGGCGGCTCAGGCGAGCGGCAGCGAGACGGGGCGGTGCTCGCGCGCCGAAATTTCCGAGGCAAAACAGATTTCATGGGTGAGCGCGGCGTCTTCAAGGGCGGCATGGGATTCGGTGTTGTTCACGATGCAATCGACAAAGTGGCCGACTTCATCCCGGAAGGGATGCTGAGTGACGTCGCCGCTATCGGGAAGCACGCTGGGAACCCGCGCCCAGCCGCGTTGCTCGGGCCAGCGCTTGGTGAAAAGCTGGTCGTTGCGGATCGTTCCCTGGTCGCCGAGCAACTGGATGTTGAAGACGTAGGGCATCACGCACTCAATCGACGAGGCCACCTTGCCGATCGCGCCGTCTTCAAACCGCACCAGCGTCACGCTGTTCGGTTCATACTCGTAGCGCAGCGGGTTGGCGGGGCTGGTGTTGGCGTAGGCGAAAACCTCCACCGCTTTTTTGCCCACAAACCAGCGCAGCGCATCGACGGCGTGGCAGCCGGCGGTCAGCAGGCTCGAACCTCCCATTTCCTTTTTGATGTTCCACTCGTATTGCGCGTACCACGGGCCGAGGCCGTGCAGATAATCGACTTCCGCGTAAAAGGTCTTTCCGATCATGCCGTCGTCGAGCATGGCGCGGATGTTCTTGAACAACGGATTCCAGCGCAGCACAAAGCTGACCACCGTCTTGACCTTGGCCGCCGCCACGGCGGACTGAAGTTCGCGCAGCCCGGCAAGATCCAGCGCCACCGGCTTTTCGATCACGAGGTGCTTTCCCGCCTGCGCGGCGGCAATGCCCTCGGGCACGTGCAGCGGATGGGGCGTGGCCAGCACCACAATCTGGATGCCCGGGTCGGCCAGCATTTTCTCGAAATGCTCGTAGGCCCGCGCGCTCGAAAGGCCGTGTTCTTCCGCTTTGGCGTGGGCGCGATCTTTTTCACGGCTGGCCAGGGCCCGCACCTCGGTGCGAGGGTCGGCTTGGAAGGCGCGGATATACTCGCCCGAAACCCAACCTGTTCCGATAATGCCGACGCCAAGCTTTTCCATCTTGAGCCTCCTCCGCTTTGCGCAACGACCAGTAGCTTGCGCTGGGGGACATTCTATCAGGGAGCAGGAATAAATGCAGGATTGAGGGGCGGTTGCCGCCGAACCCTGGCCGGGCCGGTGCGCCGCGATGGCGTGCTGGCCGGGCAGAAAAAAAGGGCCGCGCCAAGGCGGCCCCGAGGTGTTGATGAAATTGTGAAACCGCTATCAGCAGGCGATGGCGTGGCGTTCGCGACCTCCTTGCGGTTCAGGCCCAGGGATTCGGCAAACTCGAGCCACAGCTCGGGATGATGGGGATTCCCGGCTTCCTCGTCCATCAGATTGGCCAGGATGTGAGACGTCGTCTCCACTTGGTTTCTCCTCCTTGACTTTCGTTTTTTCTTCGCCTATGATGCCCTTGTCGATACCGGATGGACCGGGGAGCGCTACGATGCAGTTCGATTTACCCTTCAACACGCAAGATCAAGCATCGAAAGAACTTACTGCTGTCGCTCGCGGCGCCCGGCAGGCAGCTCCGGCGCCCAAAGGCGGAATCGGCCGGCCGGGCGCGCCAGGCGCGCCGGGCGCTTCCGCCGCAACTCGACCGGCGGGTTCTGCAAAGCCCTGGACGTTGCCCCAGCGGGGCATGGCGGTGTTTTACGGTCCGGGGAATACGCCCCGGCTGAGCCATTACTTTTTGCCTCGTCTGCTGCTGGAAGGCAAGCGCGTGCTCCTGCTGGACGGCGCAAACTCAGCCGATCCCCGGCTGCTCGCCCGGCTGGCCCGTGAGCGTTCCGTGCCGTTTGAGCGGTTCAGCCGCCGGGTGGAGCTGGCCCGGGCTTTCACCTGCTTCCAGCTGACGGAACTTATCGCCAGGGTACCGCGCTTTCTTGCAAGCTTTCCCGCGGAGATTCTGATGGTGACGGCGCTGCCGGAACTTTACTTTGACGAAGACGTGCGGGACTGGGAAGCGCGCGTGGCTTTTGAGCAGGCGCTCGGCCACCTCCGGCGCTCCCTCCTGCGGCGGCTTTCCGTGGCTGTTTTTACGGCTCCGGAGACTTTCACGCCCAGCGCCGCCCGCCGGAACTTTTTGGCAAAAGTCCAGGCGGCGGCAACCGAAGTGTGGCATTTCCGCCGGGGCGATGACGGCCGGCCCCGGTTGATTTGCGAGCGTTGCAGCAAGTCTTTGAGAGAGGTGAGGCATGGGACGAACCCTCGCGACCTTCCGCGAACTGGTTGAAGAAGAGATGCAGCATTGGGAGCGCGTTTTTGGGCGGGCCTTGCGGCGTGAAGAGCGCGCGCATCTGGAGGCCATGTTCAACCGCGTGCGGCTTTATCTGCAAGCCTGCACCTATGCGTTTCCCGTGCACGCCATGGACGCCATCAACGTGGCGGTGGCGCTCGATCATGAAATTCGGCTGCGCTCGATTGAAGCGCGCCTGGGGATGAACCTTGAAAATCAGTGGATGGATTCTCGACCTCTACCCTTCGCCGGCGGGGATGACGCTGTGGCTGATTCAGCCGAACCGGAAACGCCGGCGGCTGATTGACCCTGAGTTTCATCCGCGCTTTTACGTGCAGGGACCGGAAGCGCGACTGCGACGGCTTGCCGGGATGCTTGCGGCTCGCGCCCGCGCGGCGTGCGCGCTGACCGAAAAGATGAACCTCTGGGACCGGCGGTCGCTGCGGGTGCTGGAAGTCACCGTTCATCGCCCCACGGAATTTGCGGCGCTGGCGCGCTTTGTGCGCCGGTGCGATGTTTCCTTCACGCTTTACAACTCTGACCTGATGCTGGCGCCGCTTTATTGTTGGGAAAAGCGCGTGTTTCCGCTGGCCCGGGTTGAAGTGGAAATGCGGGAAGGCGCGGCGGGTGGCCCGCCCGCTTTGCGGGACGCGGAAGCCATCACGGCCATCGAATGCCGGGACGATGAATGGGCCGTCGATTACGAACTGCCGCCCTTGCAGACTCTGCAACTGCGCCTGGAAGGGCTGGCGCGCATCGATCCCAAGCACGGCCGGCGGGGCCGGGTTGAAGTGGAAATCGACGGCGAGCAGCAGGTGCTCGATGACGCCGATGAGCCGGTGGCCGCCGGTTTTGAGCGCCTGCTGCGCACGCACGATCCGGACCTGATCTTGACGGAGTGGGGTGATTCCACGCTGCTGCCGGGGCTGATCGGCCAGGCCCGGCGCCGGCGTTTTGAACTGAGCCTCAACCGCGATCGCCGGCCGGTGGAACGCAGCCACTCGCGCAGTTACATGAGCTACGGCCGCGTGTTGTTCAAGCAAAGCGCCACGACGCTGGCGGGCCGGCTGCACGTGGACCTCCGCAATTCCTTCATCGCGCACCAGTGCGAACTGGACGGCTTGTGGGAGCTGGTGCGCGTCACCCGGCTTCCCGTGCAGTATGCCGCCCGCACCACCACCGGCACGGGGATTTCCCACATGCAGATGGAACTTGCATACCACGACGGCACGCTGATTCCGGCGCAGAAAGCCGAACCTGAAACTCCCAAGCATCCGGACGAACTGCTGCGGGCCGACCGCGGCGGGCTGGTGTTTCCGCCGCGCCTGGGATTTTTTGAGAACGTGGCGGAACTCGATTTCTCGAGTGAATTCCCCAACATCATGGCGCGCTTCAATGTGTCGCCCGAGACCGTCAACTGCCGCTGCTGCCCGGAGGCGCCGCGCGTTCCGGAACTGGGTTACCGGATCTGCCGGCGCCGTCGCGGAATCACCAGCCGCGTGGTGGAGCGGCTGATTGCCAAGCGCGCGGAATACAAACAGCGCATGGCCGGCCGCGCCTGTACCAGCAGCCGGAGACCCAACCCGCCGCCGGAGACGAAGGAAGGAAGCGAACGCCGCGAGAGCTACGGCCTGCGCCGCTCGGCGCTCAAATGGCTGCTGGTCTGCTGCTTTGGCTACACCGGCTACAAAAACGCGCGGTTCGGCAAAATCGAAGCGCATGAAGCCATCAACGCCCTGGCGCGGGAGAAATTGCTGGTGGCCAAGGAAACCGCGGAGCGGCAGGGCTATCGCGTGCTGCACGCGCTGGTTGATTCACTCTATGTCGAGCGGCCGCGCGCCACACCTTCCGTTTATGAGCGTCTCGCGCAGGAGATTGCGGCGCTGACGAATCTGCCGCTCGAGCTGGAAGCGGTTTACCGCTACGTGGTTTTTCTGCCTTCCCGGCAGCACGCGGAGATTCCGGTGCCGAACCGTTTTTTCGCGGTCTCGGAAAAAGGCGAGTTAAAGGTTCGCGGGCTCGAGTGCCGCCGGCATGATACGCCGCCGTTCATTGCGCGCATGCAGCAGGATGTTCTGGAGATTCTGGCCGAGGCCCGCGATTTTGAAAGCTACTGCGCCAAGCTTGAAGAAGCCCGCCGGGTTTTCGAGCGCGCGCTCGACCGCCTGGCCGGCGGCGGCCTGGCGATTGAGGAACTGGTCATCAGCAAACGCCTGACGCGCGCTCCGGAAGCCTACCGCAAAGATACCGCCACGGCCATCGTGGCCCGGCAACTGGACCGCTCCGGCGTCAAGCTGCGCCCGGGAGAAAACGTCGAGTACATCATCACCGACGCCGATTCCAAATTGCCCGACGACCGCTTCCGCGCCTTTACCTTGTGGGAGGCCTGGCGCGGCTACGACGTCGAACGATACCAGCAGGCGCTTCGCGACGCCTTCAAACCTTTCGAGCACTTTGCTCCCCGCCCAAACGGCCGGGAAAGCCCAACGACAAAGCCCCTTGTTGCACCATCATTCCCCGGTGGTAAGATGAAGGGTCGTTTGGGAGGTATGGCACATGAGTGAACCCATTGCTGCGCCGGCAGCTTCAAGCCAACCGTTAACCGTGATGAGTGAAGAAGAGCAGATGTTCCGGGCGGCGGCGCGGGAATTTGCCGAGAAAGAGATCGGCCCGCACGTCGCACAGATGGACCGCGAAGGCGTGTTCAAGCCGGAGCTGGTCGATCAGTTTTTTGAGCAGGGCTTCATGGGGATTGAAGTGCCGGAAGCTTACGGTGGAAGCGGCGGCACGTTCTTCATGGCGATTCTGGCGATTGAGGAGTTCTCCCGCGTTGATGCTTCAGCGGGCGTGGTGATCGACGTCCAGAACACGCTGGTGTCAAACGCCATTGAGCGATGGGGAACGGAAGCTCAGAAAGCCGCCTTCCTGCCGCGTTTGGCGCGCGATACGGTGGGTGCCTATGCGCTTTCAGAAGCGGGGTCGGGCAGCGACGCTTTCGCACTTGCAACCCAGGCGCGCGAAGACGGCGACCACTATATTCTGAACGGACGCAAGCTCTGGATCACCAACGCCAGGGAAGCCGGGCTCTATATTGTGTTTGCCACCGTGAACCGCGAACTTGGATACAAAGGCGTGACGGCGTTTCTGGTGGAGCGGTCCTTGCCGGGGTTTTCGGTCGGGAAGAAAGAAGACAAACTCGGCATTCGAGCCTCTTCAACCTGCGAGCTGATTCTTGAAGACTGCCGCGTGCCCAGGCAGAACGTTCTGGGCGAAGTGGGAAAAGGTTATAAGGTGGCCATCGAAACGCTCAACGAGGGGCGGATCGGGATCGGCGCGCAAATGGTAGGCGTGGCCCGCGGCGCGTTCGATCACGCCGCGGGCTACGCGCGCGAACGGAAGCAATTCGGCAAGCCCATCGCGGAATTTCAAGCCGTTCAGTTTCAGCTTGCCCGCCTGGCGACCGAAATTGAGGCCGCGCGGCTGTTGACCTACAACGCCGCCCGGCTGAAAGACGCCCGGCAACCTTTTCTGAAAGAGGCCGCGATGGCCAAGTACTATTCTTCCCAAGTGGCCGAGCGCGTGGCGTCCGAGGCCATTGAGATTTTCGGAGGATACGGCTTTACCAAGGATTATCCGGTCGAGAAATACCTGCGCGATTCAAAGATCGGAAAGATCTATGAAGGAACCTCCTTCATGCAGCTCCAGACGATCGCCAAAGCGGTGCTCGGCCGGAGCTAGACGAGAACCGGCTTGCGCCAGGCTGAAACCTGTGTTTTTCGGCTTATTTGCGGCTGGCGCGGTTGGTAAGCTTTTTTAACCGCTCGCGGGCCTGGGCCGCATTGGGAGCCTGAGGAGCGAGCTGCAGATAGGTTTCGTATTCCCGCCGGGCCGGTTGGCGCTTGCCGACCGCTTCCAGATTCAATGCAAGCTGATAGTGGGCTTCGGGATTGCTGGGTGCAATCCGCACGGCCTGCTCGCACTGCAGGACGGCTGCCGCGTAGTTTTTTCCGGCGTTGAGTGCCTGCGCAAGAGCCAGCCGCGCATCCACATCTTTGGGCCGCGACTGCAAGTATTGCTTGTATTGTCCGATCGCTTCGTCGAGATTGCCTTCCGCCCCCAAGGCGTTGGCCAGCGCAAGCCGCGCTTCAGAGTCATCGGGCTTGCCGAGCAGCGCCTCTTTCAGTTCGCTGATCCCGCCCTGGGATTTTCCCTGGCCGAGCCACGCCACGCCCAACACATAATGCGCCCGGGAGGAGTTCGGCGTAATCTTCAATGCCGCCTGAGCCGCGGCCGCGGCGCCTTGATGATCGCCGGATCGTTCGAGCGCCCCAGCCAGGTTTGTGTGGGCCTCGGCAGAGCGGGGATCGCTTTTGACCGCCTGCCGGAAAACGCTGATGGCACCGCTCCAATCGTTCATTGCTGCAAGCGCTGTTCCCAAATGCAGGGCGAGCGCGGAATCATCGGGTTTTTGCGCGAGAGCTTCCCGGTAGACTTGAGTAACCACAGAGATATAATGGATGCCTTTGT
>CAYWMN010000178.1:0-7886 GCA_964459065.1 uncultured Acidobacteriota bacterium | reverse complement strand
CGTGGGTTGTGTCCAGATCATAATTGAGCAAGTGAACGGTCACGCGCCCTTGGCGCGCTTCCTGTTTTGAGTAAACGTAGCCGCGCAACCCCGGCAGACCTTTGCGTGGGGTCCATTGATAGGGAGCGGAGCAGACCGGCGAGATATCCGACGGCGCTTGAGTAAACAGCGGCGAGGGGCGCGGCTTGGCGTTCCCGTAATAGTCCGGATGGAAGCCGGGAACAATCAGACGGCCGCCCGTGCTCTTCCATTTCTCGATAGCCCGCTGCTGCTCCCGGGCGAGATAAATCACCGACGGCAGGATCAAGACGCTGTAGCGCTCCAGCCGATCCAGAGTCTCCTCGGTTAGGAAGTCGTACAGGACGTGTTTCGCCGCCAGGATGGAATGGATGGAGTAAAGCTCGCGCAGATAGTCAAGGCTCCCCATGTGGGTCTGGTTAAAGAAATAGGCCAGGGCAACCTGCGCCACCGGCTGGTAGCCGGTAAACAGATCAGGCCGGCGCTCATAGAAGCGGCGGAAAGCGCGGCGCACCTCCGGGTACTGGTAAAACATCTGGACGTAGCTGCCGCCCCCGCCCGACGCTGCTTCCGCGTGGGCCAGTTCCACCCGTGCGCGGCCGTGCGGGCCGCCGAACAGAACCACGGGACGCACGCCGTTCGCCAGCGCGAATTTGTATTGGATATCGTGAACCGTAAAGCCGCTCGAAGGCGCCCGGCCCGGGAAGCCATGCTTGTAGTTTTCTTCAAACATCACGTAGCCGGCCCCGCGCACCCATTCGGCGACGTTTTTGCCTTGCCGCCGCCGGCCTTCCACCGCGTGCGGAGTCTGGATGGAGCCCCAGTTGGGAACAAACACAAAATGCGGATTGATGGGCCGTGCGGCGCGGCGCAAATCCACCAGCAGGTCTCCGATGCTCCAGGCCCAGAAGCGCTGCGTCTCGTACCATCGCAGATGGTCTTCGGGCCGCTCGATGCCGATCCGGTTCAGGTCCTCGGTGCCGAACCGCCGCCGGCGCTGCTCCGGCGAGAATTTTTCCATGCTCGAGGCAATAAACTCTCGCGCACGCCAGTCCAGGAAGTTGTAGCCGATCCGGTCCAGGTTGGCGGGGTCGAGGTTGGGAATCTTGAATCGCTTCTCCAGTTCTTTGCGCCCGTAGAGCGTCACCAGGTAATCCACAAACGACGGCTGGTCCATGGCCCAGGCGGTTTTGTCTCCCTGGGCGCACAGCTTGATTTTGTCAACGTCGTCCGTCCCAAAGCCCGCGCGCATTTGGCTGGGCGTGTAGCGCAAACGAAGATAGCGCTTGAAGCCCGCCTGGCAGAAGCGGCAGTAACAGTGGATGATGTTGTCATCCACGAACACGCCGTCATAACCAACCTGCGCGATGGAATGCACCACAAAGCGCAGCCAGGTGCGCCAATAGGCGTTGTTCGGACAGGGCGAGTAAAAGAATTGCGGAGCGTAGCCGGGATAAGCGGCGGGATTGTTAAAAAGGATGCGCCCGTGCGGGTCGCGCTGCAGCCAATCGGTCGGGTCGGCTTTCGGCCGGGGCGGCAGGCCGAAAGAAAGGTAATCATCCCAGTGATCGTAAAACTTCCAGAAACCCAAACGCTTCTGGATGTCTCCGCCCATCTGCTGGCTGTTGATGTAAGGAAAGATAATTTGCACCCTGGCCGCGTGCAGCCGGCGCACCATCGTCTTAATGCTCCCGATGCGGGCGCGCGTCGCCTGCGGGCTCAACAGCTGATAACGCGCTTTGTCTTTGACGGGCAAAGGCAGCGCCCGCGGCCCCCAGTGGGCGGTGAAAGGCACGTCGTGGCCCAGGTGCAGCATCTCGGGAGGCGCTTCGGCCACCTTGGGCACAAACGCGGGATCGTGCAGGTGATTGGTGGCGTAGTCGATGATGTAGGTGGCCGGCAGCGACGTTCTATCCGGATGGGCGATCACCGGCATCCGCCCCTGGGCTCGGGCCAGCGCGGGATAGAATGCGCCCGCCACAGTCAGCTTCAGCAGATCACGTCGGTTCATCATGGATTCCTTCTTTGGGTCAGCCTGGAAATCATCATCTTAACATTGGCAAGCCCGCGCGCGAACCCGGTTTTCAGGCCTCGGGCGCGGTACACAAGTCTTGATGCGACCAACATCCGAACCTCTGAGGGCAGGCACCCGAATGTTTCAAATTTTTTTTGCGGCCATCCCCGGAGAAGTCGTACACTCGTCAGGACGAAACGGAGGGCACATGAAGCGGCGAACATTCCTGCAAATCCCGGCGGGCGCGCTGGGAGTAAAATTTGATTTCCTGGCCGACGCGCTCCGGCCCCGCGCATTCCCAGATTCCAGTGGCTGCGCGCCCAAGAAGACAAAAAAGGTAACGAATGGCCTTGAGGACGAACACGCCCTCTCGATGGATTTCCTCACGCCTCACACGGCGTGGGCAAAGCCTTACGCCCGGGGGACGGTTTCGGCACTGTTTTTTACCCTGTGGTACGCGAACAGCACCTACACCCGCGAGATCATTGAACTGCTCGAGCGCTTTGACCTGAAGGCCCAGGCCGTCTACTTCGAGCGGGGCGCGGGCCTGGTGGGCGACGGCAGTCCCGACTGGTATGGCGGCGATCCTCATGCCGGCACCAAACGCGCGCTGAGCCTGCTCGATGAATCCCAGGACGTCCTTTTCTTCAACGAGGTCAAGCTCGGGGCGCTAGCACCTGAGATTCGCGACAGGATTCATCAAAAGGTGTCCGAGGGCGCGGGACTCGTAATGGTGGGCGCGAATGATACTCCGCCGTTCGAGGACGCCAAGCTGATCACGCCGCCGGCGCCGGAGCCCGCCCATGGCAAGTGCTATGCCGTGGGCCAGGGCCGATTGGTCCTGTTGCCCAGCCGCCCAAAGCTCCACTTCCAGCTCGGCTGGGAAACCGAGTTCGATTACCAGATGCAGGTCCAGGGCCGGGCATTGTTGTGGGCGGCAAAGCGCCAGCCGACGTCGGGGCTTCGCATCGACGTGCACCCGCAGGTGGCCGAACGCTCTGCCCTGCCCGCCAAGGCGGCAAAGCTCGCGTGGTCCGGCATGCCTGAAGGCGCCGAAATAACCGCCGTCCTGCGCCGCTGGGATGGCGACCGGCGCGACCTGCAAACCGTGAAAGCTTCCGGCAAAGGTTCAGTCGAGGTCACGCTTCCCCGAGTGCGCGCGGGCGCCTATCACGTCGATGCTTTTGCGCGCAACGGCGGGCGCATTGAAAACTGGGCGACTGCAGAATTTCACGTGGAATCCCGCCGGCGAGTCGAGTCCGTGGTTTTAAAAAAGAGCTGGGCGGAAATCGGTGAAGCCGTCACGGGGCACGCTCAGCTTGCAGGTAAGGCCGGCCTGCGCGACCGCGTAAGCGTGCGCCTGGTTGACCGGCGCGGCCGCATCCTTGCTCAGCAGGAATCCGCCGCTCGCTCCAGCGCCGTGCCTTTCACTTTCAAGATCGAACCCTGGATGCCGATGCTGCTGCGCGTGGAAGCCGTGCTCCTGGAGGGCCAAGACGAAGTTTCCGCGGCCTACGCGTATCTGCGCGTCACCCAGCGCCACCGCGATCAGTTCAACTTTGTCATGTGGGGAGTCCCGTCAGGCGATCTCGCGCCCTACGGTACGGAAAGTCTGGCTCTGAACGGAGTCACGGCCATCCTGCAAGGAGGTCCGCCGCCGCTCGAGCTGGCGCAGTATGACTTGTCTTACCTTCCCTACGCCACCAGTTTTCGCGGCAACGGCAGCACCGTCACCTCCATGCTGGACCCCAAGACCGGCTTCCTCAAAAGCGGCTGCGTGCATGACCGGCAGGCGATGCAGGAGTCGATCCGCAAGGTTGTTGACCGCTCGCACCAGGCGCGCGAACTCGGCGTGTTTGCCTACGACCTGGGCGACGAGAACGCGGTTCACGCTTCCTGCCTCAGCCCGGATTGCCTGCGCGCCTACCGGCAGTACCTGAAGCGAATTTACGGCGACATTGCTTCTCTCAATCGCGAATGGAACTCGCACTATGCCGCCTTTGAAGACATCGAGCTTCTCTCGGAAGGCGAACTTCCCTCGCCCGATGCGCCGAAGTGGTTCAAAGAGTATTTCTCGGAGTGGCTGCAATTGCAACGGACTGACAAGACCGGCGTGAAGGCCGCGGCGCACGCCCGGCAGATCAAGTTCTCCGAGATCAACAATGAACTGCGGGCGCTCCAGGCTTCGAACTACGCGCGCTGGTACGACCGCCAGGCCTTCCAGGACCAGACCTACATCGACTGGTGCAAGCAGTTCCAGCAGGCCTTCCGAAAGCTTGATCCGCAGGCCTGGACGGGCTTTGAGGGAACCGACAATTTCGGCACCATGCGCATGGTGACGCGCACCCGTTATGGCGGCGATCTTGACCTGATGATTCGCGAGATGGATTATTTCGATCCCTATCCCGGCCCCGGAAATGAAGTGATCCGATCCGTCGCGCCGCGCCGTCTGGCGCGGGGAAACTGGATGGGCTACGTTCACGATGCGGAGGGCCTGCTCAACCGCTACTGGTCACAGGTCACCGACGGCATGAACACCGTGCAGTGGTGGCGCTGGGACAACGTCGGCCAGTGGCACGGTTATCTCACGCCGAGCTTTGTGCCCTTCCCCGCCGTGCAAGAGCTGGTGCGGGATACGCAGGTGGTTCGCGACGGGTTGGGCGATCTGCTGATGCAGTGCCCCATCCATGAAGACGGCGTTGTCATCCTGTACTCCATGCCCTCCACCCAAATCTCCCACTTCGACGGCAATCGGACTTACGGCGACTACAATCGCACTCACGACGTCTGGCAAAAGCTGCTTCACAACGCCGGCGTCGAATTCGGATACGTGACCGACCGCATGATGCGACTGGGTGAATTTGACGCCTCGCGCTACCGCGTGATGCTGCTTCCGATGACGCTCGCCCTGGGCCCGCAGGAAGCGGAAGTTATCCGCGATTTTGTCCGCAACGGCGGCACCCTAATCGCCGACGTGCGTCCCGCCCTATACGACGGCCATTGCAAGCCGCTTGAAAAAGGTCTGCTCGATGACGTCTTCGGCATCCGGCGCAACGGCAAACGCGACGCGCTCAAGATCGACCGCATGCGCGTCGAGGGCGAACTCGACCATCGCAAGATCAAAATGGAATGGGGCGACTGGCACGGCCGCCACCCGTTCCCGCCGATGAAGGTCGATCCCACCGTCGAACTCACCACGGGCAAAGCGTACGGCCAGGCCTTCTGGGTTCACTATTGGGCCGGCTTAAAGTCGCCCGTCTGCATCGTCAACAAGTTCGGCAAGGGCCGCGCGGTGCTGCTCAACTTCCCCATGTTCAAAGCGCCCGCGGACGGGCTGGCGACGGAACTGCTGGCCGCCTCGGGCGTCGAACCCTCCCTGCGCGCCACCTGCCCGGACGGCAGCCCGCTCACCGGCGTCGAGCTCACTCGCTGGACGAATGGCGGGATCGAGCTTGTCTCTCTGCTGGGCGACTACGAGGGCGAGGTCAAAGTCAGCCTGCCGCAGTCGCGCTTTGTGAGCGACCTGAAAGCTGCATCGGACGTCCGCGAAACCCGCGAGCTTTCGACCACGCTGCGCCCCGGCCGTGCCAGTTTCTTTGCGTTGCTGCCCGCGCCCGCCGACGCGCCCCGCGTCGCGCTGCCGGATTCGGTCCGGCGTGGCTCTGCCGTCAAAGCGCAGGTCTCGGTTCCAGGTGCCAGAGGCAAGCACCCCGTCATGATTCGCGTCATTGATCCTTCAGGCAAGCAAGCCGACTGGCTCGCCCAAACCGTCATTGCCAGCGCCGAAGCCACACCCGTCACGCTCGCCTTCGCCCACAACGACCCTCCGGGCACCTGGCACATCCGCGCCACCGACCTGCTCGGCAAGCAAACGTCCACCGTCACCCTGCACCTGCTGTGAAACATGCTTTTGTAGCGCAGGGCCCGCTCTGGGGCCCTGCGGCTTTTCCATTTCTTTTGTTTTGCGCCAGCCGTCCGGCCCTGCGCCACGACTCCCACTCCCAGCCCTCTCACTTGGGGAGAGGGTGGCCGCGCACCGCGGCCGGGTGAGGGGGACGTAGCGGCGGCTTTATGCCACCATTGGCCGTGGGCGTACCGGCGGGCTTGCCCCGCCATTCACCTTCCTGTAGCACGGAGTTTCAGCGCCGCTCAGCATCCATTAAAAACAAACGGCCAGCGAGAGGCGTGAATGATGCCCGCCGCTCCGCTGGCCGTTGAAGCTTCCTTTGTTGATCGGTGCGGCGCAAGTCAGGAATTCCTCACTTGCGCCGCCTGCATTTGAATAAACGGCTAGAAGGTGATCCGACCCGCCAACTGAATATTGCGAGGCAGGTTGGTTTGGCTATGGTATCCCGCAACTTTTCCGAAAGACAGGCTCGATATGCTGCCGTTACCAAACGGATCCCAAAATTGTGGGGTGTTGAAGGCGTTGATAAAGTTCGCCATTAGCGTAAACTTTACGCGTTCGGTAATGTTGAAGTTTTTGAACAAGCCCAGGTTGAAATCGTGGATGGACGGTGCCCGGACGTGCGTATTGTATATGTTCCAAGTCACCGGCGCGTAAGGATTGGTCTGCAAAGCGAAGGCAGCCGGGTTTACCCACTGGTTCAGATTCTGATTTGGAGCTTTGGGATTCACGCCCGACAGGGGAATGGTATCGGTGGCAAACCGCCATGGAATACCTGATTGAACGCGAATCGCCCAGTTGAATTGCCACCCACCGACAACTTGGTCCAACAAACCCGGCATATGGGAACCGAAGGCCAAGCCGTGCCCGACCGGAAGGTGCCATACCCCATTGAGGAAAAGCATCTGGGGTAAATCGAACGGGTCGATCGTCTTTTCAAGATTAGTGTCATAGGCGTTCTGATAGAAGTAACGCCCCATATGCTTTGAATACGTGTAAGCCACGCTGAAGCTGAGGCCGTGGCTGAAGTGTTTATTGAGTTGCACCAGCAGAGCGTTGTAGGAGGAGCTGCCAATCGGCATATCCTTCTCCGTAACGCCGGTAAATTGGGGATAAGCGACAAGCAATCGACTGAGGCCGATCGTCGGATCGTTCAGGGAGTAGCCAGGGGCGAGGCCTGCGAAGGGATTGGTCACCACCTGGTTCAGGTACGATGACCCTTGAGCCATTTCAGCCGCCGTAAGATAGTTCAGATCGCGGCTGACCGAGACCCGAGAGACCCCGTTGTAGTTGTATCCCACCGTTAGGATCATGCTTGGGGTAATCTCCCGCTGGATGTTGAAGCTGAACTGCTGAGCCCTCGGCATCCGGGCGTTTGGGTCAATAAATGAAACGCTGGTGCCGATGTTCGTCATCAGTCCAAGTGACGATCCTGTTGGCTGAATCAAACCGTTCGGGAAAGGATTGTCGATGAGGTTTTCGGGTATATAGTCCGGAGTGAAGGCTACAGAGTTGGTCTGTTGGCTGAAGCCGGCTGAGCCGGGATCATACACGTACCCTTGGTAGAACAGCCCCCATCCGGCCCGGATAACTGTTCGATTGTTCAGCATATAGGCAGCCCCGAGCCGCGGCCCAAAGTCCGTCTCCGATGTTGAATAAGGTGAACGTGAAGCCCCATTGACTCCGGGGAATGTCAGACCGCCCAGCAGGTTCCCACAGGCCGGGCAATTGGAAGCGCCGGCAGCGCTTGCTACGTCACTCGCAAGTGGATTCGTAGCGGTGGTGTCAAAGATGCCGGTCATGGCGTTATACCGGTCCGTCATGGGTCCAAACCAGTCATAACGCAGACCTGCGTTAATCGTCAGCCTGGGCGTCAATCGGATATCGTCCTGAATATAACCGCCCACTGACTTGTTCTGGCGAGCGGGCTCGCTGTTGATGTCCATC
>CAYWMN010000177.1:0-7913 GCA_964459065.1 uncultured Acidobacteriota bacterium | reverse complement strand
AGACTTTTTGAACATTGGGAACCGAGATCGGCAACGGCAGGGCGATAGCTCCTACATGCGAAATGACGCCCCGGAGATGTTCGAGCGACTTGATCGCCCCGATCGAGCCCGCGGCAACACCCAGCAAAGTGACCGGCTTGCCCGCCAGCACGGATGGGAAGCCTAAATTCTCAATGACGAGCTTCATCACGCTGCTGAAGCTGCCATGATACTCCGGAGTCGCGAGAACCACTCCGGTAGCCGCCGCGACCTTCTGCTGAAGCAGTTGCGTTCCCGGCGCCGCCGGGTCCGTGCCGGGAAGCGGCAAGTGAAGCGAACCGGGGTCGATAGTTTCCACCGAAACGCCGCTTTCCTGCCTGAGCTCGTCAACCACCAGCGCCGATGCCATCGCGGTGTAATTCGCAGGCCGCACGCTGCCGTTGATGACTACAATGCGAATACCCTCGGAATCCATAACACACTCCTTTCTTGGTCAATGCGCGGGTTCAAAAAATTGTTGCCCCTGTGAAGAAATCCTAGCACGCCGCTTCCCGGATTCGCGTCCCGAATGGATAGCGCAATCATCCTCGGCATACGTTGTCCTCAACAGCGCATAGTGATCATCATCAGATTCGGCTATAATGCGGGTTTCGGGCAAGCCTGAAAACCCCTTTTCAGAGAAGGAGCTGCATGTTCAAGACAATCGAATGGACCGGCGACAGTGTGCGGATGATCGACCAGACGCTCCTGCCGAGCGAAGAGATTTACCGCACTTATCATGACTTCCGGGAAGTTGCGGAAGCGATACGCTCCATGGTGATTCGGGGCGCTCCGGCCATTGGGGTGGCGGCGGCCATGGGCGTGGCGCTGGGAGTCAAAAAGAGCAGTGCCGAAACCGTCCCCGACCTCCGCAGAGATTTTGAAACGATCGCCGACGTTATCTCAAAAACCCGGCCCACGGCCGTCAACCTGTTTTGGGCGGTCAAGCGCATGCGGGAAACGTTTGAAAACGTCCTGGCGGGATCCGGTTCAGAAGCTGAAAAGATCGCCCAGGCGCGCGCGCGGCTTGAGGAAGAGGCGCAGCGAATCCTGGCCGAAGATATTGCCATCAATGAGGCGATGGGCAGGCACGGCGCAGCGCTGCTGCAGGATGGCGCGATGGTGCTGACGCACTGCAACGCCGGAGCTCTGGCCACCGGAGGTTACGGAACGGCGCTCGGGGTGATTCGCGCCGCGGTAGCAGACGGAAAAAAAATCGCGGTGTTTGCTGATGAAACGCGGCCCTTTTTGCAGGGGGCGCGGCTCACCGCCTGGGAACTTGCCAAGGACAACATTCCCGTCACGGTCATTACCGATAACATGGCCGGACATTTCATGCAGCAGTCCAAAATCCAGGCCGTGATTGTGGGCGCCGACCGCATTGCCAGCAACGGCGATGTGGCCAATAAGATCGGCACTTATTCAGTGGCCGTGCTGGCGCACGAAAACCAGATTCCGTTTTATGTGGCTGCTCCGCTCTCAACCCTTGACCTGGATATCTCTTCCGGCGATGAAATTCCCATTGAGGAGCGTTCACCGCAAGAGGTCACCCATTGGTGCGGCATCCCGACGGCCCCGGAAAACGTCGAGGCCCGGCATCCGGCTTTCGACGTCACACCGCACCGGTACGTGACCGCCATCATCACGGAACGCGGCGTGGCGCGCGAGCCTTACACTGAAAACCTGAAGGCGCTGTTCGGATAGGGGTTGCAGCTTGCACCTGGCGCCGGAGCGAAACTTCCTTGCAGGCTTGCGACGGGGTTATTCGTGGCGCAGAGCGACAATAGGGTCCAGGCGGGAAGCTTTCATGGCGGGCCACATGCCAAAAAAGAGTCCGATGCTGATGGAAACCAGGAAGCCCACGAAAACAGACCAGAGAGGCACCGAGGACGGCAGGCTCGGCACCAGTTGGCGCACGATAAAACTGAGCAAGTAACCCACCAGGATGCCCAGCAGGCCGCCCGCTCCAGTCAACGT
This sequence comes from uncultured Acidobacteriota bacterium, assembly GCA_964459065.1. GTDB lineage: Bacteria > Acidobacteriota > Terriglobia > UBA7540 > UBA7540 > JAMCXS01. Next base: position 5,918 of record CAYWMN010000177.1, on the reverse strand, counting down.
CATGGCCTCCAGCAGAAACTGCCAGGTAATGTCCTGGCGGCGTGCTCCAACGGCCTTGCGCACGCCGATTTCACGCGTCCGCTCCGTCACCGAAACCAGCATGATATTCATCACGCCGATCCCACCCACCAGCAGGCCGATGGAGGAAAGAACGATCAGCACCAGGGCAACCGTCCCAGTGATCTGATGAAACTCGCGGATGATGGAGTCCGCGGTCGCCAAGCCAAAATTGTTGGGCTGGGAAGGTTTGACGTGGCGCATCCTGCGCAGGACACCCGTAATCTCATCCATGGCCTGATTCATTTTTCCCGGATAGGCCATGGCCAGGATAAAGTTCTCCTTGTTTTGCGTGTAGATCTTCCGGTAGGTCCAATAGGGAATGTAGATGGTTCGGTCGGCGCCATTATCCCCCAAGACCTGTTTCCGCTTCTGCAGAGCTCCGATAATCCGGAACGGATTCCCGTCCACGGTAATCGTTTTACCGATGGGATTCCCGCCCTGGAAAAACATTTTGACGACGTCCGCGCCAATGACCGCCACGTTGCGCCGGTGAGTGTCTTCAAATTCGGTGTAAGGACGGCCACCGGCAAACTCGGCGCCATTCACACGGAAATCGTCTGCGGTAGCGCCTGTCAAACCGGCGTCATACATCTCCTGCCCATTGTATTTGGTAATGATTGGCGCACCCCACCGCGACATTTCGACCCCCACCGTTTCCACGGAAGGGCAATCGTTTTTTATGGCGGCGGCGTCTTCGTACGAAAGAGGTTTCCGCATGCGCTCTTCCCGCGTCAGGCGGAATCGGATGCCCGCCTGGAACTTGTAAACAAAAATGGTCCGCGTGCCGTAGTCCTCAGCCGCCTGAACAAGCTGCGTATTGAGCCCGGTAATAATCGAGGCCACGCCGATTACGGTCGCGGTCCCGATCAACACTCCGAGGATGGTGAGGAACGAGCGGAACTTATGAGTGCGGAGCGTATCGAGCGCCAGCCAAAGGTTTTCGCGGAGATTGTGAAGATTCTTTGGCACGATTAGCTTTCCATCCGAAGAGCTTCAATCGGTTCCAGCTTGGCAGCTTGATTGGCAGGGTAGATGCCGAAAAATAAGCCAACCGCCGCCGAGAGCGCCAAGCCCCAAAACACTCCGTTCAAGGGCACGGCCACCGCGAAGGTCCTTTGGACAACCTGAGCAATCAAGACGGCAAACAGGACGCCGATCAATCCTCCGGCAATCGCCATCACCGCAGACTCAATAATGAACTGAGTCAGGATGTCACGCCGGCGGGCTCCGAGTGATTTGCGAATTCCGATTTCATGCGTTCGCTCGGTAACGCTGGCCAGCATGATATTCATAATCACGATTCCGCCGACCACCATGAACACCGCCACCACGCCGATGGTGACGGCAAAGATCGAACCGGTCAGGCGTTGCCAGAGGCCCATGATGGCTTCAGAAGCGTTGATGCCGAAGGTATCCTTTTCCGTGTACGTCAAATGGCGGCGCACCCGCATCAGGGTTCGCACCTCGTCCTGAAGAGGCGCCATCTGCGCCGCGGCCCAGGCCTGAACGCTCACGCTGATGGACGGCCGGGCGACAAAGGTTTTTTGGAAGGTGGTCAGGGGAATTTGAACAAAGTTGTCCTGGCTGATTCCAAAAGTCGTGCCGATGCGGCGTGCCACGCCGACCACCCGAAAGACGCGGCCGCCGACCAGGATCTCCTTGCCCAGCGGGTCAACGCCCGGGAAAAATTTGTCCACCAGATCCTGCCCGATAAAACAAACCAGGGCGGCATGCAGATAATCCGGCTCCGTGATGTAGCGGCCCAGTTCCACTTGTTGCCGCCCGATATCAATCATGCTGGGTGTTACGCCACTCAGGGAAGCATCGTACAAAACCTGGCGCCCAAATTTTACGGTCTTGCCGGAGGCTCCGGCCGTCGCGCCCATCGCTTTATAGCCTTCAAGGTTTGCTTTCAGGAACTGGTAATCTTCAATGCGGATGGGCTTATTCCGCCGCCGTGCTCTGACCCAGGCGTTATGCCCCTGCGCCCATTCAAACTGGCTCAAGACAAAAGTGTTGGCGCCCAGATTCGCGATGTGGCTTGCGATGTAAAGGTTCATGCCGTTGATGACGGACATCACAACAATCAAGGTGGCCGTGGCAATAACCACGCCCAGCAAGGTGAGGAACGAACGGAGCTTGTGCGCGTACAACGCCTCAAGGGCGATCCAGAAGGCTTCGCGCGTGGAAGCCCAGGTATTGTACAGTTCCCGTTTCCCGCCGGCCGGACGGGGTGCTGGTGCTGGTCCAGAGGTCAAACTCTTCACTCCTACACAGTCCGTCTCCCCCGGCCGGGCCGGGGAACTTCCTAAGAGGCGCTAACGGCAGGCCGGAAAGCCGAGGCTATTCCAGCGGCTCATCGCGGTCCACCCTGCCATCTCGAATGTGAATGATGCGATGCGCGCGGGCAGCGATATCGTGCTCATGGGTAACGAGAATGATGGTGTTGCCGGATTGGTGAAGGCGGTCGAATAAACTCATGATTTCGGCGCCGGTGGTGGAATCCAGATTCCCCGTCGGCTCATCCGCCAGGAGAATCGAAGGACGATTGGCCAGCGCCCGCGCGATAGCAACCCGCTGCCGTTGGCCGCCGGAAAGCTCATTGGGCCGATGCTGGATCCGGTCACCCAGTTCAACCAGGCGCAAAGTTTCTTCCGCCCGTTTCAGGCGCTCTTCAGGCGCTATTCCACCGTAAATTAAAGGAAGCTCGACGTTATGAAGGGCGGTCGCGCGCGGCAGGAGGTTGAAGGTTTGAAACACAAAGCCAATCTCCTTGTTTCGGATATGAGCCAGTTCGTCATCCGTCAGCTGGCTGACCAGTTGCCCTCCCAACCAATACTCGCCGTGGGTTGGCGTGTCCAAGCACCCAATGAGGTTCATCAGCGTGGATTTGCCCGAACCCGAAGGCCCCATAATCGCAACGTATTCCCCCCGGCGAATGGAGAATGAAACGCCGCACAAGGCGTCGACTTTAACAGTCCCCATATCATAGATCTTCCACAGGTCGCGGGCGCGGATGACCACGTTGTCCGGCGGACTCATATTTCCAAAAGGTTGTGAAGGCAATGTTTGGGATTCCATGATCAAGAAATCACTAGGGCCGGAGGCGCCGCTTTCTGAGCACAACCCCTTCCGACCCCGATCCTCACGATGAGGGCGGGCCCAGGAGCGAAGCCTGGTTGTCAACTTTGATGCGGGCGCCGTTTTTTAGAGTCCGCAGCACCTGATAGCTGCCCGTGATGATTTGCTCCCCGGGGTGAAGTCCGCTGAGCACCTCAACATGGGTCGTTCCCATAATTCCCGTTTTGACTGGGACAAAAGTCGCCCGTCCGTCTCGAACCACGAACACACCTTGGAGTTCTTCTTTTTGCCTGGCTTGCTGAGCAGCCGTCCCGGCGTCCGATCCCGGAGCGTTCTTGTTCGCCGCTTCAAGTTCCTGCCGGCTGCGGACGGTCAGAGCCTGAATCGGAATCGTAACCGCATCGTGGCGAGTCGCCGTAATAATTTTCGCCGTGGCCGAAAGGCCCGGCCTCAGTCCGGGAGGAGGGTTATCCAGAGTAACAGCGACCTGAAAGTCCTTTGCTTCGCCCGTGCCGGCGGAGGTTTGGCTACTGCTCATCGCACCCGTCGTGGGATTGATGGCGCTCATTCCAATTTGGGTTACTCGTCCCTTGAAGCTCTTCCCGGGAATCGCGTCGATCGTTACCGTGGCGGGCTGGTTGAGTTCGACGCTGATGATATCCGTTTCATCCACGGCAACATCGGCAGTGATCACCGACAGGTCCGAAACCTGGAAAAGCACACTCCCGGGCTGATTTTGAATTCCCGGAACCACGTTCTCGCCCACATGGACCGGCAAGGAAGTAATGACCCCGTCAAAGGGCGAAGTGTAGATCGTTTTGTTCCGTGCATCCTTGGTTCCCACCAGTTGCGCTGCAGCTTGAAGGACGCGCGCTTTTGACCTGCGCTGGTTGTAATTCGCCTGGGCCAACTGGGCCTGAGCCTGGATCACTTGCGCCTTGGCGGAGTCAACGCCGGCTTGAGCCACCTGGAAGTTGCTGAGGTCTTGATCAAAGACCTGGCGGGCGATCAACTCCTCTTTCATCATCTGCTGGGCGCGGTTGAAATCATCCTTGGCCTGCTGATAGCGCGCCTGGGCCTGGGCAAGACTGGCTTTGGCGGTCAGCAGGTTTGCGGAAGCCGACCGAACAGCCGCCTCGGAAACCTGCGTATCGGCGCGGGCGGAGCTTAAGGCTGCCTCCTGCGCGCGCACATCAGCTTCCTGTTGGATATCCTCGGTTCGGAGAAGGAGCTGCCCTTTTTTAACGTGCTGGCCTTCTTGAACAAGGATTTCCGTGACTTTGCCAAAAGAGTTGGCGTTCACAGTTGCAAACATGTTGGGAGGAGGCTTGATTTCCCCTGAGGCGGTAACAATGGACGTTATGTTCTGGCGAAGAACCTTCCCTGTCTGGGCAGTAACCAACCCTTGGCGGGACCACCAAATTCCTCCGATGGCCAAGCCAACCAGAGCCAGCGCCCCCAGGATCAGCAACAATGCCCGGTTACGCCTGTCCGGAGTTCCTCTGGAAGGAAGGCGGACTGGCCCGCTAAAGCCGAAGCCCTCAGTCTCCGGCCGGGCAACTTGACCTGTTTTGATTTCCGTCGTTTGACTCATCCCCCTCAAGACCTTTTCGATTAGGAAGGTTCCATGACTTTGAAACTAAAAGTGTTGACCGCAAAATCCCTTCGTCGATGAAAGCACGCGCACGACCGTCTTCAACGAGTCAACTAAATGTTACTACGTCTTGGGACATGGAAAGGTTTCCACTGAAATATCGGCCATGCCGCGAGAGCGAGGACCACCCTCAATCCACTAACGCCCTCATTCTACTCCCAGGGCAAGAGTTATGAAACACCTTTTGAAGCGATTTCTTCTTGGAGGACGGGAAGCGCCGGAGCCGGTGCCGTGAACTCACCCAGGCAGAAGCCTTCTTTCAATGTGAGTTAACCGATCGATAAAGGTTCGGAGTACCGTTGAGAGAAGTCATGAACAGTCCCCGCCTGCCTTCGTGGAGACTTTCACTCTGCCGGTTTTCCCGCAAGGTTTTAAACTCTGCGAATAGCCGTTTCAAGAATTCTCAAGCGATCGGCAGCTTCTGCAACGGCTGCAAGGTGCGACCACCGTCTTGCCGGCAGCACATCTTAATTGACATCCCAAAATCGCGTCTGATAGGCTGGAATGGCGTTGAATGCAACCATAGCTCAGGCGCGGAAGAAGAGAAATACGAGAGGGCGGATGGCCCGGGTCCACGGGCTTGGCGAGAGGTTAAAGTTGGGGCAGGAGTTCAAGGCGATCCGGAATGTTACCATGGCTGTCGCCTTGGCGCTAATCCTCGGAGGCGCCCAGGCGCTGCACGCCCAAGACGCCGCCCCTGCGGAAGCTTCGGCCACTCCAGCCGCTCCGGCAACCGTTTCACAGAGCAAAAGCAAACTCCAACTTCCCGCTGATTCCAGCTTCGGCGATGACTATCACATCGGACCGGAAGACGTCATAAGCATAAAAGTATTCGACGTAGCGGATCTGGATGAAACTGTACGCGTTTCAAACAATGGGACGATTTCCGTGCCCCTGCTGGGACGCCTGGTCGCCGAAGGACTGACGCCTCATCAGTTGCGAAAAAAACTCGAGAAGGCCTACGCAAAAACCTACCTTCAAAATCCCCAGGTAAGCGTCTTTGTTGAACAGTTTCATGCGCAGCCCATCTCCGTGATCGGTGCGGTCGAAAAGCCCGGGATGTACCAGATCACCGGCCCGCGGACGCTGATCGATGCTATCGCCATGGCTGGAGGCTTATCAA
>CAYWMN010000176.1:0-7944 GCA_964459065.1 uncultured Acidobacteriota bacterium | reverse complement strand
TGTTGCCAAAGACCATGGTCTGGACGTTCACGCCCGTCCCGAGGTTATCAGGAATTCTATTCATGCGGCGGTAAGTCATGGCGCGCGGGTTGTGCCAGGACCGGAAGACGGCCTCAATCGCCATTTTGAGCTGCGAGAGGGGATCCTGCGGGAAGCTCTTCCCGGTCTTCTTTCGAATGATCTTTTTATAGCCCTCGATCACCTGCTTGAAATCATCGGCGGTAAGATCCGTATCGAGCTTGGTGCGGCGCTTCTTCTTCTGGGCGGTCAGGATGTCTTCAAAGTCATCCTTGGACATTTCGAGCACCACGTTGCCGAACATCTGAATGAACCGCCGGTAGCTGTCATAAGCAAACCGCTCATTGTCCGTCTTGCGAGCCACGGCCTTTACGGAGGTGTCGTTCATCCCCAAATTCAGGATGGTATCCATCATTCCGGGCATTGAAAACTTGGCGCCGGAGCGAACCGAAACCAGCAGAGGATTTTCGGAATTGCCAAGCTTCTGATTGAGAAGAGCTTCCAGCCTCTCAAGCGCTTCATGGGTTTGAGATTTCACCGCATCCGGCAAACGATTGCCATTATCAAAATAAGCCAGACAAGCCGCGGTCCCAATCGTAAATCCCGGAGGGACCGGCAGGCCGGCATTGGTCATCTCCGCCAAACCGGCTCCCTTGCCGCCCAGGACGCCCTTCATGGTCCCGTGGCCGTCGGCTTTTCCATCACCGAAGAAATAAACGTACTTTTCCATATTGAGTACTCTCCTTGTCCTTGGGTATCCGTAAGCGGCCCTAACTGCGCCGCAAGCTCGATGCTGATTGAAGCTTGCGGCCACCGGCACCTGGATGGCTATCCCTAGGTTCCGGGCTTTGCCGAGCCCGATGTCGGCGCGCCGACAGAACTTGAAGCATTACTTTCAATTTGAGATAAATCCGCAAAGCGGGCGAAGGCCGTCCGCCGCAGCTCCGCCAGCAGGCGGAGGCGGTTGGCCCGCACCGCAAGGTCCTGGTCCATCACCAGTACCTTGTCAAAAAAACGGTCGACCACCGGGCGCAGATCGGCAAGCCGCCGTAAAGCGGCCCCATAGTCGAGCTTCGCCTCAAAGCCCTCGGCCGCTTCTCGCGCAGCCTGATAAGCCTCGTAGAGATCGCGCTCCTCGGGAGCCTTCAAAAGCCCGGCATCCACCTGCGCCTCGCTTCCAAAGTCCTCCTGCCTGGCCGACTTTTCCAGAATGTTGCGCGTGCGCTTGGCCGCCGCCGCCAGGGCCGTAAAGTCTTCGGTATCGCGAACCTGCTCGAGCGCCCTGCCCCGTTCCAGCGCCGCCGCCGCTCGTGACCATCCCAGCAGGCCGTGGACCACCGCCCGCACGGTATCGTACCGGAGCCCGCCAACCGACTGCAGGTAATACTCCGTGCGCTCGCGCAGAAATTCCGCCAGCCGCTCCGGGGCATTCTCGGTCTGCGGCAGGCCCAAGTCCATCGCGCAAGCGGCCCGCAGCAAAGCCAGCAGATCCAATTCGGGTAAGGCCTCCACCGCAACCTTGATGATTCCATTGCCGGCCCGGCGCAAACCAAACGGGTCGCTCGACCCGGTCGGCTCCAGCCCGGCCGCAAAGCCCGCCACCAGGCTGTCCAGCTTATCGGCCAGCGACACCACGGCCCCCACGGCGCTGCGGGGGCAGGCGTCTTCCACGTTTTGAGGCTTGTAATGGTCGTAGATGGCGTCGGCAACCGCCTCCGGCTCGCCCTGGGCCCGCGCATAGAGGCCGCCCACAACGCCCTGGAGTTCGGGAAACTCACCCACCATCTGGGTGGTCAGATCGCACTTCGAAAGAAAAATGGCGCGCAGCGACTGGGCTCGTTCCTCCTCGCTCAGCCGGCCCTGGGCCTCCAGCTGGCGGCAGATTTCCCGCGCCAGCGCTTCCATGCGCCGGACCTTGTCCGCATAACTTCCCAGCCTGGCCTGGTAGGTCACCCGCTCCAGGATCTCCATCCGGCCAGAGAGCGGCTGTTTCTGGTCGGCCTGCCAGAAGAATTCCGCATCGGAGAACCGCGCGGTGAGAACCCGCTCGTGACCCTGGCGAATAAATCCCTCCGGGTCGCTATCAACATTCATCACGGCAATGAAGCTCGGCTGGATCCGGCCCTCGCCGTCCTCGACGGCAAAGTACTTCTGGTGATCGCGCATGACGGTCACCAGGATTTCCCTCGGCAGCGAAAGGAAACGCGGGTCAAAGCCGCCCAGGATGCCCCGAGGCCATTCGGTGGAATTGACAACCCAGTCTTCGAGAGCCGGGTCCGCCACAACGGCAAGATTTCGTCCTTCAAGTAAAGCTTTAAGATCGCTCCGGACGCGTTCGCGCCGCTTTTTCGGGTCTAGCTCCACCAGCCGCTCCTGGAGCTTTCTGGAAAACTCCTCGAATCCGTGGACCCGGATTCTTGCCGGTCCGGCAACGCGGTGCCCGTAGGTGTAGTTCCTGGCAGCGACACCGGCAATCTCAAAGGGAATAATCCGCGAACGCGTTCCATCTCCAATCAGCGCCACCAGCCAGCGGATGGGCCGGGTAAACCGGGGACCGCTTTTCATCGTCCAATACATGCTTTTGGGGAAACCGATGCCCAGGATAATTCCAGGCAGGCCTTCGGCCAGAAGCTCCCGCGCAAAGCGTCCGCGCACCTTCCGGCGGAGACCTAAATAGAGGCCTTTGGGAGTCTCAACCCGCACCAGGCTCGCCAGGGGAACTCCATTGCGCTCGGCAAAACTCTCGGCGGCGCGGGTGGGCCGGCCCTGGGCGTCAAACGCCACCTTCACCGGCGGCCCCAGGATTTCTTCTTTTTCATCCGACTGGCGGAACAGAACTCGCGGAGCTAAGGCGACCAGCCGCCGCGGTGTTGAAAAAGTCTGGATGGGGCTCGCATCCGGGGGCAAAAGATGGAGCTGATCGAGAGCATCTTTTAACCGCTTGCCCAAACTCTGCTCCGCCGCTTCCAGAAATCGGGCCGGAATCTCCTCCGAGCCGACTTCCACCAACAGGGACTCACACCGAAGTTTTTCCATTCCCTTCACGCGGACCGAACCTCCTGACCAACCGTTCTCTGATCGAGATAAACTTCCGCCACTCCCGTGGCAAGCTTTCGAATCCGGGCAATCAGCGCCACGCGCTCGGTCACACTGATGGCCCCGCGCGCATCCAGGATGTTGAACAGATGCGAGCACTTCAGGCAAAACTCATAAACTTTGCGCAGCGGAAAGCGCCGGGGGTCGCCTTTGCCCTTTGAGGTAAAGTAATCCTTCAAGAGGCGGACAGCCTCCTTCTCATAAGTCTCAAACAGCAACCGAACGTCCTCCGGCGAAGCATACTCGAAGTCATAAAGCGATAGCTCAAGCTCCTCGGTTCTCCGCAAGTCCCCATAAGTCAGAGTCTTATTCCATTTAACCTGATAAACGTCATTAACATTCTGAAGAAACGCCGCGATCCACTCAAGTCCGTAGGTCAGCTCCACCGAGATGGGGTCAAGGTCAATTCCACCGGACTGCTGGAAATAGGTGAACTGCGTAATTTCCAGGCCATCCAGCATCACCTGCCACCCGATCCCCCAGGCACCCAGCGTCGGAGCCTCCCAGTTGTCCTCTTCAAACCGAATGTCGTGCCGCCGGAAATCGATTCCAATATCACGCAAGCTTTGCAGATAGATATCCTGAACACTGACCGGCGGCGGCTTCAAAATCACCTGCATCTGGGTATGCTTAAGAAGCCGGTTGGGATTTTCGCCGTAGCGTCCATCCGCCGGGCGCCGCGAAGGCTGAACATAAGCCACCTTCCAGGGCTCCGGGCCCAGCACCCGGAAGAACGTTTCCGGACACATGGTTCCCGCACCCACTTCCAGGTCATAGGGAAGCGCCACCACGGCTCCCTGCCCGGCCCAGAAGTTGCTCAGCCTGGCAATCATCTCCTGATAGGTGAGACCGCCGGCCCCGACGGTCCGCTTACTTTTCGTTTCTCTCGCCATAATGCCTTTATTCGAGCTCGATTCTTAGATTGTATCTAAACCTCTTCCGCCAGCAACGGCCGAGTCACCAGCTTTCTTTCCAGATGAGACTCGATCAGGCCCTCCAGGAAAAGCCGCAACTCGCGGCCCCCGGCCGGAGCCTTTTCCGATTGAAGCCACTCCTCAATGCGAGCCGCGCGAAACTGATTCACCAGTCCGAGCGCCTGCGATGAAACCCGAACCTGACTGCTTTCAGGCCGGCAACGAGAACAAAGCAAGGCTCCGCTTGCCGCATCGTAAAACCCCGAACCACCTTCAAAACCCTGCCGGCACTTCGCGCAACCACCCAGATCGGGAAGGAACCCTCCCAGCCGCAGCAGCCAATAATCAAAGAACAAGAGCGGCCGGTTGACCTCCCGGAATCTGTGCATGGCCCGCAACACAACCAGCAACAGCCGAAACGCCCGCTCATTCACTTCCCGCTCGGGTAGAAAACGCTCAGAAACCTCCGCCAGGTACTGCGCGGCCACCTGAATGCGGTAATCCCGCTGCATCTCAAAGAACGATTCCAGCACTTCACAAGACCCGAGCCGCTGCAGGTCACGGTTCTCGCGATCGTAGATCCAGAGCCGAATATAACTCAACGGCTCCAGCGATGCGCCAAAACGGCTCCGTCGGCTTAACGCTCCTTTAGCCACAGCCCGCACCCTTCCCAGCTGCCTCGCGAGCAAGGAAACAATCTTGTCGGCCTCTCCCAGCCGATACGTCCTTAAAACAATCGCTTCTGTCTCAACGAGAGCCATTTCGAAAGGCCAGGACGGCACACCGGCAAACCTATTAACTTACCATAAGCCCCTAGCGAACCAAAGAACAATCCCTAACCCTCCCAGATGCCCAACTCCAAGCGTTTCGCCACCCTACACCCAGCCTTCGCCTTCCGCCAAAGCAACGCCCACGAAAAACCGCTTCCGCCCGGTCGCTAAATCCCGGTTTCGCCCAGAAATTGTGGAAAAATCCAGGCGCGCTGTGCAAAAGAAATTATGTTAACTAGCTGCCCGCCCACGATTTATTATCAGACGCTCCTGTGGATAATTCCCCGAGCCTTCTTCGCGCCGGATTTCGGTTCACCTCACGGTCGTTCGAACCGACTGGATCAGCCCGCGAAACTCCCTCCCTGCCCGACGTAACCGCGGGTGCAAAAATCCAGATGGAGTCTCCATGTCAACCATCAAGTCTCCGGCGGTAGTTGTCGATTTCAGAAATTGTGGACGGACGGGTTTCCGGGAGGAAAAAATGATCTTTAGGCGCTATGAACGCTCTTATGAGAGGCTAGCGGTCGATTTGGTCGGAATGTCGGCGTCCGGCAGGTTCGACCAGGTCGGAAGCCTCCTGGACCATTCGCGCGGAGGATTCCGGATTCAAACCGCACGGTCGCTCACTCACGGTCAACGATTGCAGGTCTACTTCCCCAAAGACTGTCGGCCCGCTGTTAATTGCCGGGTAGTTTGGGCGCATACAAGGGGCGCAGCCCTGCCCAGCGATGCCGGCTTGCAGATCGAGGACGGCCCTTTGTCAAATGGCAAGGGTGACAGCTCGGACTTCCTGGCAGAACTGCGAGGCGTTTGCCATCATATGCCTCGCTCTGCATGATGCGGCTCCCCCGGCCGATCAGTTGACTTTAAGCTCGCTCCCGCTTAAGATGTCGTCGGTTGGTGCTCTTGCATTTCCTGCGCGCCACGGACGAGACTAACGATGAATTACCTATCTTTATTGGCATTTGCTACCACAACAACCGCCTTGGTGGCTTTGAAAACAGGAATCGTTGTGCCCTTGGGGGTGTCCTGCGTCGTCTTGCTGGCGCTCATCCCGTCGGCCGCCGCGCGCGGCAAGTTGAGCGTACCGATCTATGCCTTGTTGGCTTTAGCGTCGGGACTCCTGGCATTTATTGCCGGACACATGGCCGGCGCGGCTTCCATCCACGGCACACCGCTTGGGGTGGTTGTCTCCATCATCTTTTTCTTACTCGTTGCTTCGGGGCTCGGATGCTTTTTGGGAATTATTTTCTATCGTCATCCGGATGAGGAAGCCGAAGCGTCCCCCTCGGCCGAGGAAGCACCTGCTGCCGGTCAATCTCCCGAATCTTCAGATCAATAGTCTGTGCTGAGCTAGCTCCTGCGGCGGCGTAAGATCTTCTGCAAAAGATAGACTGAACTCCCTTGACCTGGCAGCCAAGCTCAGGCAAACTACATTCCCATCCGCTTCGTCAATCTTCTCGGATAGCCCATTTTGCGAAGGAGAGAACGCCATGCTCAAAGAGTTCAAAGAGTTTGCCATGCGCGGCAGTGTTGTCGACATGGCCGTCGGCATCATCCTGGGCGCAGCTTTTGGGAAAGTTGTCACCTCCATGGTGAGCGATATTCTGATGCCACCGATTGGAATACTCCTCGGCCACTCCGACTTTTCCAATTTCTTCATCAACATTTCGGGGACCCACTACGCTTCTCTGGCTGACGCCAAGAAGGCTGGGGCAGCGGTCATCGCCTATGGAACGTTTATTAACACCGTCCTTGCCTTCCTGATTGTGGCCTTCGCGGTTTACCTGGTGGTGCGGCAGGTCAACCGGATGAGGAGGCCCGCGCCAGCTCCCGCCGCTCCAGAGACAAAGGAGTGCCCGTATTGCGTGTCCACAATCGCTATTAAGGCCACGCGCTGCCCGCAATGCACGTCCGAGCTAAAAACAGCGTAGAGAACGCCGTCGAGAACAGGTCCATGAACCTTGTGCTCCCCTGCTCCGTTTAACGGAGTGCCCATGCAAGTCGTCCGACTGCGTGGCTGGCGTGCCCCCAGGCTGGCAGGCGCTTGACGCTGCAAAGGGCGAGCGATTGCTTTCTCAAGTATCACTTTAGGCATCAGCAAGACCTTGAACGGACCCCACCGATGCAGAACCCAATGTAATACTTGAGGAATTATCGAATGGTGATCTCCCATGATGGGATGGGAGAGACTCTCATCAAGGCCTACAAACCTGCTGATAGAGCTCGATCGTCTTTTCCACAAGGCGGTCAAGGCTGAAGCGCTGCTCGATCGTCTGCCGGGCGGCAGTGCCGAGGCCTGTGGAAAACGAGCTATCATCGAGAAGACGGACAACCGCCGCGGCAAGCGCTTTCGCGTCAGGATCAGAAACCAGAAGCCCGTTTTGCCCGTCATCGATGACCTCCGGCACGGCGCCCTGCGCAACGGCCACAGACGGCAGGCCATAGGACATCGCAGCAAGAAGCGAGCTGCCGAGCGGCTCAGCCAGGGAGGGAAAAATAAAGGCATCGAGGGCGCTGTAGACCTCATCAACGTTCTCCACAAATCCAGCGAACTCCACCTGAGGGGCCACGTGCAGGTCGCGGGCCAGATTTTCCAGGCGAGTTCGGCAGGGTCCGTCACCAGCCAGGATCAGCCGCGCGTTGGGATGCCGCTTGGCAATTATGGGCAGCGCCCGCACCAGGTGTTCCTGTCCTTTCTCCGGCAACAGGTAACCCACGCAGCCGAGCAGCGGGCCGCTTCCGTACCCCGCGCGGCTCCAGCGCCTCCGCGCCTGCAGGCGTTCGTCCTCAGAGGGTAGGCGCGGCAGCTCAACGCCGTCGTATATAACATCGACATGATCGGGGGGGAGCCCGGAGGCGACCACGCTCTTTTTGACAAAGCAGGAAACCGCAATGATTCGATCAACGCGGCGGTAGCGTGAAAGAGCCAGGCGATTTTGTGAAAGCGGGTAAGCAACGCGCCGCGAAGCCACGTGGCGCGCCCGGCCGGACGCGCCGGCAATCCAGGCCGCCGTCAAGCCGTGAGCATCATGGCTGTGGACAAGCTCGAACCTTCCCTGCCCCAGCAGCTTCTTTAAGGTGAACGCCGCCTGGAGTCGCGGAGCGACGCCGCCGGCAGCATGGACGCGGAGCCCCTGCGCTTG
>CAYWMN010000175.1:0-7946 GCA_964459065.1 uncultured Acidobacteriota bacterium | reverse complement strand
GTTTCTCTGCCTGCATTGTCAGGCATTGCCCAGCGGCAGGACCGGGCACACGCTGACTTTCCGCACTCCATTGACCCGCTTGCAGGAAAGCTGCATCCGCAATTACACCCGGGTGCGGAGACAAAATCTTGCTAATCTTCAAACACGCGCACCGGCCGTTGCGCCGCCCAATCCTACGTCCTGTACTGAATATTGACCACGCCCTCAGCGACCTGGCCCAGGTACTTTCCATCCACGCGCACATCGGCAGCCACCGCCACGCGGGGCTTTTCCCGGTCCCAATCCTCAGGGAGGGTGACGGAAAACGCTGCCGAGGAATCGTGCAGCGGGCCTATCGTCATGGCCACCCGTTCCGGCAAAGCCTTCCAGCCACCGGGCAGAACGAGCGCCGCTTCCAAGTGCATGGGACGGGAACGGTAGTTACGGACCCGCAGCTCTAAGCTCGCGGTCGAGCCCGGTCTGGCTTGAAGTTGATAGGGATATAGCCTGGCCCAACTGGGATTCAGCCCGAAATTGCAATCGGGATCGGCAATGACATCAAAGAAATACTTCTGCTGTTTCTCCAGACGCATTTTGAGGTTTTGCAGGTCCGCCTTGTTGCTCAGGAAAGGCCTGCCATGGCCGGGCGCCACAATATTGGGTTCATGTTCCAGAATCGTCTTGATCGATTTCACGTGACTGTCGTTTTCCACCCAATTGCGGAAAATCAAGTTGTGGCGGAGAAAGCTCCCGGGAAAACTGCCGCTTGGGAAGAAAGCGTCGCCAGTGAAGGCCACCCGCGCTCCGTCAATCGTCGCGAACATCGCCATCTGGTACTCCGTGTGGCCGGGCGAATAGAAGACCTGGAGCTCATATTCCTCCCACTTGAACGTCTCGCCATTGTGAAAGGAACGATCAATTTTGATTGGCTCACCCAGAATGCAGCCCAGATTGTAGCCGCGGGGGTTTTGGAGGATGTCCACCATATTCTCATAGCACCAGATTTTGGTTCCGTGGTGGTTGACCAGGTACGGGAAACCATTCAGGTGATCGTCGTGCATGTGGCTGGGCATGGCCACGTCGATGGACTTGAGCCCGAATCTTGCTTTGAGTTCGGGAATGGTATGGGCAATAAAACCCATACGGTCACCCACGGCAGTGCCGTTCTTATATGATCCGAAGAACTGCCCGCTCGCTGATCCGTAGTCCACAAACAACGCCTTTCCACTGTCGCTGATCAGCGCGTAGAAGCTTGAAGTGGTCTGATAGGAAGCCACCAGATGGGGTGTGACGGCGTAAGGTTTGTTGTCCACGGTCGGAGTTGAGCCCGGAGAGTATAAGGAGTACCAGCCTTTTAGCTTGCCGATGAGATCCGCAATTCCCGAATCCACTTGATTGAACGGCTCGCCATGGGAGGGACAAATCAGCTCCGGCCCCAGTTCGCGGAGTTGGGCCAGCGAATAAATGGCACAGTCGACCCCGTCGTTGCTTCCGTAACCATATTGGAGCTCATAAAGGTTCACAACCTTCCCGGGGGAGTGGATCAGGTCACCCGTGAAAGCGACCTTCTTTCCATCCACAACTCCAATCAGACCGACAGAGCCCAGCGTATGCCCGGGCGTGGGATGAATGAGCAGTTCGTAGGGTCCCCAGCGGTAAGTGTCATAATCCCGCAGCACTCCGGCCACCGGCACGTTGTGCGTCAGGCTGAAGAAATCATTTTTAACGTCATACTGCTCGAAGACGCGGCGGTTCCTCCAAAAGTTCTCCGCGTCGTCGAACAAATAACGTTCGTGTTCAGGGACAAGAATTGGAATGCGCTCAGCCACGGCGCGAGAGTCTCCCTGGCACTGGTCGCGATGGTGATGAGTGTGCAAAACCGCATCCACCCGGTTGACGCCGATTGGCCCCAGCAGATTCAAGACATGTCCGGAGCCAAAGTCAATCAACAACGCACGGTTCCCGTTCTTGAGAACATAGACGTTGCAGGTGTCACGAAATATATAGAGGTTGGGCGATACTTGCGTCAGGCCGCCTTCGGGCTTGAAATGCACACGGGCAGGAACTGAGCCAGACACCTGTTTCCTGACCGGCGGTCCAACCAGATCAGCGGCAATCAGTCCAGCTCCGGCGTTTCGAAAGAAATCGCGGCGGCTCACGCCAGCGCTTACCGGCTCTTCCGCTTTCTTGCTGTTTTTCATCGTTCCCTCCTTACCACTCAAGTGATTGCCAGTCCAAACGTTCCCTCCGTTTGTGTGACCTTGGAAGTAGTTGACGAATTTGAGGCAGGGAGACCGATTTCTTGTTAAGAACTTCGCGGTCCCGATGTGGATGTTCGTGATGATGGCGTGGGAAGAAAATCATCGATTCTCCTTTCGAGGGGACAAACGAAACCTATTACACGCCTCATGGTTGGAGATTACAATGAGTCTATCAAGCGCATTCGAAAGCGTGCCTCGTCTTTCCAATGGGGACTGCCTTGCCTGAAAGTTCAAAAATCCTCCAGAATTTTCCTCGCCGTCACTACGACCTTTGTGGTTTCGGGAGGAGTCTCTATGAGAGGAAAGCCTTTATTCACCCAACGGTTCTCGATCAGCCCGTAATCTGATTTGAGCTCTTCGGACCGGTAAGGTTGCCGCTGGCCAAGCTGCATGCGCTGGCGCACTTTTTCCAGATAAACATGTACGCGCGGGCGATAGTAATTCTTCATCAGCTCGTAATAATCGCGGGCGGCGTAATCCCGGAATAGCTTCTCACCTGCCCAGAGGGTAAGGATCTCTCGGACACGCCGGTCGACGTCGCCCGGCGCTCCCGGCAAATGCTTCGCTTTTCTGATCACCGGGCTCAGCCAATAATAATCATCGTGACTGAGCAACGCCTCAATGGCGGCCATAATCTTTTCCAAGGTCGCGGCTTCCTCTTCGCACACCCTCGGGTGGGACTCTACCTGAGCCCTCGTTAGCTCGAGCAGGTGAGCATTGAATAGCTCACCCAGGTATTGCCGGGCGATGTCATTGAGGTCGTGGCAATAGAGAGGGGACTCAGCTTCGTCATCCCCGGCATCGAGGGCGTGGCGGAGAGCCCGGCGAAGGTGTTCGACGAAGGCGGGCTTAATGACTCCGAGATGAAAGATGATGGTGTCTGAACCCAGACGATTCCAGTAGAGGGGCCGTATCAATGCATCAGTCCCATTGAGATCCCCGATTCCATACACGCTCTTGAGCAATTCCTCCAACGCCTCAACCATGTGCGGCGCCGCTTTTGCGCCGTAACGCCTCACCGCATAATCTCGCGTGAACGAGGCAAGATCAACTTCTGATGGATTCCAGGCAAGCTTGGCTACGAATTGGAAGAAAAAGTAGTTGTGGCCTAAGGCCTCTGGAGTCGGAGAAAAGCCCACGCACTTGCTGGCGCGAGGATCTTGGACCAGTCGCTTGCACTGTTCTTCCAGAAGGCCCATGTGACCGTGCAGCTCAGTGCTTCCTCCCGAGGAATGGATCAGGCCAAAATACCAAGGCCGGCCATAGAAATAATCCATCTCTTTGTACTGAGGAAGCATCTCACACCACTGGTCGAGAACTCGCACGCGGTCGCTCGGTACCCGATCGAGGTGCTCGCGGACAAGCTCCGGAGTCCAATAGAAGGATGCCCAGGTGAAATGATAGGCCCAGGATGAGAGGACTCCGATTCCTTGAGCGTCCACCTCATCGACAATTTTAAAGTTTGCTCCCGCGATCTCGCGACGCACATTACGCTGCAGATCGTCCGGCCCGTGAACCTCGCACTCAAGGTAATTCTCCAGCCAATAGAAATGATCGTTTCCATACGTCGCCAGGTATTCTTCCAGAAACGCCTTGCCCACCTGATGATAGAGAGGGCTGGAGGGGTGCAGGTAGGTCTGCTTCGGAAAGGAAGTGATCGTCCAGGAGAGTTCGAAGGTAGAAGCACCAGGATGGGCAGCTTTAAACTCAGGGGGAACAACGCCGGAAACCGCTGGGGCCAGTGTCCGCATCCCGCGGGACCGCGCATACTGAATGATGCGTCGATTGAGCTCGCTCTGCGCTTCCCGCCAAGCGCCGGAGAGCGGCGGGCGGACCCCGTACTTGATGGGCTCAAAAATTCCATAAGGCGGACCCGAGTAACTGCCGTCAGAGATCTGAACGCCGAATTTCTTCCAGACCTCGTTCCACACTAGATCCTCGCCTGGCGTGTCCCAAAGGCTTAGAATGTTGTACCGGTTCTTGATCGTCCAATCGATGTACTTTTTCCAGTCTTCCCATTCCCACCACGGAGTTGAATACCAGTACAAGGTGAGATTCATCGTCATACGCTCGTGGAACCGCGGTTGAGTGGAAACGTTGACTCCCTCGACAGGCAATCGATCACGGCGGGGGATATGATCACCATCAAAGAAGAATCCGACGCCACAGTACTTCTCCAGGTAGTGATAAACGGAGTAGAGCGTTGCAAGGCCACTCCCGCCCAGGAACAGTAGCTTCTTTTTCTGCCCCGCGCTGAAGGACCGCACGAGGTAGGCTTCCGGGTCGGATTTCCGGGGGTCGGGAAGGGCTCCGGATGAAGTCAATTGCTCAACGGTGCGCGTGCGGCCGACATGGAACCACACCGTTTCTTTGCTTCCCCCACCGGATTCGACATCCGCGATCAGGTTGGGACTCTTGCCGGTCATTCGGCGGAGAAATTCCGCGAGTTCCTGTCCCGCAGCGGTCTCTGCGGAAGATTTCGAGTTGTACGAGATCGCCACCGATTCGGGAGCTACTTCGCCCAGAGGTTGGCCCGAACCGGTTGATGGTGCTGCGAAGAGCTGTTCTCGGATGGGGTTCGGAATCATACACGCGAGCGATGAACCCAGAAAAGTTCTTCTCCGCATCTTTTCTCCTTCAGGCCGAAGGTGAGGGGAATCCATTGCCGGCCAGACGATTCACGGATACAACAAGCATCCTAGTGGCGGATACCATGTTGGTGAAGCCGCTGATGCAAGATTTCGCGTGCGTCCAAAAAGACCTTTCTGACTTTCTCAAACCGCTCGGGATCGGGGCGGGTGGCAAGCTCTTCCACCCACCTTTGAGAGCCTTCAATAAGCGTCAGCATATAGTCAATCGTCGCGGCGGAGAAGAGCTCCTCGCCGCGCACGCGAAAATAGACCGGTGAAGTGTGCGCGGCAATATTAAGACTCCAACTCGTGGTTGGGTCAAGATTCGATATGGCGCGGGCGACAAGCCACGCCGGCCCTGGGACCTGAATCTTCTCATTGAGAGTAATCTCCTGCGTTCCCTGCGGGATTTCGCGCGAAGCCACGACGCGGCCATTGAGTACAATTTCCATGGCATGGATAGGAACATGGCACCTGGCCTGACATCGGACCTCTACGGTCCCGCCTCCCGGGTGCATCATGATCTCATCTCCAGGCATGTGCCCATCAACTTTCAGGATCAGCAGAGGACCGGAAGACACAAAGGTCTTCCCGCTCCGTACCGCTTTGGCCCAATTGGCAAAATTGAATTCTTCCTGTCCCAGATAGGCGTACGTCCGGTTTGCGCCAACCGGCATATAGGCTCCCATTTTGTCCGTGCCGCCCGCCGCCGGGAGCCGGTAGCCGCAGTTCAAATATCGGTACCAGTCCTGGAATCGCAGGGAGTGGAACCGCCCCTTGAACCGCGGCTGAATTCCCAGGCAATCGAACTTGCCGAGCGCAATGTCCGCCGCTTGCTCGCCCGTGGGATAAGGGAAATGCGGACTCAGCACGAGCCCTCCGCGCTTGCGGCAGGCGTCGGCCCATTCTGCCGCGCTGACCCAGACCGGATCGCCGAGATAACTCTCCGCCGGTCCGCCGGCCGATAACGGATAGATCGGCGCACCATTCCCTCCTAACAGACCAAGGTGGCCCAGGATGTGTTGCCGGTTTTCCGTTCCCACTTGGATGATCGTTTCGCCATCCCGCGAAGTCAGCGGGTTCTCAGAAAAATCCCCCACGTTTGTGAACAAATCTCCCCACTGCGCGGCCAGAAGGTTAACGATGTTCACGCCCTCCGCTTGCGCCTCCAGCACCGCCGTTGTCGGGGGTAGAAAGTGCACATGGACATCCGCCGTCGTCCAGCCCTGCGAACGCAGATCGTCAAACCGGGAAATCTCCAGCCGCAGTTCACTCTGGTGAGCGTCGATCGTGACCCTCCGGCGAACAGCCTCGTACTCAAATCCCTTGGTCATTTCCAAATAGACTTCGCCCACCGGAAGCTCGATTTGGAATGTGCCGTCGACATAGGCAAAGGGCGTGTCTTCGAGCTTCAGGTCAGCCCCATAATCTTCGAACCACGCATCGTTGACTTCTGTACGGTGGCCATAAGGAGGAATATAGCGTCCCTCCTTCGAGCGAAAGGCCAATCGAACGGGAGTCGGGCGGCCGGTCGTTGTATCAGCAACGCTGCCATGCACCCAGACTTTTTCCGGTTCCAGAATCTCGACACGGGTTCCGCCAGGCTTGCCCTCGACCTCACGACCAGGGACAACTTGATTAATCTCAAAGAGGTACCTTTGTCCCGTCTTGGCATCATGCAACGACAAGGTTGCATCCGGAGCACAGGTCATTTCCACGAAGAGGTGCTTCGCGCCTCGCACCGGCGGATTGCGTTTGCCAAGTCCCTTGCGTGGAGAGGAAAGCCACGATTCAGAGGAAAAGTCTTCCAGCACATAGGTTCGGGCCACCACGCCAAGGTCAACGTTGACCTGCCAGCGTTTGGAATCCTCGGTGGTAGACTCCGGAAGGGTTAATCGATAAAGGCTCAATCGAGAGAGGCGCAGTGGATGATGCCCTCCGTGAAAGAGGGTAAGGCCGCACACAAGCAGGGCATCATCGGCCGCGGCGTTGAGACGGATTGTTTCAATCAGCCGCGCAGGTTCAGGATTTGCCAAGGCCGATACCCATACGACTGGAAGCATACGATGATCCGTACCCCTAGGGTATTCCTGGCCGATCACAGCTTGTTGGATATTTCCCCACTCCTCGGAATCCCGCAAAGGGTCTGCAAAGCTGACCGGCGTATCCTTGATGTGGGAGATAGCTACAAAAGGGGCATGAGGAAGGGCATTGGGTGGCGCAACTTCAAAGCGCCGCCGAACAGGCAACACCTTCTCCTTCCCGTCTGCAAATACGAGGACTGCCTCCGCCAGCCGCTGACCCACTCTTTCCATAACAACGTCCGGGTCAGAAGAAGGTACGCTCTCGTTGGGATCCCAATCGCAAAAAGCTGCAACGCATAAAAAAGTAGCTTTCTTCCGGACCGGGATGTCAATAGTGCGGCGAAAACATTGTCTTGGTCGATTGCTGAGCGCCAACCAGCGTTTGCTGGCTAACCCGTCAGGTCCGAGGAGGAAAGGGATTCCTTGAAAGGCCTGTCGTCCTGCTGGAGTTCGGATCAGGCCATCCTTGCCCGTCAAGCCGCTCATCCCCTTCGCTTGCTCCTGCGGCCCGTACTCTTTGGGAGAGCAATTGAAGGCTCCGCTGATATCAATGGGCGTAAACTTGGTCGAGGCAAGCTGGCTGGTTTTTGGGGGCTGCCCGCCTCCTGGGGAAGTTGCGCTCTCAGCAAAAAGGCTTAGCGTCGGAACCCCTGCTCCAACGGTCTGGAGGAACTTGCGGCGCGAACGGTCCTTCGGGCGTTCCATTGCATGTTTTTGAGTCATGCTCACCCTTCCCCCAACTCGTTTTCCTTTGTCTTTTGGCTATTGGCCTCTGTACCTCAAACAATTTACTTAATTTTTCGGTATCCTCTAATCTTGCTGGTTCTTCCGCTCTTAAAGTTCAGGCGCCCGGGTTTTGGCACCGGATGATGTGAGAAGTCTACATCATAGCTCGTGGCTGTGAAACTGGTTTGGGTGTGAACAGAAGGCCATAGGCCCCGGTACCGGCGGCCTATAGCCCAGCGCCGAGTGAGCGCTTCGCCTGCTGTCGC
>CAYWMN010000174.1:0-7965 GCA_964459065.1 uncultured Acidobacteriota bacterium | reverse complement strand
CGCTTCCGCCGCATGTTGCAGCGATTGGTCCGGCGCCCGTGCCGCTTCCGCCGCACGTGAAGTAGGTTGTTCTCATTTGCTGAAGCAACCTGGAAGCGGCTGCCGCAAAAGGGTTAAACTTCTAGGTTGCTTATGGGCGAAAGAGTTCTTCTCAGTTCGCTCGGTTACATAGGTTATGTGTTGGAGGCCTGCCTATTGGTGTACCTTCTCCGCAAGGGGTATGCCAGGCGTCTCTGGGAGGTGGTGTTCTATCTTGTCGCATCGTTAGGGTTAAACGGTGCGCGCTACTACACCCTGCATGAATATGGGTTAGCCTCGCCCCAGTATGGTTACTGCTATTGGACGACGGACCTGCTGCTGGTATTAGCGGCTTTCGTGGTGGTGAGCGCCTTTTTCCGGCGGGCCTGCTCGGGGAACGAAACGATGTGGCGGCACGTTCGTTTGCTGCTGGTCGTTGTGCTGTTTCTCGTCCTGGTAATTTCTGCGGTTTCCTTTTCTCATCATACGGGCGGCATCTTTACGGTTTTCATCATCGAGTTCCAGCAGAATCTTTACTTCGCGTGCCTGGTTCTTAACACGCTGTTGTACCTGCTGGTTGTGAAGATGGCAGTTGCGGACGACCGGCTGGGAATGCTGAGCTGCGGGCTTGGTATCCAGTTTGCGGGGCCGGCGGCCTGCCTGGCGTATTACTATTTAACGGGAGGGGATCAGTTTGCGAGTACGCTGACAGTTTTCCTTGTGCCCTTGTGTGACGCAGGGATGACTCTCACCTGGTTTTACGCCGTTGCGCGGGTTCCCCGCTTGGCAATCGCGTCCGGGAAGAAACAATCCGAGAAGATGGTTATGGAAAGGGCGATCTTGCAACCTTAACAGAGGATTACCATGTTTATTGCAGTGTTCATATTGGTTCTCTCAACGGCCTTGTTCTTTTTCTATTTTCAGACGATCTGCCAGCGGATTCTTGCCCAGGAATTTGACCGGGACTATTTTTTGGCGATTGTGAATGCCAACCGGCTGGAATTCCCTTTTGTTCGAAAGGCGATCGAGGATTTTGATGGTCCTGTTGATTACGCCCGTTTCAGCATGATGTTGAAGTGTGACTATCTGGCCTTGACTTACTTGCTGAAGAACGCTGCGAACTCGGCTCATCGCTACACGCCTCAGGACCGGCTGCTGATTTTTTACTTCCGGGCCAACTACCTTTGGTTGCAAGTCAAGCACTTACTGAGATTGGACGAGAAATCACCTATCCTCCGGCTGACCACCATCCTGCAATATTTCGGCAACGTCGTCGGGCGTCGGGTCAATTCTTCACAGTTTAGAGACCTTAGCGCCTCTGATTATCTTCTGACTCTGTAGCGAAGCTTTTTCAGAGGCTGACTCGCATCATCCTTGCTCCAACCAGCATCAAATTCAGAGTATGCGCAGAGAGGCTTTCAACGGCATCTGAATCCGGGTGCAACGGTTCTGGCGCGGTGGCTGAACTGAATGACCGGAGCACCCGGTATTGGCCGGTTTAACGGGCCAAAGCCGGGACTTTTGGCCGAATCGCGAGGGAAGAATCCTTTTTCGGTTGTCCTCAGGTGGTTATACTTTAAAAATGTCTACTAAATCTTCAGATAGCAGTAACGTGACCAACTCACGTCGAACTAAAATTGTATGTACACTGGGCCCCGCAACAGATGATCCCAAAGTCCTGGCCGCATTGCTCCATGCCGGGATGGATGTTGCTCGTCTCAATTTTTCCCATGGAACCCATCGTGAACACGCCCGCCGGGTGAGAAAGATTCGTTCGGCAGCCGCCGCCTGCGGAAAGTTTGTGGCCATCATGCAGGACCTGCAAGGGCCCAAGATCCGAACCGGCAAGCTCGAAGGCGGAGGGCGCGCCGAGCTTCGGGTGGGCGCTTCCATCACCATTACAACGCGGCCGGTGCCCGGCAGCGCCCGGCTTGTTTCCACAACCTATCATGCCCTTCCCAAAGAAGTGAAAGCGGGAAGTAGCATCCTGATTTCGGACGGACTGATCGAGTTGCGCGTGGAACGGGTTAAAGGGCCGGATATCCATTGCCGGGTGGTGAACGGCGGTGAACTGGCCGAGCACCAGGGCATTAACCTTCCGGGCGTGACCACTGGGATCTCGGCTCTTTCCAAAAAAGACCGCGAGGATTTGAAATTCGGAATCGAGCAGCGCGTGGACTACATTGCCCTCTCGTTTGTGCGCCGTGCTGAAGATATTTTGGCGCTCAAGCGGATTCTGGCGCGGGCG
Source organism: uncultured Acidobacteriota bacterium (assembly GCA_964459065.1). Classification (GTDB taxonomy): domain Bacteria; phylum Acidobacteriota; class Terriglobia; order UBA7540; family UBA7540; genus JAMCXS01. The sequence continues at coordinate 5,699 of CAYWMN010000174.1, read as the reverse complement.
GGACACGTGATCCCTGTGGTGGCGAAGCTGGAGAAACCCGAGGCGATTGAACACCTGGATGAAATCCTGGAGATCGCCGATGCGGTGATGGTGGCGCGCGGCGATTTAGGCGTTGAGTTGCCTCCCGAAAGAGTGCCGATCATCCAGAAACGGATTATCGCGCGGGCGAGCTCGAAAAGGATTCCAGTGATCACGGCGACGCAGATGCTGGAGTCCATGACCGTCCGTCCCCGGCCTACCCGGGCGGAAGCTTCCGATGTGGCCAACGCGATTTTCGACGGCTCAGACGCCGTGATGCTCTCGGCTGAAACCGCTACCGGGCGCTATCCGTGTCAGGCGGTCCGGATGATGGCGCGAATCATCTCGGCTGCGGAAGGAACTCGACGGCTCTGGGCGTTGCAGGCGGCTACCGAGAGGAAGGAAATTCTGAATGTGCCCGAAGCAATCTGCGAAAGCGTGGCGCACATGGCGGCGGAACTCAACCTCAAGGCGATTGTGGTCTTTACGCAATCGGGTTCCAGCGCGCGGCTGATTTCCAAGTACCGTCCCCGGGTTCCCGTCTTCGCCTTTTCTCCTTTACGGAATGTGCTGCGCCGGGCCGCCCTCTACTGGGGTGTCACGCCTGTTCATATGTTGAGGGTGAAATCCATGGACCGGATGGTGGAAGGAGCCGCGCGGCGCCTTCAGGAACTCGGCGTTGTGGCGCCGGGCGAGCTGATTGCTGTGATTGGCGGAACTCCGATCGCGCGGCGCGGGACGACGAATGTCCTTAAAGTCCACCGTGTTGAGGCGTGATCAGGGTTATGGCCGCCAGGTTTCCCTGAAAAGCTATCGAGGGAGGTCAACCAGCAGCGACGATCCATCCGCCGAAGATGAAAATATGTTCTTTTCTTCCCGCCTCCACCGAGAGGCTTTGTGCTCCCTGTGTCGGCGGCGGAATCGCTGGCCTTCAGGACAACTTGGAAAGAAGGATTGAGCACAAAACCGCCCGTCATCCTGATGATGCCGTGCGGCTATCATCAGGATTCGGTTGTTGAAGAATTGAACAAGATGGCTCTGCCCAAACCTCCGGCAGGAAGCGTCGAGCCCTGGAAATCGAGCGGACTTTCACACGCGAAGGCGCGCCGAAGGTCCACTCGACTCTCAATCTACAGGGTAGCCAGTTGCCGCTGCTCAGTTTTCTTCAGGTAAAGCTGGTAGGCCCCAAAGAGGATGCCGCTGAACAGTACGGCGCTCGCGAGCGAATTCCCATAAAAGGGCACGGCCGCAACGAAGCATGCTTCCAGGCCGCCCAAGGTCGGAGGGTACATGCCGCTTGCCAGCCAGACTCCGAGGTTGCTGATCAGGAAAAAGATCGTGGGCCCGGCGATGGACGCCGCGAGCACGTTCTTCACCGAGAGGCGTTTCGCAAGCCACCAGCCGACCACGGCGATCGCAGCAAAACCTACCCAGTTGATTGTTTGCGCCCACGCAAACGGCGTGCTGTAGAACAGCGTATTGAGCAGGATATCGCTCGCCGCCAGCAGCAGGACCGGGAACCAGATGGAATCACGCTTTTTGAGATAAACACCACCAAACAAGAGCGCCGCGTAAACGGGGCTGAAGTTTGCCGCGCCGGGGATAAACCGCGCAGCGATTGCCAAAGCAACAATTAGATAGACCATCGTCATCTCCTTCGTTCAGAATTCTACCCGAATTCCAGCCCGATAGGTAAGTTTTAAAGCCGGATATCCCAGGATTTCCATATATTTTTGGTTCAAGAGGTTTTCAATCACTCCAAAGTAAGCCACATGATAAGACGAACGGTAGCTCCACGCCAGATTGGAGTCGGTATACCCGTTATTCCAAAGCAGCGGCGGTTGCAATCCCAGAAAATCGCTGTCAACCCGGCGGCCGACAAACAGGGTGGTTGAATTCACGTTCATCCGGCGCCAGTTCCAGTTAACTTGGAGGGAGCCCGAATTTCGAGGCCTTCTTAACAGCCATTCCCCGTTGGCCAAGGCCGGAGAATAGGGGTTGCCACTCTCGATCACCTCGGAATCAACATACGTGTAATTGCCGGCAACCCGCAAGCTAGGCAGTGGGACCAGTTGGATACTGGCTTCCACTCCTTTGGCTCGCGCACGGCCGATATTGAAAAATGTACCGCTGAAGGTCTGGAAATTCGTTGTCTCATAGGCAATTTGATCGCGGAACAGGTTGTCAAACCCGTCCATTTCCAGTTTGGCCCGGCCCTGCCAGAACCGCTGCTCGACCCCGTAATCTATTGTCCGGGAGCGCTCGGGGCCCAGGTTCGGGTTTCCCACAAAGTAGGGACTGTTGGCATAGGATTCCAGAAAGCTTGGCTCCTTGACGCCCAGGCCGAAATTGAACTTGAGCCTTGTAGCACCCCAAAAGCCGCTGCCGCGTCTCAGCAAATAAGACAGCGAGCTCCGGGGCACGACAACCGTTCCGAAGCTTCCATTATCGTCAATCCGAACTCCATTGCCGAGTGAGACGCGGCCCCAGACGGTCTGATCCTGGAAAGTATAACCAAAATTATTCCGGAGCGCTCGGGTGGCCGGGTCCTGCGAGAACCGGTCCACGAGGAATCCATGTTCGCCATCCCAATCAAAAGCGAAGGTATCGACATGCTGTCCGATCCTTCCGCCAAATGGCGACCCCGCCCAGTTGGTCTGGTAACTTGCGTGGTCGCGCCACTCATCGTTGAGATAATTCGACGCGTAATCGTAATAGGGGTAGGCGGCGACATGGCCCTCGTAGGAAGGCGTAAAGGGAGGGTCCTGGCCGAGGTCGAGGGAAACCTGGCGGGACCGGGAATAGGTTAACGTAAGCTGTTGATCCCAGGCGGAAGTCGTCTGGTTGTGGACTGAAAAACCACCGTACCCATTGCGCTGCCGGAACCAGGCGTCGAGGATCGGTGGCCCGAAAGCCGTTTGTCCCGGCGTTCCGGCAAGGCCGAAATTGCCCATGAGGATCAGCCGCAAAGTTGTGGCTTTGCCCGCCCTCAGGCCAAAGTTCCCTGAAAGCGAGGTGACATGGAAGAAGTCATTCGGAGATTGATTATTGGTGCTGAAACGGCTTCCCGCCAGGCTGTAATCGAAAGGGCCGTCGGAACCCGAGAGGGACCCTCGTCCGTCCCAGGTGGAGTTTTTGCCGCCTTCGCCGCTCATGGATAAATGAGGGGGTTTGTTTTCGGAGTTGCCTTGGCGTGTGAAGAGCTGAATTACGCTTGACATGGCGTCGGAGCCGAATAGAGCTGATTCTGAGCCCCGAACGACCTCAATCCGTTGCAGATTATTAGCGGTCAGGGTGCTGAAGTCGAAGCTGCCGCCCGGTTCGTTGAGAGGAATGCCGTCCAGGAGCACCTTATTATAGTCGCTATCGCCGCCCTGAGCGAAAACGGAGGTTACCCCTCCTGGCCCACCGTTGCGGACTACCGTGATCCCCGGGAGCGACTGCAGCAAATTGCTCACGAAAGGCGTTTGGCGGTTGACCATCTGCTTTCGGGTAATAACGCTGGTACTGGCGCCGACCTCGCCGGTGGTTGCGGCTGTGCGCGTGGCTGTGACAATAACGTTTTCATGGATGGGAGCGAGCGGCAAAATAATCAGGACCTGTTGTCCAGCATTTGCTTTGCGAACGACGCTTCCAAAACCAGACAAAGAAATTTTCAAGGTGTATTGTCCGCGGGCCAGGCCCCTGAAGTAAAAACGGCCGCGATCATTGGTCACGGTATGGGCTATCTCGGTTCCGTGCGGGTTGAGCAGACGCACCCGTGCATCAGGCACCTTCACCCCTTTGGGGTCAATAACGGTGCCGTATAGCTGCGCCGAGTGGGCTGCGACAGGAGCAATGAGCAAAAAAAACGCCAGGTGGAATAAAGGCCGTCCAAGCCTCATGGTTCCATCCTTTCTGCTTGTCTCGATAACAAGCGTTCCGGACGGATGGATGCATGAAAACCTGCCTAAAAAGTAAAAAGCCTCCCAATCCCTCGAACAGGAATTGAAAGGCTATGGCAAGTCTTCCTCAATCCTCTTTCCGTCGAAGAGTCAAGTTGAGTCATGGTTCCTGGGCAGGCTTCCTGGCTTTCGGGTTCTTGCGGGATCTTCTGCCTTCCCATCCCGGGTTCGGAACAGTGGCTACGTGAGTGAAGATCCAGCTCGCCGATGACAGTGGCGGGACCGCGGCCGATTTGCACGGCCTTTCCTTTTAACCCCACGGTTGCGGGGCACCACAGGAACTTGAGTTTTCAAAGAACCAACAGCGAACCTGAATCTACCATTATGGCCTGAAGGTCGTCAACAGGAGTTGTGATGGGTTGGAGTTTGCTAATTGATCCAGGGGTCCGAATCCTTCTTCTTATCCTTTTCGTGCTTGCGCATATAGACTTCAAATTTGCTGCGCATCCGAGCCCGTCTCCACTCCTGGTACCGCAATTGAAAGCGGCCGGAAAATCCGCCCCCGCGCAGGTAGAGATAGGCCACCAGCATCCCGCCCAGATGGGCAAGATGCGCGATGTTGGAACCGGGCCCGCTGACCTCGCTGAAGAATTCGATGGCGCCAATGATCAGCACAAACCATTTGGCCTTGATGGGGATAACGAACCAGATGAAAATCGGCCGGTCCGGAAACAGCAGGCCAAAGGCCAGCAGCAATCCATAAATCGCCCCCGATGCTCCGATGGTGAGGGAGGATAACGGCGATCCGAACAGCGAGGTGAGGACCACGTCGAAGACGCCCGCCCCGACGCCGGTCAGGAAATAGAAATAAAGAAACTTGGGCCCTCCCCAGAGCCTTTCAAGGTCCGCCCCAAACATCCACAAGGCAAACATGTTGAACAGAATGTGGAAGAATCCGCCGTGCAGGAACAGATAGGTGAACGGCTGCCACAAGTAAAGGCGATGAGTCACCAGGTAGGGCTGCAGGCCGAACCAGACGAAGGGCGCCTGCCAGCCAAACAGCCTCAAAGGCAAATAGGTCAGGACAAAGACTGCGCTGGTTACAATAATCAGTCCCTTCACCATCCGCGTCAGCGGAGGGAAGAACGACATGATGGATTGGCGGTAATAAGGCATTATCTGAAGCCTACCATAAGTAACTGGCGAGGAGGAGCGAGAGGATCGAGCCCGCCGAACTCAACAAGGTCACGTCGAGTTCTTGGTGGAGTTGTTCGACCTGGCCATATAGTAAAGCAGCAAGGTAAGCCCGGCGAAAATGGTGAGAGCCACAACATCACTTTGGGCGAAGTGCGGGAACCAGCGTTTCCCGATGGCAAAAGCGTCTTCTTTGTGGAAGCCCACCACCGTGGCCAGGGCCAGCCCGCCCAGCGAACCGCCGGCAATCAAGCCGGAACTAAATAACGACCCGCTGCCGGTTTCCGATTCAGCTTGCTCTTTGCGGCCGCTCCGCTCGACCAGCCACTTGACCATTCCACCGACAAAGATCGGCGTGGTGGTTGAAATGGGCAGATAAAGGCCCACGGAAAAAGCCAGCGATGGAATGCCGCAGAGCTCCAGAACGATAACGATGAAAGCGCCAAAAAGCACCAGGGTCCAGGGTAGTTTCCGGGTCAGAATGCCGTTGATGACCACGCTCATCAAGGTGGCTTGCGGTGCCGGGTAGTCGGTTGAGCCGATTCCCATCACCTGCTGATAATCGATCTCCTTGCGGCCGGGATCGTAGAAGTAGCGGCCGTC
>CAYWMN010000173.1:0-8021 GCA_964459065.1 uncultured Acidobacteriota bacterium | reverse complement strand
GAACGGCGGGGCCGATCTGTTCCCTGGGAGGTCGGGGCTGGAGTGTTCTTGTCATGCTACCCGGAGAGTCCTGCCTAATTTGAAACGCCCGAGGAGTATTTATGGCGAAAGGCGATTCTGAGAAGCTGAAAACGACTCCCAGCTCGATGAGTATGATTGAGCCTCGATTTCGGAATATCTATAAATCGTTTTACAAAGAGACCTATTACACTTCGACCACCCTGGATGCCAAGACGAAGGAACTGATCGCGCTGGCTTGCTCCCTGGTGGCCAAGTGCGAGGGTTGCGCGCGAGGGCACATCAAGAAGGCGCTCGAACTCGGCGCTTCCAAGCAGGAGATTTCAGACGCCATCGTCGTGGCCGTCGGGATCGGCGCCGCCAGCGTCGTCGATATGTCTGACAAAGCGGCGGTCCATCTCGATCTTCACCACTTTGAGTAGAGGCCGCCCAGCCGACCCTGCGGGCCAGAAGGGTTCTGGTTGAGGCTCGGAGTCCTGACTTTTCGAGTTTGGCGGCCGGCGCTTCCCGAGGATTCCGGGTGGACCTACTGATCATCGGCAATCTGTTTCTTTTGCTGTTTCTGGGGCTGGCCGACAACCAGACGATTCCCGCCCTTCTTCCGCTCTTAATCGGCTCCTTACACATCACCGTCGAACAGGCAGGGTGGCTGGCGGCTTTTTATTCCGTGGCGGCTGCGGCGGCCTCGCTGTTTACCGGCATTGCCTCCGACCATTACGGGCGAAAGCCCTTTTTGATCCTGGGTGCTCTGGTCTTTGGCGCCGGTTCCTGGATGGCGGCGGGGGCCGGGAGCTTTTTTGGTTTAACCCTGGCGCGTGGACTGACCGGCCTGGGAGCGGGCGCCATCTCAACCTGCGCCATCGCTTTTGCCGGCGACTGGTTTCACTACAGCGTGCGCGGCCGGGCTCTCAGCCTGATTTCCACCGCTTACTTTGTTGCGCCGATCCTGGGAGTTCCTCTGGCCGCCCAGATTGCCGGCCGGCTGGGCTGGCGCGCCACGTTCAACTTTTTTGCTGTGATGGCCGTTGGGGTGGCTCTGTTTTCCACGAGACTTCCGCGGGAAAAACGAGAAAGCCGGCACGCTTCGGGAAAATGGCGTTCCACCTTCCGCGCCTGCCGGTCTTTTTTTGCCCGCCGCGATACCGCCGCAGGTCTGGTGATTGCCTTCCTGGTTTCCGGGGGGCTCTATGGGTTTATCTTTTATATCGGCCAGTGGTTGAACCAGTCCTTCGGCGTTACCACCGGAACCATCGGCTGGGTTTTCATGCTGGGCGGTTTGGTGGCTGCCATCGGGGCTCCGGTGGCCGGCAGCCTGTCGGACCGTTGGGGAAAGCGGCCGGTTTCAATTTTCAGCAACATTCTGCTGGCGCTCGCGGTGGCTTTGGTTCCGCTTTTCCCCTGGGGGATAGCGCTTCTGGTGGTTTTCGGCTTCGCCAGCCTCGGGGCTGCCTTCCGGCAGGGTCCGCTGACCGCCCTGATGACGGAGCTGGTTCCCAGCTCCGAGCGGGGTTCGTTTATCGCCTTGAGGAATGTTTTTTCGCAGTCGGGAATCGGGCTGGTGGTTCTGGCCGGAGGAGCGCTGTTCGAACGGCACGGTTACATTGCCGTGACAACTGTCTGCGCAACCATGACTTTTCTGGTGGCGCTGCTTCTGGCCACCCATATCGTCGAGCCCCGACCGGAGGCTGAAGGGAACTTGTCCGGGCAGGATTAAGCCCCAACCGGCAGAGTTCCTTCGAGAGGTTTGAAATTGGCAAAACACCGAGCCCGCCGGAATATCCTGCTGGGTTTACTGGGATCGTTTCTGCTGTTTGCGCTGGTTGTGGTGCCGTGGTTTTTTACCGGGGTGGTGACCACCCGGGCGTACCACTTTCATGATCCCAATGACGGCAGGACGCCCCAGTCTTTTGGCCTGCAATACCACGATATCGAATTCCATTCCTCGGACGGCATTCTGCTGAAGGGCTGGTACGTGCCCGCCGGAACCCATGCCAGAGGAACTATCATCTATTGCCACGGCCATAATCGCACCCGCGTGGAAATGCTGCCCATGGAGGTGTTTGGCCATCGCCTGGGATATGACGGCCTGCTTTTTGATTTTCGTCACGCCGGCGAAAGCGGCGGGACGATGGGTACGCTCGGTTACAAGGAGCGCCTCGACGTCCTTGCGGCCGTCCACGACGCTCTCATCCATGAAAAAGCGCCTCGCCCTGTTATCTTGTGGGGCGTGTCAATGGGCGCTGCTGCGGCCTTGATGGCGGCATCGCAGTCTTCCCAGGTGGCGGCGGTCATCTCCGACAGTTCATTCCTTTCTTTTCGCCACGTCATTGCTCATTACGCCCGGATGCTTTTCCATCTGCCTTCCTTCCCCATTGCGGATGAAGTGATCTATTGGTCGGCGTGGCGGGGCGGTTTCAGCCCTTCAGCTTTTGACTTACGGAAGGCGGTGAAGCTGATCAATCCCCGGCCCATCCTTTTTATTGCGGTCCAAGGCGACCGGCGTATTCCCCCCGCAACCGCGCGCCGGTTGTACTCCCATTCCACCAGCCCGCAAAGCGTTCTGGTGGTGGTGCCCGGACATCGCCACGGCGAAGGTTTTACATCCGGTAACGCCGAGTACGAAAGAGCGGTGGAGTACTTTCTTGGAAGCGGGGCTCCTTGAGGCTTCGCGGTTCACAATGGGTGCGCATAAGGCCGCTGTGGGAGGGGTTTTAGGCCTTCAGGGCTTGGGTTCGTTGAGTTCCCGACGCGCAATTTTCGGTTCCAATGCGCAAAAGTTTGCACTCAGTGCGAAGCTTATTTCTGGTTTCAACTCCCGCCCCTCTCAAAATTACCCCGCCTTTTTGGGAAAATCACCCGGTGTTTAACCAGAGGCTATGAGTTCATCCCTTTTGACTCGATTCCCCAATTGCTGCCGGCTTTGCCGACAGCCCGTTTGCATAACTTATTGATATCAATTGCCTTGAGTGCATGGTTCGCGGCTCGGAAGGCTCTGCTGCCGGAACCCCTCGGACCTTTCTGGCTTGGAGTGACTCAAGAATTGCGGGTTGTAAACCGATAAACATCAATAGGGCCTTTGTGTCTGCGGAAGAATTTCGATTGCGTCGGTTTTGGTACATGCCTTGCTCTATTTTCAGTTGAGAGGCGGGTGAGCGTAAGAACGCGGCACGGATATTACTGAAAAATCACGGTACCGGGAGATTAATAGTCGCCCGGCAATTGCATAGTTAGCGTCTTGTCAATCAAAAAATGGCTGCTATCGTATTATCTATACAAACGAGGGCAGGGAAGCAGCAGGTGTGGCTTCCACACGTACGGGGTTTGGCTTTCGAGGCTTCGGCGGCAAGAGTCTGAAAGGTTAGAGTTTCGGTATCTCCACGGGTCAAAGTGCGTGAGATCAGGACGTGAAGGAGTGTCAACCATGATCGCCAATCACAAGACAAGCTGGAAAGATCGTAAATCGCGCGGCGTCAGCCTAATGATCGTAGCGGTGGGGATGATCTTTATTTTAGGCATGGCAGGTCTGGCGATTGACCTTGCCTCGCTCTATGTGGGGCGAAGCCAGGCGCAGCGTGCTGCCGACGCGGCGGCGCTGGCGGGCGCCCAGGCTCTGGTGGTGAACGACTGCGTCCCGGACAGCACCGGAACGATTTCGGGAGCCTGTATATCCATAGCCCAGACGCAGGCCGCAGACGTTGGGAATAGCAACCTGATCGCTGGGGATAGCCCGAGCATTAAATCAACGGATGTGACGGTTGACACAAGCGTTCCCAACGACCCGCAGGTTACGGTTTACGCCGGGCGCGGGACTTACAACGGCTCCAACCACAATAATCCTTTGCCGACTTTCTTTATGAAGATTTTTGGGGTTGATACCGCCAGCGTATCCGCCAAGGCTACCGCGGAAGCTTTTAATCCTTCCGGGTCCGGGATGCCCATCGGCGTTCAATGCGTGAAGCCGTGGTTTTTTGCCAATTGCGACCCCAATTACACAAGCACATCGAGTCCGAACCCTGATTGCAGCCCGTCTACAGGACCCTTTGTTACGGTGGTTAGCGGCAAGGCGACCGTGGCGCGCTCAGGGTCGTATCAATCGGGTACTGGAGTAATCGGCGAGCCCTTTACAATGAAGCCTGGTTCGCCAGGCAGCGCCGCGGCGCCGGGGCAATATTATGCTGCGTTTATCCCGACTACGACAACCGTACCGACCTATTGTCCTTCTTGTGCAAAGACGGGCGGAGGTAGCGGAAAGGGAACGGGCAGCGCGGCGGTCTACCGGGCCAACATTGAATGCTGCAACACGAACGCGGTTGTGTGCGGCGTCAATGACGTTACAATCCAATCTTCAGCCGGCAACATGGTGGGGCCGACGAATCAGGGAGTCCAGTGCCTGATCCAACAGGGCAACAACTGCGGCCAGGACTACTTGGATGGAATTAGCTCTCCTTGCACCGCCCCCAGCTCGCCGCCCAAAGCAAACCAGATCCCGAACTATGCCTCTACTAATCCCCACTTCACGATTATTCCCGGCGCGAACAATAACACTTGGGCCGGTCAGACCTCCGTTCCAATGACCAGTTCAAACTCCGTCGTTGCCGTGCCCATCTACAAGGGAGTTTTACATTCCGGGCAGAACAGCGTGGAGGTCATCGGTTTTCTGAAGGTCTTTCTCCAGTACGTTGATAAGAAGGATCAGGGAACCGTTTATGGCTACATTATGGATGTTACGGCATGCGGCAGCGGCGGCAGCGGAAGCGGCGGCACCGGTCCTACGAATGTTATTTCCGGAGCCGCGGGGCAAACCATTCCGGTGCGCTTGATTCGCAGCGGTTCCTAAGGACTTTGAGAAGCGGGGCATGGGCAAGGTCCTGCTGGAGCTTGATGGTTTTGGCTGGCCCTAATGAAGAAGTTGCCGGCCCGCTTCAGCTTTTTCCCGTAACCTGCCGGTAGAGTTCTTCGTAGAGGGGAATAATCTTCGAGGAGCAGAAATCGCTCAGGGCGCGCCGGCGTCCGGCCTTGGCCATCTCCTGGTGCCTTTTGGGATGGGTCAAAAGGTCCAGCGCCCGGCCCGCCAAGGCTTCAACGTCCCTGGGCGGTACCAGAAATCCTTCCACGCCGTCCGTCACAACCTCAGGCAGCCCGCCGACCCTGGAGCAGATGGGCGGAACCCCGCTTGCCATAGCCTCGAGTGCCGCCAGCCCAAAAGACTCAAGGTCGCTTGGCAGCAGCAAGATGTCGGCCAGCCGCAGCAGGTCTTGCACCTGATTTTGTTTCCCAAGAAAGGTGACGTCTTTCGCGAGATTCTTATCGCGAACCAGCCATTCGGCGGCCGTGCGCTCGGGGCCGTCGCCAATCATCAAGAGTTTCGCCGGGATTTCCTTGCGAACCCGTGCGAAGGCTTCGACGACGTCGGTGACCCGTTTGACCGGCCGAAAGTTGGAAAGGTGGGTCAGGATTTTTTCGCCCTGCGGCGCGAACTCCTGCCGCCGGTCCGTCTCCGCGGCGGGGTGAAAGACGTCGCAGTTGACGAAATTTCGAATGACTTGAATGGGACGCGACGTGCCCAGCTCCCGCTCCGTCACCTGGCGTAGATACTCCGAGATGGCGGTGGCGGCGTCGCTTTGCTCAATCGCAAAGCGGGTCATGGGAAGGTAGGAACGGTCGGAGCCCACCAAGGTGATGTCGGTGCCGTGAAGCGTGGTCACCACGGGAATTCGGCGCTCGCCCAGCATGGCACGGGCCAGAAAGGCGCTGACCGAGTGGGGAATGGCATAATGGACGTGGAGCAGATCCAGCGATTCGTTGACGGCGACGTTGTACATCTGGGACGCCAGCGCCAGCGTGTAAGGCGGGTGGTCAAACAGCGGATAATTCATGACCTCCACTTCATGAAAGTGGATGTGCTCGGAAAGCTCCGAGATGCGGACCGGCAGCGCGTAGCTGATGAAGTGGACGTCGTGGCCGCGGGCTGCAAGTTCCAATCCCAGCTCGGTCGCAACCACGCCGCTGCCGCCGTAAGTCGGATAACAGGTTATGCCGATTTTCATGGAGACTGATCAATGACCGCCCCGCCGCGGTTATTAAGAAGCGGGAGCGTGTTGGGATTTCCTCTTGCTGGATTTCAGCACGATGATGTTTTTCACCCGGCGCTGGCCGCGCTTCTGCTCGAAATAGATCAGGACGCTTGTCCCAGGTTTTAAGGCTTTCAGACCCAACTTTTTGCCGTTGAGCGCCTCAACCTGGACGGTTTTCTTGATCGGGAAAATCTCAGAGTCCTGGGTCTGCCGGGAGTTGACGCTCAAGACTTTTTGCTTCATGTCCAGGGACTGCACGGTTCCGCTGAAGGCTTGGCGTCCCGGGCCAGGTGTGAACTTTCCGATGACCGGAATCTTGCCCTGATTCTGCGGTTGCTGTTGCGCGCGCAGGGGCGCCGCTTGAAGGATGATCAGGGCGAGGCCTGTGACTGCCGTGATCGCCGCCCAAAACCGGCCGCGGTTCCGCGCCGCCGCTTGCCGCAGCTTTAGACAGCGCGTTGATGGCTTCTCGAAAAGCGGTTTGGCATCAGGACTGAACAGTCCATACCGATATGGCTTCAATGTTCTACTCCAGATTGCCCGGCAGCCGGAAGGCAATTTCTGTGGTCCGGGTTGCGGAGCCTTCCCCAAAGAGCATGACGGTCACCAGGGACTTGTTGCTAAGCAACCCAAGCCCGCTCCGGCTTAATCAATGTCAATTTCGTGATCGAAATTCCCATTACCGCCATGTTTCCCTTCGCCGTCTTTATAGATGTACCGAATGCAGTTTTTCATGATCAGGAGGTTCGGCTCATGGGCGCGGTGGACCTTAATGCAGAGTCTGTCGTACCATTCGATGACGCCGTGGATCCTCTCGCCCTCATCAAGTACCACAACCACGGGTGTTCGGGCCTGCATCTGCTTCAGGTAGTAAAAATTTTCGGCGTTCGTTTGATCGGGAGGGGCGGGCTTTTTGCGTTGCGCACGGCCTCCCATTTGCTCTTTGACTTCCGAGAGTGTGGGACGAATTAATTTGCGGTTCACTCCTTGATACTCCTCCGACTCTTTGCGAGCGCAAAGCCTTCTGGGTCTTGCTCAAGAAGGTATTCAAATACCTCTAAGAGTAGATGTCTATTTGCGCGTTCTGGTTTCTTCGGATCTGAAATTTAGATCAGAAAACTTTCGCGTTGTATTCGATATATACCATATTCACGGCGCGAGAACAATCTTACCCGCCCCCGCCTTTGGCCGAACGGCTGCCCAAAAGCGGGCCAGGGGAGGCGTAAACCCCTTTTTCTGCAGCCTCCGGCGCCCCCGCGTCGCAAATTCTCAAAGCCGGGTGCCGGTCAACAGGAGTTGCGAAGCGAGGGAATCCAGAGAAAGCTGCTGATTGACGTTGCGGATCTGTTCACGGTGGATGTTTTCAAGGCCCCTGCCGAGCTTTTCGATTCCAGGCATTCCCAAGGCGCGGCTCCACGCCTGGAGGCGGGGAAGCAGGTCAATATGGGTGACGCGCGGGTTGTTCTCTTCATGGAGAACCTGCAGCAGATCCAGGATGATTCCGGAGGCGATCTTGAGCGATTCCTCGGCGCCGCCCGAGTCTGCAATCAACGATTTCGTGGTGGCGAACAGGGCCTTCCAATCCCCCGGCGCCAGCGGCCTGTTGCGCGGGCGGGCCACCAGGTCTAGCAGGTCCAGCCAGGGCTTGCGCCGGCCCAGAAATTCTTTAAGGTCAAAGGTTCTTGCCCTTGCCACGCTGCCGTTGACGATCCGCAGCGCAAGCTCCCGTTGAGCCTTGCTGAATCCCCGCTCCTCGTCGAGAATCCGCTCGATAACCGCCTGTTCGACGGGCGCGAACTGCAGGGTAAAACAGCGCGACCGGATGGTGGACCGCAACTCAAAAGCCTGCGGACAAATCAGGATAAAAGTGGTTGTCGCGGGCGGCTCTTCCAGCACCTTCAGCAGCAGGTCCGCGGCCTGCCAGTGGAT
>CAYWMN010000172.1:0-8156 GCA_964459065.1 uncultured Acidobacteriota bacterium | reverse complement strand
CGTCCCACTGCCGGAGTTCGACCACCAGGTCGTCTTCGAGCGAGCACTGGCACGCCAGCCGCCAGCCGGTCTCAATCTCCTGTGCAGAGAGCCGCTGGCGCTGGGCGTCGTTCACCGCCGCTGTCCCTTCGGTCACTCGCACCCGGCAGCCCCGGCAGCGCCCCTGGCCGCCGCACGGAAACTCGACTCCCTGCTCAAAAAGCAAATCGCGCAGCAAGGCTCCAGCCGGCGCCGTCAGTTTCACGCCTGTGGGCCGCACGATAATCTGATGGGTCTTGCTCTTCGTCACTGCACCTGGTCCTTTGTCAAAGCGTCCCTTGACCGTTTCTTATGCCGCGTGCTCGATCCCATACCGAACCATGGCTTCCAGATTGGCCGGCGGTGTGTCCCTCACCACCTCGCAGCCCGCGCCCACAATAAAGCGCGGCCCGGCCTGCCGGTGGCATTCCCCGACCGCCGCGGACACCGAATCCGGCGTTCCGTTCCGCAGGTCCCGCACCGGATCGAGATTTCCCAGCAGCACCTGGCCCGGCCCCATGGCCGTCCGCGCCTCGGCCACCGGGACCGGCCAGTCGAGATCCACCATGTCACATCCGAGGCGGCCGATGCCCTCCAGAATCTTCCGCGTGTTGCCGCAGATGTGCAGCCGCACGTAGGCGCCTAGTTGATGAACGCGGTCCACCATCTTTTTCTCAAAGGGCCAGACGAATTCCTCGTAGAGTTTCGGGCCTACGAGCGACGCCGCCGCGTCACCGATGCCGATCAGTTCGGCGCCTGCCTCAACCTGGGCTTTGGCAAAAGCCACTTCCGTTTCAAGAACGAACGCGAACAGGTCTGTTATAAATTGGGGAGCGTCAAAGAAGTCCAACATCAGAGCATTGATTCCCCGCAGGTCCGCGGCCTCAGCGCACGGACCTTCAATCCAGCCCTCGACGATCTTTTTGCCCCGGCTCCGCTCTTTGAGCAATGCCGCAGCCTTCACACGGTTGGCCCTTCTGCCGCCCTCCGCAGGATCGGGAATCTTGAGCTCCGAGAGTTTGTGTTTATCCGCCAGCAGGGCGTGCTCCTCGTCAATGGCGGGCGGCTGATCCGGAAAGTATTTGATGCCAGCGCCCAGATCGGCTGCTTCGCAGCAGGGGTCTGAGATGACGCTCACGTAGTCGAACTGGAAACCCTCCGCGACCCGCGTCTGGCACTCTGCCATCACGCGGAAGTCGGTGGCATAGTCCCGGTACCTGACTCCGGCCAGGTCGGAAGCGAACATCATGGTGATGGGCATGACGGGCAGGTGATCGGTGGGCCGGCCCTGCAACATGGCGATCACCCGTTCTCGGCCGTTCATAAGTCTGCCTGCTCCGCGGAGACGATATTCTCATTGTACGTGGGCACGATGCGGTGTCCGGGTGGCACCACCAGGAACTCCTTTTCGTCCCATACGCCGTTGACGAACCGTTCGATCATGCCGATGTCGCCCGCCACCTTTTCAAATTTCCAGTTCCGGGCCGCTGCTTCCTCGCGCGTGCGCTGCTCATAACTCTGGTCGCGCTCGATGCCCATTTCAATAAAAGTGAACTGGTGGTAGTGCTTGGCCAACTCTCCGATCTGTTCCCACAGATACTTCGCGTTGTCTTCGCCGTATTTTTCCACCAGTTCTTCATAGCTCTGGGTCATGCCAAGCTGCTTGCCCAGGGCAAGTTGCGAGAGTTCGCCGTTGGCGTCGCCGCGTTCAATCCATCCCGTGGTCTTGAAAAAGACGCCGGGATGATTCTGGAAATAATCCATGTAACGCTCGGCGCTGCCCATGAAAAGCGTGATGCAGTCGTGCGCGCGGGGAACCACCAGGGGCTTTGCGCGCGCCGCGAGGCCCACGATCCCGTTGTTGCACAGTCCGTAGCCCAGCAGGATGGCGTCGTAGCTTTTTTCATCCACGCGATCGAGAGCGGCCTGGAGCCGTTCGTGCATAGGTTTCGTGCCGATATCGTGAAGGCCTTTGGGGAGGAATTCAACGTCAATCGTATGCGGGGAACGGGCCACACAACTGCAGAATTCCCGGAAAAAGATTTCGCAACTCAGAAGCTTCAGACGCATGGCTTTCGACGAGCCTTCTTAGACGTTCTTCTTGCCTTCCAGCGCGCTGGCAAGCACGCGGATGAATTCCGGCGTGGTGCCGCAGCATCCTCCCACAAAACTGGCCCCTGCCTCCACGATGGCCTGGATGTGGGCGGCAAATGATTCCGGGGTTGCGCGGTATTGAACACCGCTTGGCGTCGCCTCCGGCAGGCCCGCGTTGGGCTTGATCCAGATCGGGAGATGGGTGGCGGCGCGCAGGCGCTTGCAGATGGGCAGATAGCCTTCCGCGCCCTGTCCGCAGTTAGCGCCGATCGCGTCCGCGCCGGCGGCGGTGAGCTCGGCCGCCGCCTCTTCCGGAGTGGTGCCCATCATCGTGCGGTCATGGTCGCGGCCGGATTCAAAGGTCATGCTGACAACCACCGGCAGCCCCGTCGGCAGAGCCGCCGCAATCGCCAGTTTCGCCTCATCCGGGTCGCTCATGGTCTCAATGACGATCGCGTTGGGTCCGGCGGATGCGAGCGCCCGGGCCTGTTCTTCAAAGGCGCTGCGCATTTCCTTCTCCGTGACCTCGCCCGAGATCAGCAATTTCCCGCAGGGCCCCATGGAAGCGAATACATAAGCGCTGCCGCCCGCGGCACGCCGGGAGATTTCCACGCCTGCCCGGTTAATTTCACCCACCTTTTCTGCAATGCCATATTTCGCAAGGGATATCCGGTTGGCGCTGAAGGTGTTGGTTAGGATGATGCGCGAACCGGCCTCCACATAGGCGCGGGCGATCTGTTCAACAGGCTCGGGGTGGAGCAGGTTCCAGGTGTCCCCACAAATTCCCGGCTCGATGCCTCGCAACTGCAACTGGGTTCCCCACGCACCATCGGTTAGCACCGGCGCGTTGGCGACGAGTTCTTGAATTAAGGGTTTCATTTTTTCTGCCTGACGACTCCGGCTTGATGATTAAGCCCGCCTCTGAAAGGCCGCCGTGACCTTTGCACCATACAATACGGCATCGGGTTTGCCTGTGAGCTTCGTCACAATTGGGCAGGGCGTTATTTCTCTACTCCTCAATGATGACCCACCTCGATGGGGGCTGGAAGCCTTGAAACTGGTCAGAATCAGGCCTGCCTCTGCATCACAACTTTCAGCTTTTCGGGATCATCATACGCTCACTGATGTACAGCTTTCAAGCATTGAGCAGGCCCTGGCTTTGGGGATCGAGGTGGGAGCTTCAGCGGAAAAAATCAAGGCCCGGGTTTCGCCAGCTTTGCTGCCAACTGCAGGGCGCGGACAAAACTCACGGTTGAAGCCACTCCTTGCCCGGCAATGTCGAATGCCGTTCCGTGGTCGACCGAGGTGCGAACGATCGGCAGTCCCAGCGCGACGTTTACGCCGCCCTCAAAGTCAAGCAACTTGCTGGGAATGTGACCCTGGTCGTGGTACATCGCGACGACTGCATCGAATTGTCGCCGCTTGACGGCCATGTAGAAAACGGTATCGGGCGGCAGCGGGCCTTCCACGGGGATTCCCTGGCTTTCGGCCCATTCGACGGCGGGACGGATTTCCCGCATTTCCTCATCGCCGAAGAGGCCGTTTTCTCCGGCGTGGGGATTGAGCCCGGCAACGGCGATGCGAGGATTTTCCCGGAGCCGCCGCACGGCTTCCCAGGTAAGCTGGATGATGGTGGCGACACGTTCCTTTTTGGTCCGTTCGATGGCCTCACGGAGCGACACGTGCGTGCTGACGTGCGTGACGATCAATTGCTCTGAGGCCAGCATGATGGTGACGTCTTTCACTCCGCACACTTCGCCAATCAGTTCCGTGTGGCCGACGAATTGTGGATCGGAAAGCTGAGTGGCTTCCTTGTTCATGGGAAGCGTGACCATTGCCGCGATTTCTTCAGCCAGAGCCGCGCGCGCCGCCCGCACCACGTATTCCCGCGCCGCGGCCGCCGACTTTTTGTTGAGCTTGCCGACGGTTATCTCCTCCGGGCGCATCATGCCGATGTCAATGACATTGAGCGGCCCGGGAACGTAGTCTTCAGGACCCGCGATTTTGTTGAACGTCACTTCGTATCGCAGCCGTTCGTTGTAAAAGTCCAGAACCTCGATGTCGCCGAAGACCACGACGGGAAGCTCAATCTGGCCGTCGCGAAATGACCGGAGCAGAATTTCAGGACCGACGCCGCTTGAGTCCCCCATCGTAATGCCGTAAAGCTTTTTCATTTCCTCTTACTCTCCACTCACGATTTTGCGGATCGAGACCAGCGCGTCGGGCGGGCCGAATCCACCGGCCTTGGTGATCAGAAAGAAGCCTTCTGAATCGGGCCCCGCTTCGATGCTGCAAACAGGAATACCCTCCATGATTTCGCCAAGAGGCCGAATTGAAGGCACGTCCAGCCGGCGGATAATCGCGTAAGCCGTATCTCCGCCCAAAACGACCAGCACGTCCGGTCGGCTTCGGCCCAGAATTTCGCAGACAACTTCGCCTGCGCGCTCTGCGAACGCAAATGCTGTCTCTGCCGTGCGATCACCAATCTGCAAAATGGCCCAGCCGCTTTCTGCGAGCTTTTGCGGAATCCCGGCAGGGCCGGCGACAGCGAATCCGCTTTGAGCCGCCAGCCTTACCTGTTGCAGGGAGACCTGGTTCAGGCTTCCACACACGACCAGCCCCGTGCGCAGACCACGGGGCAGCGCCGGAGGGGGTTGCGCGGGCGTCATAACCGCGGCGAGGCTTCCGGCGAAAGCCGCCGGCCCCGCTGCAAGCCGGAGCTTATCGGAACGAGCAACGGCGGCGGCAATTTGCGCGACCTCATCGTCGGTTTCAGCGTCGCAGACATAAACGCCGCAAGGGCCGGTTTTGTCGACGGCCTCGCAGCTGATGGGAAAAACCGGAACGGAACTTTGGGAGCGGAGCAAGGTGGGAATATGACTTTCCCGCACGGGGTTCAGCCGGTCTTGGGCAAAGTCGGTTTTGGCCACCGGCACTCCGTGGACGAACAGCGTGCCGTTGCGGACGGTTCGTCCCATCGCGGGATAGGCGGGCGAATAGATCAGAGGCGACCCCGGCCACGCCTTGAGCAGGGCTTCGAGTTCGCTTGCGATATTGCCGCGTAAAGTGGAATCTGTTTTTTTATAGGTGCGCGCAAATCCATTTTCGCAAGCTTCTCTGACCCAGGCAAAGACTCTCGCGGCAGCTTCGCCGGGCGTAAGGTGCCGGGTCTGGGTGTCGACAACCATTGCCTGGGTTGAAGAATCCCACCGGGCGTCCGAACAATTCATCGCGGTTGTGACGCTCGTCGCGATCCCGTGGCCCCCGAATTTTGCTCCGACCTCGAGAGCGCCAGTAAAATCATCGGCGAGAATGAAGACCCGATCGTTGGAGCTCATCCTGTCAGTTTTCAGGCTTGCCGGAAATGATTCCATTCTTGAATTCGTATTGGCCTGTTACCTGGCCGGATTTGTTCCATAGGGTGGCAGGGCCGTTGGCGACGTCCTTGCGCCACTCGGACTGCTGCTTCATTTGGCCGTTGGGCCAGTAATGAGTCCAGACGCTCTCGCTGTTGGCATGGTGGTCCCACTGCCATATTTTACGGCCCTGGGGTGACCAGTAGGTTTCCATCCCAATCTTGTAGCCGTCCCGGTAATCCACCTGATAAGCCCTGGCCCCGTTTGCGTAATACCAGGTTTCAGGACCATTCAGCTCATAACGGCCATCCGGCTCGATTTTTCCGGTCCAGGTAGCTTTAAGCTTGCCGTTCGGATAATTCTCTTTGTTGCGGATCACCTTGCCGGACCCGGTTGGCGCAGACGTCGGGCCACGGTCGTTCGACATGATCCAAGCCTCGTTCATTTCAAACTCCTGCGCGGGATGGTTCATGCTGGTAATCAGGTAGATGATGCCGTTTGGTCCCTGAGCGGCCACGGTGTATCCCAGGCTGGCGTCGCCTCCGTAGTCCTTCTCATGCCACTTACCTCGCGGGGCCACCACATGCGCTTCATGGGGCAGGGCAGTGGCGAGACGCTTGATTTTCCAGGTGCGGCCCTCGTCGGCGGACAGCGCTACAAAGGCGCCGCGCTGTTTGACGGCGGCGGGAGCCCGGTCTTTGCGATCCTGGAAGTCGGAAGCGAAAAAGAGTTTTCCATCGGCCAGGCGGATGATGGTGGGACGCTGGTTGCTGCCGAGTGCCGGGAAAGGTGTCTGGCGGATGCTCCAGGTGCGGCCGCCGTCATGGGAGATGGATTCGGGCATGTAACCGTTGATATTGGTGTTCTTCCCGCCCATGCCCAGGATCGAGCCGTCTTTGAGCAGCACAAAGGCGGTATGGCGGCCGCCGGTGCGTCCCAGCGTGTCTTGCCAGGTTTTGCCGTTGTCGTGGCTCGCCCACAGAACGGACTCTCCGCCGGATGCATCCGTCGCGACGTAGACAGTGCCGTCGGGGCCGCGGAAGGCGCTGGTGATTGGTTGGGGACTATAACCTCCCACCGTTCCGATGAGCGTGGGGAGCTTGATGGGGCTCCAGGTCGCGCCGTTGTCGGTGGACCACGTCCAACGGAAGGGAACGCCCACCATCCCGATGCCGCCGCCGAAGAAATTCACTTTGCGGCCTTCCGTCCAGAGCAGGGCGGACTGATCGTTGACGTCGGCAAAGTCATAGAAGAGATTCGGCGGGTCCCACTGATTGGAACCAAAGCGCAGGCGTGTGGCGACGAAGCTGGTGCTGGGAGCATATTCGCTGCCCCCCGATGAAGATGAAAAGAAGATGGCCAGCAGGTCTCCGTTGGGAAGCACGGCGAGGCCCGGTGAATGATTGTGGTCGTGGATGCCGCCGCCGAAACCCGCCGCCTCAATTTCAAGTGTGGAGGCATTTCCCGGAGGGATGGGAAGCATCGGGCGTTGCTGGAACCAGGGCTTGTGGGGGTCGGGGCCGGCCGTTGCGGGGACGCTAGCAGCGTCGGGGATAAAACGGCGGACAAACGGGATATGCTCCGGCCAGGGCTTCGTGTGCGGCGTGGGGGCCAGGACGATGCGGAAGCCGATGACTTCCTGGCCATGATAACCGGGCGCGACGCTCGCGCGGTTGGCGCAACGGCGGTAAAAAGGCAGAAAGGTGTCATCTTCTTTTCGGCCGCGGCGCGCCGCCATGAAGCCTCCGCCACGGACCACCCGCGAAAATCCATTGGCAGGACCCACAGGGTCCGTCAGCGATTTATCAGGATAGGGCCCGTACCAGTCCAGTACCCACTCCGGGACACCGGTTTCCATGTTTTCAAGGCCCCAGGCGTTGGGTTGCCCCGGCCGGGGAGGCTGATCGCCGGATGAAAACGGAGTTGTTGTTCCGGCGCGGCAGGCATATTCCCATTCGGCTTCGGTCGGCAGGCGGTAATGGCGGTGTTCCTTGTGGCTGAGCCACCGGGTGAAGCGCACCGCGTCGTTCCAGCTCATGCCGCTGGCATAAGGCGGAAAGCGGCCTTCATTTTCGTAAGACATCTGGAAACTCTGGTACTGCCTGGCCGTGATCTCAGTTTGCGACATATAAAAGCCGTGAGAGAGGGTGACTTCGTGGGCCGGCCGCTCGTCATAATGCACGCGGGCAGGGAACTGGTCGGGTTGGTAGCGTGTCGGCGGCTCAAGGTCTCCCATGCGGAACTTGCCGGCGGGAACGTAGATCATCTTGATGCCGATGGAATTCACAAATTGCGAACCGTGAGGCTCAGACTGAAGACGGGCCTTGCCTGAAGCCAGCGTTCGAATTCCAACTATCGTGAGCCCCACGAGCAGAGTTGCCCCCACCCACCGAATGTTCCGTCTCATTCCGCCTCCCGGTTTGTTTAATATTAAGTTGCCTATCATCTTGCAATATCGCGCCGATAGCAAGCGCTTCCGGCTTTATCCGAACAAGCCGGATATTGGTGCCGGGGAGAGGGTTCCGTCCCCGGCCCGGCAACAAAACATGCGCGCAAAGGGAATCAATATCGTCTAGAATGACGCCAGGATCTTTCCCATAATGTACCGGGAAGACGACCCGTGCCCAGCCTGTTTCACCCGGTGTTTCGAGTGCAGAGGGCTGAAGCCGGCAACAGGGAGCACCGATG
>CAYWMN010000171.1:0-8232 GCA_964459065.1 uncultured Acidobacteriota bacterium | reverse complement strand
CACAGCGGCTCGCATTCTCCTTATTACGGGATCTGGAAGTTTTCCGGCGGCGGCTCCATCGTGGGCAAGGCCTGCCATCCGCTTTCAACCGCGCTTTATTTTAAAGCCACGGAAGGAAACGCGCGGGGGGGCAAGCCCATCCGGCCCGCGAGCGTCTCGGCCCGCACCCACGAAATCACCGGGCTTGAAAACTTCCAGGACGCCGGCTTCATTCGCCGGGGTTATGAGGATATTGAAGACTACGGGCAAGTTCACATCACTTTTACCGACGGGACGGTTGCCGATATTTTCTCTTCGGAGTTGGTGCTGGGCGGCGTCCACAACTGGTTTGAAGTTTACGCCAACAACCATCGGACGCGTTGCAATCTGAATCCGATTAACGCGCTTGAAACCTACAATCCGCAGGAAGATTTTTTCAAGGACGTGTACATTACCGAGAAAATTTCCACCAAGCAGGGATGGAGTCATCCCGCTCCCGATGAAGCCTGGCAGCATGGATATCTTGCGGAATTTCAGGATTTTCTTGAGAGCATCCGCGACAACCGCGAACCGCTGGCCAACGGCCAATTGGCTGCTGATTCCACCGCGGTGCTTTACGCCGCCTATCTTTCAGCCGAGCGCCACGGCGCCGAGGTTGAAATTCCTCTCGATTAGAGGGCGCACTTCCCCGAATCGACTCTGAAGGGAGTCAGCATGAAAATCACTCGAAAAGACTTCCTTGCAAAATCGGCTTCCCTCATGGTTCCCGGCCTGGCGGCAGCCACGCCGGGCGCCTTTGGAGCGGGCCCTGCGCGAGCCACCGGGCACTCGTTTCCGTTTTTTAATGTTCTCCACTTTGGCGCGAAGGGCGACGGAATCACCAAAGATACGAGGGCGATTCAGTCGGCTATCGACGCCGCTGCTGAAAAAGGTGGAACCGTATACTTGCCGGGGGGAAAGTATCTTTCAGGAACCGTGCGGCTGAAAAGTTTTGTGACCCTCTTTCTTGACGCCGGGGCCACTCTGCTGGGAAGCCCCGACAGCAGTGACTATGATCCTTACGAAAAGCTCAGCTATGATTCCTGCTCTGATCCCGAAACCACTTACTTCAATTCCGCACTTGTTCGGGCCGAGAATGCCCACAACTTTGCCATTGCCGGGCGCGGAATTATCGACGGGAATCGCAGGAAGCGCCACGGTCCCAAACCGATCGCGCTGAAACGCTGCCAGCAGTTTTCGATCCGGGACATCACGCTGCAGAACGCGCCAAACTACAACATCAGCATGTTGGGCTGCGATTATGTGGAGATTCAAGGAGTAACGATCTTCAACGGATACGCCGATGGAATCGACCCGGACTGTTGCCGTTACGTTCGAATCTCAAACTGCTACATCGAAGCTTGGGACGATGCCATTGTTCCCAAAGCAAGCCCTTCCCTCGGCGAGATCCGTCCTACTGAGAACCTTACCGTCACGAATTGCGTCCTGACAACAGCCTCCAATGCCTTGAAGTTCGGAACCGAATCAAGCGGTGATTTCAAGAACATCGCGTTCAGCAATTGTACGATCTTCGCCCGCCCGGACAAGTGGGGCCGGGGTCCGCGTACCGGCGTTTCATTGGAATCGGTCGACGGCTCCAACGTTGACGGCGTGGTTGTCAGCAATCTTGTCATGGAAGGCGTGCAGGCGCCCATCTTCATTCGCCTCGGAAATCGCGGACGGTGCCAGCAAACCCCGACGCCGGGCACCGTTCAGAATGTCTCGATCTCCAACATTGTGGCGACCGGAAGCACCGTGACCTCCTCGATTACGGGCATCCCGGGCCACTACGTCCGGAATGTGACGCTTGAGAACATTCGCATCTCGGCTGCGGGAGGAGGCGCCGCGACCGAATTGCGGGAAGTGCCCGAGGCCATCTCCAAATATCCCGAAGAAGACATGTTCGGCCCTCTGCCCGCTTACGGGCTTTATTGCCGGCACGTGCGTGGACTTCGCCTGGAGGGATTCAATCTGCATCTGGAAAATTCGGATGCCCGCCCGGCCCTGGCCATGGACGACGTCGCGGAACTTGACCTGCTTTCCCTTCGCGCCGAGCCAGGGTCCGGCAACCAGCCCGTGGTTGCGCTCCAGGACGCAGACCAGGCCCTGGTTCAAGGTTGCAGGGCGCTGCCAGGCACCAGGACCTACCTGCAGATCAACGGCCGAGGCACCCGAAAGGTCCACCTCGTAGGAAACGATTTGAGTGAATCTGAGATTCCCATCAAGGCCGGCGAAGAGGTTCCCAAAGGGACTTTGGCGGAGACGGGCAACCTGATGCCGGGAGATAAGTCCCGCGCTGGAAAAGCAGATCGCTGAATGCAGTGAAGCGTATCTCAAGCGAAGATCTCCAGTTCCCTTCGGGCATTCCGAAGCTGCCACGTACATCCGCAATACAAGACTCTTCCAGGTAGCGGTTCGATGCTGGCCGGCAGCTTACAAACAACAGCCGCGTCAGGCAGCGAGGCACGCGAGGCGGGCGGCGAGCTCCCGGCCGGCTTTCATGGCCGGTTCCGCTCTCCTTGTGATGCCGCCATGATCTGGCGGACTTTCTCCAAATCAGCGGCCGTATCGACTGAAACCAACTCGCCGGGGTGTTGAGTCTCCACCAGGTGGATGGGAATTCCATGTTCGAGCGCCCGGAGTTGTTCCAGCCCTTCAACCTTCTCCAGCGCCGTCGGCTCCAGCTGCGACAGCTTCAGCAGGCACGGTTTCGTATAGGCATAAATGCCGATATGCTCATACACGGCAAAGTCCTGGGTCCGGGTTTTCGGAAAGGGAATCAGCGAACGGGAAAAATAGAGCGCTTTGCCGGATAAATCCCGCACGGCCTTGACCACCGCCGGGTCGTTATAAGTCGATTCGTTGAAAAGGCGCTTGATCACCGACGCCATTTGGACCTGCGGATCGGAAGTGAACGGGCGAACGCACTCGTCAATCATGACGGGGTCCATCAGGGGCTCGTCGCCCTGAATATTCACGACGATATCCACGTCAAGGCTTCCCGCTACTTCAGCAACCCGGTCGGTCCCGCTCCTGTGCCGGGAGCCGGTCATGCAAACCTTCCCGCCAAAGCCCTCCACGGCCTTCCGGATCCGATCATCGTCGGTCGCCACCAGAACGTCGCTGAGCAGCCGCGATTGCCGCGCCCGCTCGAAGACGTGCTGGATCATGGGCTTGCCGAGAATGTCCTTGAGAGCCTTCCCTTCCAGACGTGCGGACTGGTATCTGGCGGGAATTACTCCAAGTATTTGCATCATCTCCCCTCCATTCCATGGTAGCCGGCGGGTCCTGGTCGCTGGACCGCAGCGCCTGTAAAAGTTTACTTCATTTTCATCGAACAGTTCTTCATGCCAGGATGGGGACGGCGGACCTGTGACTAAAGTCCTCGATCACCCCCTCGGCCGGCCGCTATGATGGGCACGAAAAGGAGAACGTGCAATGAGTGAATTGATCGACAACCGGGCGCGGCGCGTGCAGACGCTGAAGGGCGTTATTGCGGACCTGCATCACGGTGTGCCGGCCGCCGAAGTGAAGGCAAAACTCAAAACCCTGGTGCGGGAAACCGATCATTCTGAAATCATGGCCATGGAGCAGGAACTGATGGCGGACGGCATCCCCGCCAGCCAGATCCAGCGCATGTGCGACCTGCACTCGCAGGTTACCCGCGAGGTGCTGGTTACGCTGCCGGGGAGGACTCTCACACCCGGGCATCCCATTGATACTTTCCGCCGGGAAAACGAGGCGGTCCGAGGCGTGCTTGGCCGCATGCGGCAAGCGATGAACGAGGCCACGGAACATACCGGCCGAAATGAGGCGGACGCTTCCCTCCTCGATTGGCAGCAGTCGTTGAATGATCTGATGGACCTTGAGAAACACTTCCAGCGGAAGGAACATCTCC
Source organism: uncultured Acidobacteriota bacterium (assembly GCA_964459065.1). GTDB lineage: Bacteria > Acidobacteriota > Terriglobia > UBA7540 > UBA7540 > JAMCXS01. Next base: position 4,316 of record CAYWMN010000171.1, on the reverse strand, counting down.
TTTTTTCGTGCCTCGAAAGGCATGGGATAGCCGGCCCGCCGAAGGTGATGTGGGGCAAAGACGACGAGATTCGAGCTATGTTGAAGAATCTTGCCCGGGCGCTACGCCCGGCGGGAAACGGTCCCGACCCGGAACCTTCGGCCATGGAGGCTGGCGAGGCGGCGGCAAACGCCATCGAGGAGATGATCTATAAGGAAGAAAAGATTCTGTTCCCTCTTTGCCTCGACAAGTTCACCGAGGAAGAGTGGGGTGAGATTTGGGAGTCTTCACCGCGTTACGGCTGGTGCCTGGTCGAGCCCCGCGAGGGTTTTCGTCCGCCCACCCCTTCCCTGGCAACGAAGGCTCAGGCCGCCAACGCCGCGGGCATCGAGCTTCCCACCGGCCATCTGAGCCTCAATCAACTGCGCGGCATTTTCTCGACCCTGCCCGTTGATATCACTTTCGTGGATGCCGATGACCGGGTTGCGTTTTATTCTGAAGGTCCCGACAGGCTCTTCGCCCGCAGCAAGGCGGTGATCGGCAGAAAGGTGCAGAACTGCCATCCGCCGCGAAGCGTCGAGATGGTCAATCGCATCCTGGATGATTTTCGGGAGGGACAGCAAAACACCGCCGAGTTCTGGATTGACCTTCGCGGCCGGTTTGTTCACATCCGGTACTTTGCCGTTCGAGATGAGAAGAACCGCTACCTGGGCACGCTGGAAGTTACTCAGGACGCCACCAACATCCGTGCCTTGGAAGGAGAACGGCGGCTGTTGCAGTACGACCCGGCGGAGGCTCAAGGGCCACAGGTTCAATAGGTTTTGTTGATCACCCGGAATGAGTGTGGAGACTCGGTTAGAGAAGATGTCTATTTTGCCTGCTTACTGGAGGAATGTTCATCCTGCGCGGCGCTGGACGGTGGTCTGGCCCCGAGAGCACGGCGCCTGGGGAATTTTGCTCGTTTCCCTGATCACCGGCGCCGCGATCGGCTTTAGGTCCACCGCCGCCTTGCCTGCTCTGCTATGGTTGACCGTGGCAGTGGTGGCGGCTTTTTGTCTTCGCACGCCGATTGAGAACAGTCTGCCCGCCTCACCGTTTCGCGCACGGAGCCCGGCCGAATGGCGCTGGGTGATCGTCGCCGCGTCGATCTACGCGCTCGCAGGCGCGCTCGCTGCAGCGATGCTGGTACGCGCCGGGTTCCTGGGCCTCCTTTGGAAGCTGGGTCTCGGGGCGGCAGGATTGTTTGCGCTGCAGGCAATCCTTAAGAAACTGGGACGCAGCGGCCGCCTGCCGGCTGAAATAGTGGGAGCTTTTGGCCTGACGCTTGCCGCCGTTGCCGGCTGGGCGGTTGCAGCGGGCGCGTTCGGCGGGCAGGCCCTGTCCATCTGGCTCCTCAACGCGCTGTTCGCCGCCGACCAGATTATCTATGTCCAGTTCCGCATCCGTGAGGTCCGAGCCGGCAAAGGCTCTTCCGGCTCGGGCGGCCGGAGACTCTTTGTGGCTGCCGAGGCGCTCATCGCCCTGCTTCTTGTCGGCGGAGCGCACGCCGGATTGATACCGTGGCTGGCGCTTCCCGCCTTTCTTCCAGTCCTCGCGCGGGGCGAAACCTGGGCGCTCAAGGCAGATCACGGCCGCCTGCAGATCCATCGGCTCGGTAAGAGCGAATTGTTTTTTGCCATCCTTTTTGGGGTCCTGCTGATTGCCGCTTTTCGTGCGGCGGCAATTTAGTCGAGGCTCCGGTCTTCAAGGAGTGGAGCATTTCCTAAAGCGCCACCGCGAATGCTGTTGGACGTCCAAGCGGCTTGACAGTACCGCCAGCCAATTCCGGGCAGGTTAGCGTAAAGATAAAGTTGAACTGAACGATGGGCCATGATCTCCCCCATCGGAGTAATACTGAAAAACTCCGAAATTTATTGAGGAGACCCTTAAAAAATGGTAAGAAACGGCAGGAAGCTCTTGATGACCTTCAAAAACCCCAAATTTATTGGGGTTTTTTGATGGCTGGTGCCGAAGAGAGGACCCCACCGAGGTATGCTCCTCTTTTGTCCGGTTTTCAGGGTAAAACTCAACCCACTCAAAAACAAGAGGAAAAATACGTGCTTTTTGAGTATGACTCAGTTTTGGGCTTGAGAATGGAAAAACTCATGCACCGCCCAGTCTGAAAAAGTGGTAGGAAATGGTAGGAAGAAGGGCGATCGACACTGCCGCATTCGGTGTGGCAGTCATTCCGTTTGAAAGCGGAGCGCCGGAATGGGGCCCGTGTTCTATGGCCGTTGGGTTCGATCCCGAGCCGCCATGCCCCTGTGTCGGAATCGAAAGGTGTGGATGGCAAAGCGCTGAACATTCCCGAGATTGAAATGCGGGTCGATCCCGACGAAATCTTAAAAGTATTCTGGCGTGTTATTCTGCCAAGCTTGAACCGTTGCCAAAACTGCCTAAAGTCTGAGCGTGACGCTTCTATTCCTGTGACACGGCTGGTATGCGGCCCTTGCCGGACGCTAACCCACCTTTTTGATGGGCTCCGTTCACCGTCGTTTAAGCCCCAGAATTGGCAAGGTTACTGGAGGCGGCAGAACTGGGTTTCGGAAGAACTGGGTTCAGTCCATGGCGTTATGTTCTTGCTGGTTTGAGTAATTACCTAAAGTCTCGAATGCTTGTCTGTCGGGCGAGAATCGTCCCTCCAGTACAGCACCGACGGATCCGAATCTATTCGTCAATGATGATACTGGACGTTTCATTCCCGCCTAACTGTGGGCTGTGGATCTGAGAAGATAACTGCCACTTCACCATGGGTTCAACTCCCCCTTCCGATCCAATACTGACGCTGGCTTTTCCGCGACAAAGGGATCCAGCCGATCCGCCTGCTTTGTCGCCCACTCGATCCAAGCCTTGTAGTGCGGCTGTTCCTCGGTAGACCACGAACGGGTTTTTTCGGCATAAGCTGAAATGAATCGACGCAGGCGTTCCGCACGTTCCCACAGGTCAACCCAGTTATTGAACTGCTCCAGCTTCCTCTCCTCTTCTTGTATGTCTTTCTGGAGTTGAGCCCTCTCATGCCGTCGTTTCTGTTCCTCGGCCTCGTGCTTTTTGCGGTCTTCCTCTTGACGCCGCAGCGCGACGGCGGTTCGCAACAGTCCGGCCACGAAATCTGGAACGAGATTCTCAATCCGCCGGACTTTTGCGTCACCCCACCGGGCTCGTTGTGCATACTGCCCCCATGTCGCCGAGCTAATGACCAGCCAAAGCTTTCCGCCAGGTTCATGCGTCACCACTTTGTCGTAATCCCATTGGTCGGTTGGATTAGGCACTCGGGGTTTCTGCGTTACAAATCTCCGGATGGGCTCCTCGATTCCGAAGGACACCTGCTCGCCGTTGATCAAAGCTACTGTGTGCCCCTGCTCCGAGATTTCAACACTGGTACCCTGGCGTTCCAACACAGCCACGACTTGATTCATAACCAGCAGGGCGCGTTCCAGCGTACCCTCGCTAACCTTCACGTCAAGACCACCATCCTCTCGTGGCAGAAGGATGCCATGTTCATCCTTACGGCTGCGACTTCGCAAGAGGCCTGCGGTATGCCGGACCAACGGATGTAGTCGAACAGAGCCGTCGAAAGGGGGTGGGGCAAGCGCGCCTGAGGTTAACAGCCCATCAATTGCGGCAAATTCAGGATCATTCTCATTCTGAGTTGCCGGCTTCTTCTGCGCTATGGGAGAGCGATAGATTACAGGAATCTTGTCCAGCTTCGGTAACGGAGGCTTCTTCGCGCCTTCTTTCCCATACGCCAGCTTCGCCCAGTGACCACGTCCCGGGACTGGAACACGGAGTTTTCGGCACGTTTTTCCCAGAGCGACCGCGGACACCCCGTAGCTCTCAGCCACCTTGATTAGAGGCTTTTCCCAGACTTCTCGATAGAGATCTTCACGATCGTACGGTACCAACATGGTGTCCTCCCCTCTGCGGGTGATGGCTTCTTCTCGTTGTGATTGTTGTAACCGACCGCATTACGCCCGGCTACGAGACCGCTGTCGATTGCTCTTCCACTCGGCATCTAAATGGATTCCGAGTCTCAATAGGGCATTCCTTTCGAGTTTCAGGTGGTCCTTCACCCGGGGTGTTCCCAACAGTCTGTGAACCAGCACTGCCGGACACGCATTGTGTTGGCGAAACAGTTTCAGCAGTTCAATGGTTACGTCCGGCTCACACTCGAGCAGCGTGCGGCGAAGCGAATTTACTTCATACACTCCTTCAGGATTCCAGATCGCACCGGCCGCAAGCAGCACCCACATACAGTCAAAAGACCGCGAGACATCATATTTCGACTTAAGCTACTTCCA
>CAYWMN010000170.1:0-8283 GCA_964459065.1 uncultured Acidobacteriota bacterium | reverse complement strand
TTCCTCTCCTTCCGAGAGTTCCAAACTCATTCCCGTCCCCAGGCGCCATGGCATGCCTTCCAGCAAACTGCCAGGGCGAAGGCTGATTTTCTTTTAGCATTATCGCACAGACCGCCCGCCGCTTTAAGCCGCAACGGCGCCGCTCAAACGGAACGGCGCCGCCGGCAATCGGCTGAACTGTTTGCCGTGCAGCCTGTCGCCCGGAGCGTTGCGCCACACGGCCGGCAGGAGCGCGGGATGAGTCCGGGTCCCGCGCTTTCGGGCCGCCTCAGCCGGCCGGCTGGATATTCTGGTTCACCCGGAAGAAGTTTGAAGGGTCATACTTCTTCTTGATTTCGGCCAGACGCTGGTAGTTGTTCCGGAAGGAAGCCCGGACGCGCTCCTGGCCTTCCTCCATCAGGAAATTCACATAGGCGCCTCCGGCCGAGTAAGGGTGGAGCGCGTCAAAATAGGCTTTGCACCAATTCGTGATCTTTTCCTGATTTGCCGGGTCGGGGTCCACGCCGACGATAACTTCCGCAAAGTTTGCGTCGCGGTAGCTGAAGGCCGTGTCTTTCTTGCCCACGCTGTGAGCCGCCCCGTCGATCGGATAAAGGTGCATGGTGGAGTGGGGTGTGGGGAGTTGCGATCCGTGCTCAACATGCCGGGCGATGGCCTCGTCGTTGAGTTCCTTGACAAAGTCGGCGCGCCAATACCAATGGAGCCCTGGAGGGTAGAGAGGGTCAAACAAGCTTTGAACGGCCGGGAAGGGGACCGGGCCGACATGGTCCAGTACCGGTTCTCCCACCGACCGCATTGGTTTGAGCGCTTTTTCGACTTCCGCTTCGGAGCCCGTGCAGCACCACATCACTCCGCAAACTTTGCGAAGATGCAGATGTTCCGGGAACATCGGCGCTGGAGGGATGGTCAGAAATGCAAAGAAGCCATTCACTGATTTCGGCGCCTTCGGCATGAAATCGCGGTAAGCCTTCAGCACTTCCTGCGCCTGCTCCATCGGCCAAAAAATCGGCCCCGCCTGCACCGCGTTGACGGGGTGCAGCTGAAAGAGGAAGGAAGTCACCACGCCGAAGTTTCCTCCTCCTCCTCGAAGGGCCCAGAAGAGGTCGCGATTTTCTTTGGTGTTGGCCGTGAGAAAGCGGCCGTCTGCCAGCACGATGTCGACGGAAAGAAGATTGTCAATCGTCAGGCCGTGTTTGCGGGTGAGATAGCCGATGCCTCCGCCGAGCGTTAATCCGCTGACGCCCGTGGTTGAGATAAAGCCGCTCGGCGTGGCCATTCCGAAAGCGTGCGTGGCGTGGTCAACGTCGCCCCAGAGGCATCCGGCGGCCACCCGGACCGTTTTGGCTTTGGGATCGACGTGGACGTTTTTCATTCGCGACAGGTCGATGACAAGTCCGCCGTCGCAAATGCCCATTCCGCCGGCGCTGTGGCCGCCGCCGCGAATTGCGGTCAGCAGATTGTTTTCACGGCCGAATTCCACGGCGGCCATCACGTCGGCAACGTCCGTGCAGCGGACGATGAACTGAGGGCGTTTGTCGATCATCCCGTTATAAACTTTGCGCGCCGAATCGTAAGCGGGTTCACCCGGCTGGATCACTTCACCGCGAAGCTTTGTTTGCAGCTTTTCCAGAGACCCGGAGTTCATGGATGCCTCCTTGATGGATGGATTTGATTTGTGACGCCCCTTGTTAGAAGAAGGATATCAGTTTCGCACTTGTTTTTTGAACGGTGAATTCCACCTGCACGCAGGGTAAGCGCACGTTGTTGTTTTTCTCTGTCCGCGTGGACCGGCAGATGGAGGGCTGTGCAGTTGGCATGGCACACTTTACCCTTCGCCCCGCCGGCGGAATTGCCGTGCGATGGGGTCTGCCATCAGGCTATGCGGCGCGCTTGCCGACGGCTTCAAGCCAATGCGCCTGAAGAATGTCGTCGATCTCTTCCATCGAAAAATAGTTCAGCCTGGTGACTCTGGCCTGAGAGCGGAGTGCGGGCGGCACAATCCGGCAGGCCTCATCCTTGTCTTCGACGTCGGCAATGATCCACGCCTTGTGCTCCCCGTCCTCGCATCCCCAATCGGCATGGGTCAGGAAGTGGGAACCGCTCTTCAGAAAGATTTGGACGACGCGGGCACAAGCGACATGCTCGGCGTCGTGGGGGACTTCAATTAGAAACCTTGCCATTGCAAATTCTCCTTTCTTCGAGCCCGGAAATGTTTGGGCTTGGACGGCGGGTCAACGTTCGCAGCGATAGCGCCTCCTGGGTGCGGTGCCGGCAATGCGAACTCATTGCATTGCCCACTGCCCGCTATCCTTATTTCTTGCAGCAGTTGCCTGGTCGAAATGGTACGGAAACCGGCTTCCGCATGGATGAGCTTTTAAGAAAACAGAGACTGCTTCTAGGTCGTCCGGAGGTGAAGGAAAGTTATGAGGCCTGGGCCTGTTATTGCGGGAATCCCATTGGAGATTGCGATATACGCGGTATGCAAACGACAGCTGACAAGCGGCCAGTCCTGGACATCGTTGTGTTCATGCTGCCGCACGGCAGGCTTGACCCGCGGTTGCGTGGGAAGCACCCATCCGACGCCGGAAGTGACCGCCTGGATGTCAAGACCTGCTGCACCATCAGGGGCTGAGGCACGGACCGATACCGCTCCCGCTACCAGCAGGGCAAGAAAACCGCACAGGAATACGGACAAAATTCCTTTTCGCATGTTAGGGGAGCCCTTTACAGAATCTATGCCCGCTTTTTATCGGTGTCAAGAGGAAGTTTCAGCAAGGGGCACGGGGAGATTGTGCGCGTCAAGGCCCTGCCTGGAACGGTCTTGTTCGGGCATCGGTGGCAACTGGGATCTTGATGGCTTTCAACTCGCAATGCGCTATAGTAAACTTTGGCGAAACGACGGCGCCCGGAAAACTTCATTGTCTCCAGGTGATCGAGGCTTTTGTTGTTGAGGCCCCGGATTCTGGAACACTCAATGACAGTTTGAAAGTTGGAGATGAAAATGTCAGACCCTTTGTTGCGTCGAAAATTCCTTTATGGATCAGCTTTGCTGGGTGTTGCGGGAGTGCTTCCGGCCAGGGGCCAGAGCGAACCGGCTCAGAAACGCCCGCACCTTAACGTGCTTGCTTATGGTGCTGTGGGCGACGGCAAACGGTTGGACACTCGCCCCCTGCAAGCCGCGATTGACGCCTGCGCAGCGGCGGGCGGAGGAACGGTTTATTTCCCTGCCGGGAACTATTTGACGGGAACCCTGGTGATGAAAAGCCACGTGGGGCTTCACCTTGATGCGGGAGCCACAATTTTGGGAAGCCCGTATTTAAATGATTATCCTTCCCATGTTCCGGCCTTCAAATCCCACACCGCCACTTATACGGTCAAATTTCTGATCTACGTCTAGCGGGTGGAGAACATCTTTATTGAAGGGCATGGCACGCTTGACGGGCAGGGCAACGCCAGGGCTTTCAATCCTGAAATGGCTTTCGGGCGGCCCTACATCATTCGCTTTTCCGAATGCCGCAACGTGACGGTGCGAGACATCCGGCTGATCAATTCTCCGATGTGGGTTCAGCATTATCTCGCCTGCACGGACCTTATTCTTGATGGCGTCCGGGTTCATAGCCACGTCAACCGGAATAACGATGGCATCGACATCGAATGCTGCGACCGCGTTCGAGTCTCCAACTGTGACATTGATAGCGGCGATGACGGCATCTGCCTGAAGAGTTCCGGGATGCGGATCACCCGCAACATTACCATCACAAACTGTGTTGTCCGTTCTACCTGCAACGGATTGAAGGCGGGAACGGAATCGAATGGCGGTTTTGAGAATATTGCCATCAGCAATTGTGCCGTGCATGACACCCGCCTGGCAGGCCTGGCGCTCGAATCGGTCGACGGAGCCACCTTGTCTGGAGTTGCTGTCTCAAATATCACGATGCGGGGCGTTGGAGCGCCCGTTTTTATCCGGCTCGGCAACCGCGCGCGGCCCATCGAATCCGGCGGCCCGCATCAGCCCACGGGCAAAGTGGAAAACATCACGATCAGTGATATTGAAGCCCTCGGCGGGGGCATTACCGGATGCTCGATTACGGGGCTCGCCGGCCATCGGGTGCGCAACGTCGAGCTTAGCAACATCCGGCTCCGTTTTCAGGGCGGCGGCACACGCGATCTGGCGGCGCGTCTGGTTCCCGAAAAGCCGGCCGCTTATCCTGAGTTCAGCATGTTTGGCAAATTGCCGGCCTATGGATTTTATTGCCGGCACGTCGAGGGGCTGAAGTTCTCAAACCTTCACACGGACTTTGAAGAGCCGGAGGCTCGCCCGGCCCTGGTGGCCGATGACGTCGAGCGGCTCGAGATTTCGCGCGCAGACCTGGCCCAGGCTTCCGGCGGCGGGCCCGCCATGCTTTTCCAGAACGTCGCAGGAGCGACGATCCACGGCTGCCGGCCCTGGCAGGAGATTGAGACCTACCTTCGCGTCGAGGGCCAGGCGAGCAAAGGCATCGTTCTGCTGGCCAACGACCTGAGCCAGGCGCAGAAGCCCTTTGAAGTTGCAAGCGGCGTTCCCGCAGGAGCAGTGCTCAACAAATAGAGGCGCGCGGTCGTGCAAGACGGCCTGTCCCCCAGCTGGGCTTCCAGCGCGAGAATGCTTGAAACGGCCGCTGATTTCGGGCCGGCCGGGGATGCAGCGTGGCGCGAAAGCACTTGACGCCTCTTTCGCTTGTGGGCTACCGTCATAGGGTTGATCCTTGTGCTGATAGGCCCGTCAGCGACCGGCGGAAAAAGCGCGTTAACCAAGCTTCCGGCCATGGCCACCGAGGCGATTCCTCCGCAGCCTGAGCAAGACCTTTACACCCAGGACGTGAATCCCAAGCCCGGTTCAATTTGGATGCAGGACGATGAGCGAGCAGAAGACAGAGCTATTTGAGCTGACCCAAAAGCTGGTCAATATTGAGTCGATTACCGGAAACGAAAAGGCGTGCGGAGAATTCCTTTTCGATTACCTTCAGCAGCACGGTTTCGAGGTGGAATTCCAGCCGGTTGCAGAAGGCCGCGCCAATGTGATTGCGCGGCTGGGCAGGCCCGACGTGGTGCTCAGCACCCATATGGATACCGTGCCTCCTTTTATCCCGGCGGGCGAAGACAATGAATACATCTACGGCCGGGGTTCGTGCGATGCCAAGGGCATCCTGGCGTCGCAGGTGATTGCAGCGCTGGAGCTGAAAGCTTCCGGCATGGAAAACTTCGGCATGCTCTATGTTGTGGGAGAAGAAATTCTCAGCGACGGGGCCACCCGGGCCAATCAAACTCCCGTAGGCGCAAAGTTCATCATTAATGGCGAGCCGACGGAAAACAAGCTGGCGGTTGGAACCAAGGGGAATCTGCGAATTGACATTCACGCCAGTGGAAAGGCTGCGCATTCGGCCTACCCGGAGTTGGGGGAATCGGCGATTGAAAAGCTGCTGGACATCCTTGCCGACGTTCGCAGGCTGCCGCTGCCGGAAGATCCGGTGATGGGAAACTCCACCATGAACATCGGGTCCATCAAGGGCGGCCACGCCCCGAATGTGATTCCCGACAGCGCCTCGGCCCAGATCCTGTTCCGGACCGTGCGCCCCTCGGATGAGCTGCGGCGGAACCTTGAGAAAATGTTGGACGGCCGCTGCCAGTATGAATTTGTCCGGGACACGCTGCCCATCCGGACCGAAGCGCTGGAAGGCTTTGAAACCGAAGTCATGGCCTATTCAACCGACCTGCCGAACCTGACGCAATGGGGCCGCCCTCTGCTGATCGGCCCGGGAACCATTCACGTTGCCCACACGGACCACGAGCGCGTGCTCAAATCCGAACTGATCGGCGCGGTTGAACTTTACTCCCGATTAGTACGAGAATTGAAGAAGCGTATTTAACCGCGGCTGGGATCAGCGGCGGTTGGATAGAGAGTCGGTCGACAACGGAAGATTGAAATGAAGAAACTGGAAGTTGGGATTCTTGGAGCAACGGGGATGGTGGGCCAGCGGTTCATCAGCCTCCTGGAACATCACCCCTGGTTTGAAGCGCGGTGGCTTGCCGCTTCGGACCGCTCCGCCGGAAAGAAATATTCGGAGGCTTGTAACTGGCGGCTTCGGGCCCCCATGCCGGCCGCCGCGCGCGACCTGATGGTGCAGGAGTGCAAGCCCGGCAAGGCGCCGCAACTAATCTTTTCTTCCCTGGACTCCCGGGTGGCGGGCGAGGCGGAAAAAGCTTTTGCCAAGGCCGGACACGTTGTCGTGTCAAATTCCTCAAACCACCGCATGGACCCGGACGTTCCCTTGCTGATTCCGGAGGTGAACCCGGACCATTTGGCCTTGGTCGGCGAGCAGCGCAAGCAGCGTGGATGGAAGGGTATGATTGTTACCAATCCCAACTGCACCACCGTGGGCCTGGTGATGTCGCTTGCGCCGCTGGAACGCGCTTTCGGCCTTGAAAAGGTGCTGGTGACCAGCATGCAGGCCATTTCCGGAGCCGGATATCCCGGCGTCCCCACCCTGGACATTATGGGCAACGTCATCCCCTTTATTTCCGGCGAAGAAGAGAAGGTGGAGCGGGAAGCCCACAAGCTGCTGGGCACGCTGGCCGAGGGGCGCGTGACCCAAGGCAATTTTGTGGTGAGCGCCCACTGCAATCGAGTGTTTGTGGAAGACGGGCATACCGAAGCGGTTTCGGTCTCCCTGCGGTCGAATGCGGATTTGGAGGATTTGATCGAAGCCTGGCGGAAGTTCCGGGCCCGGCCGCAGGAACTCAGGCTCCCTTCGGCTCCCAAACACCCCATTCTTGTCCGGGAAGAGCGTGACCGGCCGCAGGTCAAGTTTGACGTTGAGAGCGAAGGCGGCATGGCGGCCGTGGTGGGCCGCGTGAGGCGCTGTCCGGTGCTGCAGTTCAAATACATAACGCTCAGTCACAACACCGTTCGAGGCGCGGCCGGTGCGGCGCTGCTCAACGCTGAGCTGATGAAGTCCGAAGGCTACCTGGACTAGCACGCGGGCTCTCAAAGCGTTCGAAAATGGAGCGACGGGGGTGATACAGTGACAGCGACTTCATCGGATTCCACAATCGATCGTCCTCTCAATCTGGCTCTGCTGGGGCACGGCAAGACGGGAAGCGCCGTGGCGCGCCTGGCGCCGGAGCGCGGTTTTGAGGCCCGCCTGATCCTGACCATCGAATCGAATCCTGACGGCGTGGCGATCACGGAAGAGAACTTCCGCGGCGTCGACGTTTGCATCGACTTTACGACGCCGGACGTGGTGGTGGATAACATCCGGCGCGTGGCCGCCCTGGGCGTGAATCTGGTGGTGGGAACCACGGGCTGGCACAACCGCGTTGAGGAAGTCCGCGAAATCATTCAGTCAAGCGGCGTGGGAATGGTCTATGCCGCGAATTTTTCGATCGGCGTGCAGCTCTTCTATCGCCTGGCGCGCGCTGCTGCGGAGATTTTTTCACCCTACCCCATGTATGCGCCCTTCATTGTTGAAGCCCATCACAAAGCCAAAAAGGACGCTCCGTCCGGCACCGCCCTGGAATTGCAGCGTCAGATCGAGCCTCATCTCAAGGCCCGGGATATTCCCACTTCCAGCATTCGCGCGGGATACATTCCCGGTGCGCACGAATTGGGATTCGATTCCCCGGCCGACACAGTGGTGATCCGGCACAGCGCCCGCAGCCGGCAGGGATTCGCCGAGGGTGCGCTGTATGCGGCGCGCTGGGTGATGGGCAAAAAGGGATTGTTCGCTTTCAGCCAGGTTCTTGAAGAACAACAGTAGCAACCCTCGCGCTTGTTTCTTATAATCATAATCTCCATGGAAAGCTGTTTGTTGCGGGAGGAGGTCTTATGAGTTTGGATATTCGAGGCTGCGGGACGGCGCTGGTCACCCCTTTTGCACAGGATGGCACGCTGGACGTTGAGGCGCTGCGAAGTTTGGTGGATTTCCAACTGCGCTCTGGAATTGATTTCCTGGTGCCCTGTGGCACCACCGGGGAAGCTCCGACGCTTGAGCACGAAGAGTTCATGGGCGTGATCCGGGTGGTGGTTCAGGAAGCAGGCGGCAAGGTTCCCGTCATCGCGGGCGTGGGAGGAAACAGCACCCGCAAGATTTGCGGCCTGGCGCGGGAAGTGAGCGCCTTGGGCGTCAATGGAATCCTCTCGGTCGCCCCCTACTACAACAAGCCGACCCAGGAAGGGTTGTACCAGCACTTCAAGGCTATTGCCGAATCGACGGATTTGCCGGTGATTCTCTACAATGTGCCCTC
>CAYWMN010000169.1:6842-8371 GCA_964459065.1 uncultured Acidobacteriota bacterium | reverse complement strand
CGGTATTTAGAAACATTGCTTGTTTGCTGTTCATCCGAGGCAGCCTCGGGTTCCGTGAAAATGGATTCATCGTTGTGATGCCAAGATAGTGCTACAAAATCCTCTGAGGGAATGGTGAGCGCGGCAAGGATTTTATCGATCCTCTTGGAACTCCGACGCCCGCTCTTCTTCTTTTGGAGGGACTTAACTGCCGGACGTATTTTCCGTTTTGGGGCCGGACGGTCCTGCTTAGCCTTCCTTTGGGCCGTTTTGGCAGAGAGACGCGCCTTCGGTTTGGAAGCCGGACGTTTAGCCTTGCTCTTCGTCTGGGGTGTTTTGCCGGCGGGAAGCCTTTTCCGTGCGGTGGTTGTTTTCATCATGTCCCCGGGGCGGATTCTGCCGGACGTTAGCCTTTCTGCCGCTCCGGTCGAATGTTGATCAGCCGCCCAGCAAATCGAGCATTTCCGGAAGCTCGCGGTGTACGCAGGTGAAGATGGGGGTATCCCGCAGCGTGTAGTTGCTGGCTTCGGAGTGGCGCAGTTCCATCACCAGGTCCAGAAAATGCTCCGGCTTGTCGCTTTCAAAAGCCAGGACGAATTCCTGGTCGTCGAGCCCGAACGAATAGGTGGTGTTCAGCCGAACCGTCGGAAAGCGATGGCCGATCTCGATGTGCTCGTTCATCATACCCTGGCGGGCGTGCTGCGTCAGCCGGTACCAGGCGCGTGTTTTAACGAAAGGATAGACGAACAGGTAACGAAACTTGCCGGGCGTCAGCTCAAGCCGCGTTCCCTCCTGGCCGGCATGCTGATGCTCGCGCACGTAGGTTGACCGCTTGGTCATGGCGAGATAGGAGTAGGGAACCGAAAGATATTTGCCCAGGTCCGTCGCCAGGAGCTTCGCGCCCATTTCCTGAAATTTCAGCAGGTCGTAGCTGATCCGCCACAGCATAAAGTCGCAGTCGCCGCGAATTCCCACCAGTGAATAGGGGATGACGATCATCTCCGGCTCAAAGCTTTTCACGACCTCGATAAACTGCTCCTTGCCGCGCTTGCGCTCCGCCTCCGGCAGCCTGCGCCACGCGGGATCGACTTTGTAATACACAAAGTTGACATATTGCCGGCGATTTTGTTCTTTCTTGGTTTCGGTTGCTTTAGGGTCGGCCAAACGATCATTCCTCCTGGCGTTGATTCCCGGGCCGGCGGCCGGCGAGCGCCGTTTTTTCTGCGCGCACTGCCGCCGCCATCCTTGTTATTCGCGTGAATCACTCAATATAACACGAATCAGGTTGCTCGATGCAATCAGGGCCTGTTTCGTGCCGCCCCGGTCCGGTTCCCAATGGCTCGGCAGGAAGATTCATGTTATTCTGCCGTTTCATCCACCGCCAGATTCATTGTGCCATCGAGGAGTGACTGGTGACGAGAATGCACCCTTCTTATCGGACGCAGCGGGTGGCTGTCTGGCTGCTCGCGCTCTTCCTTTCTGTTCCTTTGGCGCTTCGAGCCGCGTCGGGGCCCTTGCAGATCTATTTCGTCGATGTCGAGGGCGGGCAG
>CAYWMN010000169.1:0-6832 GCA_964459065.1 uncultured Acidobacteriota bacterium | reverse complement strand
ATCCACTCTCCTGGTCGATCCGCAGGGCGAATCGCTTCTGATTGACACGGGCTGGGCCGGACACCATGACCGGGATCCAAAGCGCATCATGGCGGCGGCTCATTCGGCGGGAATCAAGCAGATCGACTGCCTCGTGCTGACCCACTATCATTCGGACCACGCCGGTGGATTGCAGGGCCTTGCCAAACGTATTCGGATTCTCTCCTTCGTGGATCACGGGCCGAGCGTTCAGCGTTCCGGGCGCACGGAACAGCTCTATCAGATTTACAGGAAGATTTCAGCGGGAGCGAAGCGCAAAACGGTGAAGCCCGGCGATGTCATTCCCTTTCGGGGAATGCGCGTCGAGGTCCTGGCGTCGGCCGGACACGTCATCCGGTCGCCCTTGCCGGGAGCCGGCCGGCCCAATCCTCTTTGCGCGGAGGAAACCGACCCTGGCCCCAACCCGAATGAGAATGGGCAGTCGGTGGGCCTACTGGTTACGTTCGGCAGGTTTCGCTTTATTGATCTGGGTGATTTGACGAAACAGAAAGAACTCGCGCTGGTCTGCCCCAGGAATCTGATCGGGACCGTGGACCTCTATCTCACCACACACCACGGAACCACCCATCCCGGTCCCAACACCTCCAACCCCAGAGCGATTGTCGAGGCGTTGCATCCGAGGGCCGCCGTGATGAATAACGGCGCAAAGAAAGGCGGCAGTCCCAAGGCCTGGGACACCTTCCATCACTCGCCTGGTTTGCGTGATTTATGGCAACTGCACTACTCGGTTGCCGGAGGTGCAAAGCACAACTCTGCCAGGAAATTCATCGCCAATCCCGGCCGAACCAGCGGAGGGTATTTCATCAAGGTGCTTGCCCGGCCCGATGGCTCGTTCACGGTCATCAATTCCCGCAATCATTTTCGGAAAACTTACATGAAATAGCCGGTTAGGCAGCTGCTTCGTTTGGAACCGGGGCTGTAAGCGAACCCTCGGCCCCTGACTCTTTCGGGACACCCGGTTCCCTTACAGCCCTCAGATTCCCTCATCACCCGAAGCGGCAGTTCCAGTCAACTTCCCGTTCTTCAACAGACCCGACGCTGTGGAGGAAAGGGAAACGCGATGGCCCGTCCTTCTTTAGCTTACATCCCAGACCCAGAGACCTCGGCCTCTTGTGCTCCCATTTGAGGAACCATAACGGTGATTTCGACCCGCCGGTTTTCTTTGCGGCCCGCTCGTGAAGAGTTTGGCGCAGTGGGCGCAGCTTCGCCGTAGCCCAAACTGTAGATTCGGACCAGCGGAATGTTATGGTTCAGGGTCAGGTAGCGGATGACGGAATTGGCTCGGCGCCGGCTCAAGGCCAGGTTGTATTGTTTCGGCCCGGTCTTGTCGGTGTAGCCCTGGACTTCAATGACGTAATGCTTTAAGCCCTGGACGGTCTGAGCGATTTGGTCGAGGTGCTGCTTGTCGGTGGCCGTCAGGGTGCTTTGATTGAGTCGAAACAAAACGGTCAGATGCTGCGTGGCTTGATAGTTGTCGATATTGTCGGCCATGTTCTGCGCCTGGTTGGCGGCGGAAAGTCCTTTTTCCGCAACACGGCCGGCGGCCTGGGCGTGCTGATCAGCTTGAGTGGCTTGCTGGCCGGCCTGGTTGGCGGTGTTTTGGGCCTGGGCGATTCCCGCCTCGCTTCGCTTGTCCAGATCGCGGATGTCGGAGGCATTCCGGGCTGTTTTCTGGTCCACCTTCTGGTCCACCGAGTTAATCCGCGAATCCAGCGGCGCCTGCGTATTTCGGACGTACTTCCGTGTGGCGATGCAGCCCGTTGCGAGAAGAAGTAACGGGCTTAAGCCGATAGCGGCAAGTTTAGTCGTAGACTTCGTTCTATTCATATGTGTGCTCCGATTCGTTATTGTGTATTTGACATAGGGTTGAGCACTTTCGATGCCAAATTTGTACCTGACGATAAATCTACTGGAATCAAGAAAACACAGATGTGCGACTCTTTAATCGCGGAGCACAGGCTGTAAAAATTTCCAGGAACCTGTACGAAAGGGATAGTGAATGAGCGGAAGGGCGCAATGCTTTTGGCGGATGGCGGTGGGTTCCGGCGGTACGGATGCCGGGACTGGCTAAAGCTCGAGGGCAGGCTTTAATTGGCCAGGAGCAGGGGAACCCTACAGATTTTTGCCAGGCGTGGCCTCTTTGAGCCAAGCCAGAAGTTTTCGAAAAGCCTCGCCGCGATGCGAAACGGTGAATTTTTCCTCGGCGCTCAGTTGCGCGAAGGTCTGGGCAAGCGGAGGGTAATAAAAATAAGGGTCGTAGCCAAATCCGCCGGTGCCGCAGGGGTCGCGGTGAATCACACCGTCCGCTCTGCCTTCAACAACCTTCAGGATGCGTCCTTGTTGGGCCAGGGCGATGATGCAGACGTAGTGCGCCGTCCGTTGCCGGGGTGGGACTTCGGCTAATTCCCGCAGCAACTTCTGGTTGTTGGCTTCGTCGTCGGCTTCGGGGCCGGCGTAGCGTGCCGAAAAGACTCCAGGAGCTCCTCCCAGCGCGTCGAGGCAAATTCCCGAGTCGTCAGCAAAGACCATGCCTTGGGTAAAGCCGCTGTAGTAGAGCGCCTTTTTGCGGGCGTTCGCCTCAAAGGTGTTGCCGTCTTCCTCGCAGGCGGGCACCTGCTCGATTCCCGGAAGGAGCTGAACGTTAATTCCCAAATCCGCTGCCGCCTGTTTGAATTCCCTCAGTTTCCCGGGGTTGTTTGAGGCCAGGTAAATGGTGGACATCATGATTCCAGACGTTTGAGCATCAGCTTGGGCGCGCTTTCTACGCGCAATCGGTTGATGGGAACTTCCGTCGAAGTTCCCGTCAAGCGCTCCTGCGCCGGCAAGCTTGTTTTCAACCTTGGCTTCCGGGCAGATCAACCCCGGTCACGGATTTTTGCAGCTCAACCAATTGCCGGATGGCCGGTCGGGTGGCCTCGATCATGTTCGCGAGAGCTTCGCTGCTGAAGGGGTCTTGCTCCGCCGTTGCCTGGATTTCGACAAAGCGGCCGGAGCCGGTCATCACCACATTCATATCGACGTCGGCGTTGGAATCTTCCGAGTAGTCCAGGTCCAGCAAGGTGTCGCCGCCGATGATTCCGACGCTGATCGCCGCAACGTAATCGTTCAAGGGAATTGCCTTGAGGACGTCCATCTCCTGCAGCTTTTTCAGGGCCAGGGTCAGAGCCACCATTGAACCGGTAATCGAGGCGGTCCGTGTGCCGCCATCGGCGCGGATCACGTCGCAGTCAATCCACACGGTTCGTTCGCCGAGTTTGTCAAAGTTGGCCACGGCGCGCAGCGACCGCCCGATCAGCCTTTGGATTTCCATGGTTCGGCCGCTCTGCCGCCCCCGGCTCACCTCCCGGGACGTGCGCGTGTCGGTGGCGCGCGGAATCATGGCGTATTCGCTGGAGATCCATCCCCGGCCGGAGCCTTTCAGGAATGGGGGAACGCCGTCCTCCACTGAAGCGGTGCAAATAACCTGAGTTTCACCCAGGCGAATGAGCGCCGATCCTTCGGCGCTGGAAATGAAATGGGGAATAATCTCCGCCGGGCGAAGCTCCGCGGGCTCCCGCTTTCCGGCCCGGATCAGCTTGCCCCCCGAATAGATCAGTCCGGAAACCGTTTTGGGTGTTGATGATGGCATTAGAACTCCTTACTTTATTGGGCTTGCGTAATCAAGGATGGGTCCGGGGCGAAATACCCGGTCAAATCGATGTCGCCGTCAAGCGTCTGGGCCTCTTGTCCTTCAACCAGGAATTTGACTCGTTTCACCGCTGGAATGTTGGCCGCGAGCGAGTTGACAATGGAGTAAATGGCCAGGTTTTCGCTCTCAATTCCCGGCGTGAAGTCGGCGAGGGCTTTTCTGGAGAGGTCAATCACCGCTGTGCCGTCGGGCGACAGGAAAACCGCGCGGATCGTTGCCGACGGGGGCAGCGCCGTGCCGTGTCCTTCGTGGGAGCCTTCGATGAGAGCCAGCAACACCTGCTTGATCTGTTGGACGTTTTCCGCGGCCAGCGTTATGGAGCGGCTTTCCGAGACCAATTTCCCATCCGCATAGGAGGGGAAATAGAGGGTCAGGTTTTGCTTTTCGCCGCCGGCCGGTTGCAGCGCGGCCTCACTCAGGCGCGTCCGGGCCTTCTGGGCTGCGCTTTGCGGGTTGTTGTTGGCGGGTGAAAGGTGCCGGTGCAAGCTCAGCAGGTAGTAGATTCCCACGCCGAGAACCACCGCGACGATGACGCTCAAAATCAAGCTGCGGCGCGACATAAGCTAGGGTTGCCCTCCCTGCAGGTTTTCGATGGCCTGGACGACCGCCGCCGCGATGGCCTTCTGGAAGGACGGCTTGGTGAGAGGCGCGGAATCAACCTCGGGCGCCAGACTCCCAACTTCGATCGCCACTGCCGGCGCCCCGATGCTGCGCAAAACCCGGACCGGCACCTCCATCGGGCTTGCCACCTTAAGCCCGGTATCTTTTGCGAGATCCTGCTGCAACATTTGAGCCAGCCGGCGGCTTTCGGACGAGTATTTCAGTTGCACTTTTTCCCACGCCGTGAAAAGCGGCGCGGGATTTGCTCCCGCGGCCAGGGCTACGGGCGAAGAGGGCCGGTAGGTATACACCATCACCTTGGGAGCCGACGCGCCGAAGTTCCCTGCGTGGAAGGAGATAAACGCTATGGGATGGGCGGTATTGGCCACGGTGGTTCGCTGGGCGAAGTCCACCGTCTGGTCGTCGGGCCGCGTCAGAATAACCTGATACCGGCCGGTTGCCTGGAGCGCCTTGCTGACGTTCGAAACCATCTGGGCCGTCAGGTTCTTTTCAAGCAGGCCGCCTTTGCCCTGGGCGCCCGGGTCGCTGCCGCCGTGTGCTGCGTCCAGAACCACGGCGGGCAAAGTAAGTTTAGGAAGCTGCGGCGCCGCTAACGGCTTGGGCGCAGCGTGGGCGGGCACCTGCTGGGGAACCGGATGCGGCCTTTGCGGTTTTGGCTGAACAGGAGCCGGCGCTGCCGCCGCGGCTTTCGGCTCCACAATATCCGCCGTGAGAATTTTCTTCCCATTTCCCAGGGTGGGGAAAAAATCCAATCCTGTCTTGGCGGGGGTCACCACCAGCTTCGGATGGCCATCCTGATCCTGGAATTGCACTCTCGAGACGTAAGGGGTCCGGAACTGAAAGTCGGAATGGATCGGTTCGAAGGGCCGGTTGCCCAGGTAGATGACCCATCGGCCGTTCCGAGCCGCCGTTCGCACCTGGACGGGCTCCGCGAATTGAAACGTCAGCCGCGTGCCTTGCTGGAGCGACTCCGCATGGAGCGTGAAGGAGTTGGGCTTGATGTTCCCGATGAAAACGCGGTCCTGGCCCTTCTGGTATTGCACGGTTTGGTTGATCAGGGTGGGCAGAATCTGGGTCAGGAATCCTACGGGGACCATCCACTGCCCTTCCATGGTCCGGGCCGGCTCGGAA
The DNA here is from genome assembly GCA_964459065.1 of uncultured Acidobacteriota bacterium. Classification (GTDB taxonomy): domain Bacteria; phylum Acidobacteriota; class Terriglobia; order UBA7540; family UBA7540; genus JAMCXS01. The sequence continues at coordinate 1,353 of CAYWMN010000169.1, read as the reverse complement.
AGCCGCAGCTTGGCATTGTTCAACCGCACGGTCCGGTTATTTTCCCGGAGCCTGACTTCAGTGCCATTAAACCAGACTTTCAGAGACTTTCGCTTTGCCTGCATCCCGGTTACCTGGCCCAGAAGGTTCAGAACTTTCAGCACGGGCAGGTATTGCACGTCCTGATAGGATCGCGTGGTCAGGATCGAGTGCGTTTTGGGGAAATAAAAGACGAAGTTCTTGGCTTGCGCAATCCGGGCGGGCCAGATGGCGAGCGTGAGGACGGCGATTGCGCCGACGTAGGGCCAGCGTGAGGACTGGGTTCTGTGCTTGATCTGTTTGGCCAAAAAGTTCACGCGCTGTAGACTTCAACTGGCGGGAGCAGCTACCCACGCCAAACCCTTATTCTAGTCGAACCCTTCCAGAGGTTGCAATTATCCTGCCGGGATATCCGGTTCCGCTTGGGCGGGCAGCCGGCTCCCGGGCTCTCCCCAGGCCGCGGACTGGCTGGTTCCTGGGCCGTTAACACGCTGCCTGGCGTCAACTTGCGGCTGTTCCAGCCTTTGGCGCCGGGGAGCTCTATCGCACCGGGCCCAGGGTGTAATTGTGGATGTCGCCGGTTGCCCCCACCGCGATGTGGATGATGGAAACCCAGCGCTCCAGCTTGTAATGCCCCGTGCGGTACAGCAAGTATGCAACGCCGATCGAGAGCGCCGTGCCGGCCACTTCAATGCCGGCAAACAGCGGTTTGTTGTCCACAATGCTGTTGGTGAGCATGACCTCATTGTGTCCGTTGTGCCGAAAATGTTGCGTTGAGGTAAAGTCGAGCGTCCGGACCGCCGCCACCCCCGCAAAAAGCATCAGGTTGGTTCGGTCGAAAAAACGATGCGGCTTTAGTTTCGGCGGGGGGCTTTTGATTTTGGCCGGGAACGCTGGCGTTTCAGGCTGGTCCTGCCCGCCCAGCAGGCGCAGCGGCACCCCCGCCATCGCCAGCATCACAACCATTCCGGCTATCACGGTTTTTAGACGGATTCGTTCCTGTGTGCGGTCTTTCAAGCCTTTCCTTTCCGTTGTGAAATCGGTTTTAGCCTGCGCCTATCGGACCACCATCACTCCGTGCTCGGGCAGGCTCAAATCCTTCCCGTTGTTGGTGACGCGGGTTTCGGCGGTTCCGAACACCTTGGTGTAGTGCGCCGGCGGGCTTCCGGCGCCGGTCAAAGAGCAGGTGATGGGTAGTTCGGTGAAGTTCGCCACCGCCACGCCGTCGCGCATGGGAAAGATCACCACCCGCGGCGGAGCGTCGAGCGACGTCGGCACAAATTCCGCCACCGCATTGCGCAGTTTTCGGAGCCCGGCGCGGGTTTCCGGGTCCAG
>CAYWMN010000168.1:0-8463 GCA_964459065.1 uncultured Acidobacteriota bacterium | reverse complement strand
AGCGAACTGTGAAACCAACCCCGGTACTGGTCGCCGCCCTCAAGATAAACGTCGGAGGGCCAGGGAAGATCCGGACGCCGGTCGAGGACGGCAGCATGACTCGAACCCGAATCAAACCACACATCCAGGATGTCCATTTCTTTGCGCAGGTTCGTTCCCCCGCAGTCCGGACACTGGGTTCCCGGCGGAACGAGCTCCTGCGCGCTTCGCGAGAACCAGGCATCGGCGCCTTCTTTCTTAAATAGCTCGACCGCCTTCTCGCCCAGCCGGGCATCAAGCAGAGGCTTTTTGCAGTCATCGCAGTGGAACACCACCAACGGAACGCCCCAGACTCTCTGGCGCGAAATGCACCAATCCGGACGGGTCGCGATCATATTAGAAATCCGCTCTTCGCCCCATTCCGGCGACCAGCGAACGTTCTTAATCGCTTCCAAGGCGCGGCCCCGCAGATTCTCGTGATCGATCCGGATGAACCACTGTTCATTCGCCCGAAAGATGACCGGATTGTGGCAGCGCCAGCAATGAGGATAAGAGTGCTCCAGCCACCCGGCCGGGCCGACCAGCGCGCCGCGGGCTTTCAGGACTTCAAGGATCGCGTCGTTGGCCTCAAAGACCTTCTTCCCTGCGTATTCCGGCAACCCTTCGGTAAACTCTCCCGAATCACCGACGGGAGAGTAAACTTCCAGCCCGTATTTCAACCCGGTTTCATAGTCCTCCCGGCCATGGGCGGGGGCGGTATGGACACAGCCGGTGCCATCCTCGGCGGTGACGTAATCGGCAAGGGCCCCCAGCACCTCGCGCGGGAGGAACGGATGCTGCATCCGAATCCGCTCAAGATCCCTGCCCCGAATCCGCGCAAGCACTTCCGTTGCCTGCAAACCCGTCGCTTCCAGGACCGGTCGATGGCGGCGGCTTTCAACAATGTAGACCTCGCCCGCAGCGTCAGCCACGGCAACGTATTCGAAATCGGGATGGAAAGCGACTCCCATGCTGGCCGGCAGGGTCCAGGGCGTGGTGGTCCAGATCATCACATACACGCTCCGCCCTTTTAGACCCGGGGCCACCTGGGTTAAATCCGAAAGGACCCGATAGCGGACATAGATCGAACGGCTCCGGTGCTCCTCGTATTCCACCTCCGCCTCAGCCAGGGCGGTCTTATCCGAAACACACCAATAAACAGGCTTTCGCCCGCGATAAACATAACCTTCTTTAAGAAACTTAAGGAAAACCTCGGCGATGAGGGCTTCGTAGGAATAATCCATCGTCAGGTAAGGACTTGACCATTCCCCCAGCACTCCCAAACGAATGAAGTCCTGACGCTGCAAATCGACATATTTCTCCGCGTACCGGCGGCACTCCCGCCGAATCTCCACCGCGCTCATTTGGCGCTTCCGCGGCCCCAATTCCCGGTCCACATTAATTTCAATCGGGAGCCCGTGGCAGTCCCACCCCGGTACATAGGGAGCGTTAAATCCCCCGAGGGTCCTCGATTTCACAATGAAATCCTTCAGAATCTTATTCAGCGACGTCCCCAAATGAATGCGGCCGTTCGCGTAGGGGGGACCATCATGCAAAACAAACAGAGGCGCGTCCTTGCGCGACTGGCGAATTTTGCCATACAGGTCTTCCTTGGCCCATTTTTCCAGCCACAAGGGTTCGTTCTGAGGCAAATTGGCTTTCATCGGAAAGCTGGTCTGTGGCAGATTCAGAGTGTGCTTAAGATCGAGCACCGGTCGCATGAAATCCCCCGATTAAAATGGTAAACTTAAGATTATAGAGAAGGCATTCGCCCGGTGTCCAGTAAAGTTGCTCCCGATTGTGGCTTGTGGTAGGCTCACCCTCACGAAACCTGCAGATTCTTTCGGCGAACGATGCCCCATGCTATACTTTTCTTTGCAGGTAAGGAGCTGCCATCAATGAAGCAAAAGCGCCGGGCTGGTTGGATTGTTTTATTCACAATATTGCTATGCGCTGTGCTCGGCGGCGTCTACGGTCGCCAGCTCGATGCCACTACCTCCAATGACAGCAACTCTGCGGTCCAGGCAAGCCTGCGCAAGTTTACCAAGGTTTACGCCGACATCCAAAAGAACTACGCTGATCCCGTCAGCCCGGATAAAGCTCTATTCGGCCCAACAAACAGCAATTATCTGGGCGCGATCCCCGCGATGTTGCGAACCCTGGACCCCCACTCCAACTTTTTTAATCGGCGCGCCTTTTCCGAACTCCGGGAGGAACAAGAGGGCAAGTATTACGGCGTCGGGATGTCCATCCAATCGCGACCGGGCAAGATGGGAAAACCGGTGACTTTCGTCGTAGCGCCGATTCCCGGCTCTCCGGCATTTCGCGCTGGTCTGCGGCCCGGCGACGTGATCGCCAAGGTCAACGGGAAATCCGCGATGGGCCTCCCTGTCGAAAAAGTGGCCAAGATGCTGAAGGGACCCAAAGGCACCGTCGTCCACGTTACCATTGACCGCGAGGGTTCGGTCAAACCCCTCCTTTTCTCAATTACCCGGGCTGAGATTTCGCAACATAGCGTGAATGACGCTTTCATGATCAAACCGCACGTGGCCTATATCCACATCAGCCGGTTTAATGAAACCACGAATACGGAGCTGACGAAGGACCTCAAGAACCTGGATGGAAAGCACCTGCAAGGCCTCATCCTCGACCTGCGTGGGAATCCCGGCGGGTTACTTCAGGAAGCCGTTGAGGTGGCCGACCACTTCCTTAAAAAAGGGCAACTGATTGTTTATCACTACGGCCGGTCATCACCCGAAAGGCGTTATTACGCTGTTCACGGGGATAATGGGAACCAATATCCCATCGTGGTATTAATCAACCGAATGACGGCAAGCGCCGCCGAGATCGTAACCGGAGCCTTGCAGGACCACGACCGTGCGCTGGTCATGGGAGAGACGAGTTTCGGAAAGGGTCTGGTCCAAACCGTCTATCCGCTCAGCGACAATACAGGGCTGGCTCTGACCACCGCCCGTTATTACACGCCCAGCGGACGCCTGATCCAGCGAAATTACAATGATATTTCCCTCTACGATTATTATTACCATCCCGAGGATGTTCCTACGCCCCATACCGAGGTCCGGCACACCGATGGCGGCCGCAAAGTCTATGGCGGCGGCGGGATTACCCCGGACATCAAAGTGCCTCCCGTCAAGCTCACCCCGACCGAGCAAACGTTGGTGCGAAACGCGGCGTTTTTCAAGTTTGCCCAAAGCTACCTGGCCGCTCACAATACCATTCCCCGCAACTTCCAGGTGACGGACAGCGTTCTTGATGAATTCCAGACATTTCTGGCAAAACAAAAGATTCCAGTCTCGAAAGAAGCCCTGCAAAAAGAACTCAGTTTCGTCCGGCAGCATATCAAAGTCCAGCTGGTTGAAGATATTTACGGGCAGAACGTTGCCGACCGCATTACCGTCGAGGACGACCCCCTGGTGGAAGACGCCGTCCAGCATCTGGGCCAGGCGCGGGAACTGAGCACCAATGCTGATAGTTACATGGCAAGCAAGAGAGAGAAATAAACACGTCGGCCGGCCGTTTCAGGAGCTTGACTCGTTGTGGTGCAAGTTGGAAGGGCCGCCGCTTGCCGGAAGAGCCTCAATCCCTCGTCATCGAACGCCGAAAGAAGTTCAGCAGTGACCACCCTCCGGTTATTGGGAGAAGAAGGATCTGCCGGACAATAGCATTGCGCCCCGCTTTTCTTGCGCGCTCCTGCTGCCGCTTGCTCTTATTGGTAAAAGCCAGCATTGCCGCGTATTTAATGAACACGACCCCGCAGGCGTCGCACTGGCCACCGTGGTTCTGTGTGTGCTGGCAGGCAGGGCAGGTAAAGCGCAGGGGAGTGTGGCATTGAATGCAGAATTGGCAGGATGCAGGATTTTCGTGACCACAGCTCAAGCATTTCATAGCAATCCGCCATGGGCCTTTCGCTATGATTTATATCGGCCAGCACAAGCGGCCACTGGAGCTTGATTGATGGATTTCTTCCGTGCAGTCCGCGTGATGGAAATTCCCATCAATGGTGGACGCGAAGGGATTCGAACCCTCGACCTCAGCGTTGCGAACGCCGCGCTCTCCCAACTGAGCTACGCGCCCATGATGCAGGTGACTTAACTTTGTTAATATAACATGGGCTATTTGATACTGACAATTTTGACCGCACTCCCGAAGGCCGCACAGGCCCCAGGGGACGCCAGAAAACATGTCCCTACCGTGCTGCATCTCGCACATAACAGGGGAACAAGCAAGGTTTCCTTCGAAAAGACATGGCCATCCGCCTGATTGCAATTGACCTTGACGGAACGCTTCTCAATAGCCGTCAGGAAATCTCGCAGCCAAATCGCAAGGCTCTCCAAGCTGCCGTCCGGCACGGCGTCCAATTGCTGATTACAACGGGACGAAGATTTCATTCCGCCCTCCGGATTCTTGAACCTTTGCCCACCCCCGCGGCGGTGATCACATCGAATGGCGCCTTGGTGGCCAACCTTTCAGGGAACGTTTTCCGCCGGAATTTTCTCCCCAGAAATACGGCCCGCCAGGTGCTGGAAGCTTCCGTCGATTACCGGCCCTACGCCGTCGCCATTTTCCACCAGCATGGACGCGGCCAGGTAATGATGCAGAAAAACGCCTCGCTGGATGGGCCGCTTCGATGGTATCTCAAGACGGCTCCGGACTGCCTGGTACAAGTTGCGGACCTGCCTTCATCCCTGCCCGAAGATCCCGTCCAGGTCATGTTCGGCGGAGCGCCAGCCTCGCTCGAACCCCTGGACGCGCTGCTGCGCTCCTGCCCGGCCAACAAACTCACTCATTTAAGCTGGACAAAATATATCGCTCGAAATGTTTCATTGCTGGACGTCATGAACCGGGGCTGTTCAAAGGGGAGCGCCCTCAAGTGGTGGCTCGACGGTAATGGGTACGAACCGGGCGAAGTCATGGCGATCGGAGATAACTACAACGATCTCGAAATGCTCCATATGGTCGGTCACCCGGTGGTCATGGCCAACGCATGCCCGGAGCTTAAGCGCGAGGGATGGCACCAGACACTCTCGAACGACGACGACGGCGTCGCCGCAGCCCTCCGGGCCCACGGCCTTTCCTAGACTTTCCTGCTAATCCTATTCGTCGCTGGACTTCGACCTAATGCTGATTGACGATCTGCGTTCCGGGAGGAGGCGTGAAGTGAAACAGCAAAGAGGATATGCGCGGGTTCCGGTCTATATGGTTGAAAGTAAACCGCATGACACTGCCGTCCGTATAAAGAAGCTCGAGGCGCCGAATGTTCATTTGCGGGTCAAACTCAATCACCACGTTCCGATACCCTTCCCTTTTCCCATGCTTCGGGTAAGCGCGGATCACGCGGTCTCGGGAATCATGCTTGAACGCTTCTCCGGCATCTTCAAATTTTGAAAACACTTTCCCAAGGTCCATTCGGGAAAGCAACAGCCGAAACGGTACGCGGAAGTCCCGGCTTGCTTTGAGCGAGGAGCGATTGAGCTGATTCTCAGCGGGAAGGTAAAGCAAGACTTCCTTTTTATTTGACAAGAAAATCTTCTTGCCGGGCTCCTGGTAATCCCACCGCATGCGCCCGCCCCGGGCAAAAACGACCGTGCCGGACTCCACTCGGGTTCTGCCTCCGGACGTGTAGGTCTGCTTGAAATGCGCACGCAGTGCGTGCACCTGGTGGTAGCTCTTTTGAACTTCTTTGATAAACCGACCCAGGGGCAGCTGCGCCACCGACCCGGCCCCCAGCACCACACCGGGGAGTATCGCCAATACGATTCCGCCAATCACGATGAGTCCCATCGCGCGCAGGACAATCCGGCGCTCAGGGCTCTTGCGTTGCTTTTCCATTCTTCGCTTCCAACCTCAGCTGTTTGACGGCGATTCTTGCCTCAGGGTTGTTCGGATCGGTTTCAAACCCTCGTGCGTAGTTCTTAAGAGCTTCCACCCTCCGGCCCTGCCTTGCGGCAACCTGAGCCAAACCAAAATACGCGCGGGCGTCATACGGATTCAGGGAAGCCGCAGACGCAAAGTTGTGTTGTGCGCGCGCGTTATCGCCCTTTTTCAAGTATACGTCACCCAGCCCGTCATACCCCTGGAAGTTGGGCGCGGAGGCTACCGATCTGGAAAATTCTCTTTCCGCTGCGGACAGCCGGCCCTGTTTAAGGTAGAGCTTGCCCAGCTGGTTGCGGCAACTTGGGAGCAGGGGTGAAAGAGCCACCGCGGCGCGAAGCTGCCATTCCGCCTTGTCAAACTTGCCACGATCCAGTTCCATACTTCCCAGGTTCAGGTGCGGATCGGTATAGTCGGGCTTTCTCAACATCGCTTGCCGAAAATAACGTTCGGCCTCCTGGTACTGCTTCTTTTTGGCATAAATCAGGCCCAGGTTGTTCAGGGCAATAGGGTCGCCGGGATTGATTTTGAGCGACATCCTCCACTGCTTTGCCGCCCCCGCCAGGTCCCCGTGATTCCAGTCGACAACTCCCAGGTTTTCCCGAATATGAATGGCGTTCGGGGAAACCTTCAACGTCTGCTCGTAAAGGGTACGGTCGTCGTGCCAGTCGCGGTTGCGAGCCACGACCCGAACCGCAAACAAAACAGCAACAAGACCTGCGGCAGCCAACAGGGCTTGGCGCCCATGGCGGCGTTCGCGAAAAACATCCCGCCACAACCACATTCCGGCCCAGCCGATCAACCAACAGAATCCTACCGAGGGCAAATAAAGGTATCGCTCAGCAAAAACATTCCCGGCAAGAAAACGGAGGTCCAGCACAGGGGCCAGCGTCGCAAAAAACCATACAAACCCGAACGTGGCCATCCTGGCGCGCCGCCAGAGGACAACAACCATCACCCCGCACAAAAGCACGATCGCGGAACCGGCCATCACGCGCGGCTCCCATAGCGAAGCGCCTTTATGAAAGACGTAGTAAGCACACAGCTCCACGGGCCAGAAAAGCTTCCCGACATATTGCCCGATTAAGGCGATTGCCGACAAAACGCAGGGGTACCAGCCCAGCTTCGACAATTGAATCTGCGGAGCAAAGGCGCCCAACCGCTCAACCCGAAAAACGACGTAAGCGATATCCATCAGCCACAGCACACCGTAACGTCCGAATTTTTGTCCCCAGGTTGTTTGCCGGCGGTCTTCCCGGTAAAAGTGCTCATAGATCATCGCCACCAGAGGCAACGTCAGCGACTGTTCCTTGGAAAAAATGGTGAGGGCAAAACTCGCGACCATGGCGAGTTCAACCCACGCCGACCGCTTCCCCTCCGGACGGGCGATATTGAGAAAAAGCCAGAAGGTCAGCAGGTAGAAGAAAGTCAGTTCAAGGGTTGTGACCGCCGCAATCCAAGCCACCGCTTCCGTGTGAACGGGATGAAGGGCAAACAGACCGGCTGCCACAAACGCCAGCCCGCGGTTGCGAGACATCTTCCGCGCGATAACAAACACCAGACAGACAATGCCTGCGTTCAGACAAACATTGACCAGATGGAATCCATAGGCGAGCGGACCAAAGACCTGATAGCAGAACAGGTACCCGAGCGTCATGATGGGACGGTAATAGTTGGAAACGCCTTGCGCTCCCACAAACGACCAAACCGTCGTTCCGAATACTTTGGGAAGGTAGTGAAAGCTTCTTAAGTAGGGATTGTCGAGAACCTGGCGGTTGTCATCATAAACGAAGCCGTTGAAGAGCGTATTCAGATACGGAAGCGTGGCAAGAAGAATCAATAGAGCGATGAGGCCCGAGTCCAGGTTGCCCAGGGATAGTTTTGATAAACTATTCTTTGACCAAAGTTTTGTCCACAACCAGCATTACTTTCCCAAATAAGGAAGGGGGTATTAGTTCCTCCTATCCAATAAGCTAAAGCTACTACTATATCAGCAAATTCTTCAGGAGGAGTGTTTGCATCTATGAAACAACCTATCTGCTCTCTTGTATTTACATCATATATAATAGCCGCAGAATTAGCATTTCCCAAACCATAAGATGGGTCTACGCCAATCACATAATTATGTTTTTGGTCAGGTCTACCAAAAGGTAATTCTCCCCACCATTTTAATCTTTTAGCCCCACGTGTTTCAAAGAACTGTACATCTGTTTCATCTATCTTATCTCCTATATATGAAAATAATAATTCCCCTTCATATTTAGGAGGACAGATAGTTTTATTTCTAATATCTTCAAGAACTTGAGGATTAAAAGGAGCATCGCTAGCCCCTAAAGGTGTTGCACAAACATTACAAATAAAGTCTCGTCTATTTCCTTTCCGTTTCTTTTCCTGTGCAACAAACCACGGAGCACTATATTCTGAAGGTAATCCTCTTAATCCATCAGCAATAAAATTTATTTTACTACAGAGTTTCTCTCTAATACTTTCTAATTCAAAAACCTCGTTTTCTTTAATTAAATTAAATACTTCGGGTTGTAAGTTCCTATAATA
>CAYWMN010000167.1:0-8495 GCA_964459065.1 uncultured Acidobacteriota bacterium | reverse complement strand
AGCGGCTGGTGCGGCGCGGAATCCAATATGCCATCGACCATGGACTCAACCGCGTAACGCTGGTCCACAAGGGCAACATCATGAAGTTCACCGAGGGAGCCTTCCGCGACTGGGGCTACCAGCTGGCGCGCGAGGAATTCCGCAACAAGATCGTTACGGAGCGCGAAAGCTGGATTCTGGACAACAAGGACAAGAATCCGGACCTGTCAATTGAAGCGAATGCCGCCATGGTTGAGCCGGGCCTCGAAATGGCTGCCGACAGCTTCAAGCAGCAAATCTGCAAGGAAGTCCAGGAATGCCTGGACGCAATCTACGCGACGCACGGACAAGGCAAGTGGAAGCAGATGATTCTGGTGAATGACCGCATTGCCGATTCCATCTTCCAGCAGATCCTGACCCGCGCGGATGAATACCAGGTGCTGTGCACGCCCAACCTGAACGGCGATTATCTTTCCGACGCCTGCGCCGCGCAGATCGGCGGCCTGGGCCTTGCGCCCGGAGCCAACATCGGCGACGGCTACGGTGTGTTTGAAGCTACGCACGGCACCGCGCCCAAGTATGCGGACAAGGACGTGATCAATCCCGCCGCGCTCATCCGCTCGGCCGTGCTGATGTTTGAGTTCCTGGGCTGGCCGGAAGCCGGAGAGCTGATTGAGCAGGCGCTCGCCGCCACCATCGCCCAGCACCGAGTAACCTATGACCTGGAGCGCCTGATGAAGATGGAAGGCCTCGAGGGGATCCAAAAGCTTGGAACCAGCGCCTTTGCCGGAGCCATCATCGAGAACATGGCCCAGGTAAAAGCCGGGGCGGCCTAGGAGCGTTTATTTTGTGAAGTGCAGCGGCGCCGCCCGGGGTTGGAAAGCGGCGCCCTTGCGCGCGGTCTGCGGGCCGCGGGGTCAACAGACATGCCGGGCTCCAAACCCGGTGCTAGAAACAAGACCTTATCCAAGGAGAAGAACTTATGCGTAAAAAGGTAACAGTGGTGGGGGCGGGCAACGTCGGCGCGACGGTGGCCCATCGCCTGGCGGATAAACAACTGGCCGACGTGGTGGTGGTGGACATTCTGGAAGGCGTCCCGCAAGGCAAAGCTCTGGACCTGATGGAGTCGGGTCCGATTGAAGGCTACGATGTGCGGGTTACGGGCACCAACGACTACGCCGATACGGCCAACTCCGACGTGGTGGTGATGACCGCCGGCTTTCCGCGCAAGCCGGGCATGAGCCGCGACGATCTGCTGAAGAAAAACTATGAAGTGGTGAAAGCCACGATCGAAAAGGTGGCAAAAGTCTCGCCGGAAGCAATTCTGATTATCGTCACCAATCCGCTGGACGCCATGGCGCAGACGGCGCTGAAAGTGAGCGGCTTTTCGAAAAACCGCGTGATCGGCATGGCCGGTGTGCTGGACACGGCGCGCTATCGCACCTTCATTGCCGAAGCCTTGAACGTCTCCGTGCAGAACGTCCAGGGGTTCGTGCTGGGCGGCCACGGAGACACCATGGTTCCGGTGCCGCGTTACACCACGGTAGCAGGGATTCCCGTAACAGAATTGATGCCGCAAGAGAAGCTCGACGCCATCATCCAACGCACCCGCAAGGGCGGCGCGGAAATCGTGAACTACCTGAAAACCGGCAGCGCGTTTTACGCGCCTTCGGCCGCCGCCGTCGAAATGGTGGAAGCCATCTTCAACGACCGCAAAAAGATTCTGCCCTGCGCAGCCTACCTGGAAGGCGAGTATGGAGTGAACGGCCTCTACGTCGGAGTTCCGGTCAAGCTGGGAGCTCGCGGGATTGAGGAAATTATTGAAATCAAACTGACCGCCGAAGAACAGGCAGCGCTCAATAAATCCGCCGGCGCCGTGGCAGAACTGGTTAAAACGATCGGAGTCTAAATCGCGGGCGGCGAACCCGTGGAGTGCTGCAACCGCTAGCACCGGGGCGATCGGGCCTGGCCCTGCTCGGCAGCGTTGATTCGAGCGGCCGGCTGTTGCCCACGCCGCCGGCGCTTGCTCTTCCGTGTTGAATCTGCAATCATCAGAAATTCAGTTTTGAACTCATTTCACTTGGAGGCGTCATGTCCGCGGACGACAAAATATCCAGCCGTGTAATTCTTGAAGGGCGCGACCGCGCCGGGGCCCGGTCCATGCTGAAAGCCATCGGCTTTACCGATGAGGACCTGGCGAAGCCCATCGTGGGAATCGCCAACACCTGGATCGAGACGATGCCCTGCAACTACCATCTGCGGCGCCTGGCCGCCAAGATCAAGGAAGGCGTGCGCGCGGGCGGCGGAACGCCCATGGAGTTCAACACCATCGCGATTTCCGATGGCGTGACGATGGGCACCGAGGGCATGAAGGCCTCGCTCATCAGCCGTGAAGTGGTGGCGGACTCGATTGAACTGGTGGGCCGCGGGCACATGTTTGACGCCATGGTGGCGCTGGTGGGCTGCGACAAGACGATTCCGGGCGGAGCGATGGCGCTGCTGCGGCTGAACGTGCCGAGCGTGCTGCTCTACGGCGGCTCGATTGCCGCGGGCAGCTTCCAGGGCCGCGACGTGACCATCCAGGACGTGTATGAAGCGGTGGGTGCAAACGCCGCAGGAAAGATGTCCGACGAGGATTTCAAGGAACTGGAGAACGTGGCCTGCCCGGCAGCGGGCGCCTGCGGCGGACAGTTTACCGCTAACACCATGTCCACGGTCATGGAGTTCATCGGACTTTCGCCCATGGGAGCGAACGGCGTTCCTGCCATGGACCCGAAAAAAGATGAAGTCGCCTTTGAAGTGGGCAAGCTGGTGATGGACGTGCTCAGGCGGGGCGTGCGGCCCCGCGACGTGGTGACGCGCAAGGCGTTTGAAAACGCCATCATGAGCGTGGCGGCAACAGGCGGCTCGACCAACTCCGTGCTGCACCTGCTGGCGCTGGCGCACGAAGCCGGCGTGCCGCTTTCCGTGGACGACTTTGACGAGATCAGCCGGCGGACGCCGCTGATTGCGGACCTGAAGCCGGCCGGCAAATACGTGGCCGTGGATGTGTACAAGGCGGGCGGGATTCCCGTGATCGCCAAGAAACTGATCGAGGGCAAGCCGGGCCTGCTGCATGAGGATCAGCCGACCCCGAGCGGCAAGACGCTGGGCGAGGAAGCTCGCGCGGCAAAAGAAACGACCGGCCAGGACGTGGTCCGGTCCGTCGCCAACGCCAAGAAAGCCACCGGAGGCCTGGTGATCCTGAAGGGTAATCTTGCGCCGGACGGCTGCGTGGTAAAGATTTCCGGGCACGAGCCGCTGGAGCATCGCGGCCCGGCGCGCGTCTTCAACAGCGAGGAAGAAGCCATGAAGGCCGTCACCAGCAAAAGCCTGAAGGCCGGCGACGTGGTCGTGATCCGCTACGAGGGGCCGCGCGGCGGTCCGGGAATGCGCGAGATGCTGGGCGTGACGGCGGCGATTGTGGGCGAGGGCCTGGGTGAATCGGTGGCGCTATTGACCGACGGGCGGTTCAGCGGGGCGACTCGCGGCCTGATGGTGGGGCACGTGGCGCCGGAAGCCGCCAGCGGCGGCCCGATTGCCGCGCTGAAAAACGGCGACATCGTCAAGTTCGACGTGAACGCCCGGCGGCTGGACGTGGAACTCTCCGACGAGGAAATTTCGAAGCGCCTGGCCGAGTGGCGCGAACCCGCGCCGCATTACACCTCGGGCGTCTTTGCCAAATACATCTCACTGGTATCTTCCGCCGCGGAAGGCGCGGTAACCAAACCCAAATTCTAAGTCCGAAGCCCGGCCGCCTGTTATCCGGCCGGGTTCCCGCATCCCTGGCCACTCATTGCCCGCCAAACAGGAGCGTCGGGTTGGGGTCTTTGGCTCGCGTGGTCATGCCAACAATTTCTGTCGGCGAGACGATGTAGAGGATCTCAGAACTCGATCCAAGGGTTACCCTTCCGCTTGGCGAGACCGCGTAGGTATCGCTCGTCGTCTGCGCGGCACTGAGCGAGCCCAACTGGTTGACGTCGCTGGTCGCGGAGAGATTTCCGCTGCCGTCAAAAGTCATCATTCCAACCGACAAGATGGGCGTCGGCCCGCCCAAAGGCTGCACCACGGTCGGCACGGCAAACGGTTCCGTACCGAAAAACACCGTGCTGTTCAGTGAAGAGACGTCAAACGGCCCCGGCGATTGCGGCACAAGAACACCTGTCGCAACGTCCGCTCCCGTGCCCAGGATGAATCCCTGATCGGCCGCGATCAGGTAACCCACCATCTGCGACAAACTCTGAGGGCCGAGCGTAAAGCCTCCGGCGGACGCGTCATTGACCGTATAAGTTCCGCTGGGATTCAGGGATGAAAGCGTGCCGGCATCGTTGTCGTCCAGTGAAAAATTGACGTTGCCGCTGCCATCAAACGCTGCCAGTCCCAGCGTCAGGTGGGAGCCTCCGCCGGCTGCGCCCGACGCTGATTCAAGACTCAGCACCGCTGTTCCGCTAAGCGAGCTTGCCGAAAAGGGTCCGGATTGCGCCTCCACCTGTCCCACGACAAGGCCCGAGGTGGCGGAGTTATCCAGGCTGATGGCGAGCCAATGACTGGCTGAAACAGCGTAGAAGGCGTAGTGCGCCGGGGCGGGCGAAAAGCCCGACAGCGTAATCTGGGTCCGGCCGCTGGTTAAGCCGACCGCACTGTAAGCGCCTGTGAACGTTGCACCGGTCATGAGGGAGCCGTCGTCGTTCGAGTCGAACTTTCCGCCGGTGAGGCCTCCCGAGCCGCCCGCCACAAATGCACCCACCAGGCCCAGGCGGTTGATGGTGTCGTCCAGACCCGAGAAACCGAAGGCATAACCGCCGCTGAAGGCCGACTCGAAAAAGGCGCCGGTGTCCTGCCGGCGGATAATACCGCTCATCGTGTAGCCGCTGGAATCAAATTCAAGAACGGAACCTTTCGCCGCAACCCCTGATGAGACAGCTCCCAGCGCCGCCGCCATGGCGAAAGTGTGGTTCTGGGAATCGGTGATGGTGATCGTGCCCAGATGGTCTTGCCCGATCGCGTAAGTGCCGGTGAAAGTCAACTGGCTTGCCACGGCGTTCGCGGCGTAGCGGTTGATGTCCTCAACGCCGCCCGTGACGTTTCCTGCACCATCAGCCACAAAGCTTCCTGCCACAGCCACCGGCTCGCCATTGGAATCATAACCGCTCAGCAGAAAAGCATAGTGGCCGTCGAGCAGCGTGTTGTCCGCGCCGCCCGGGTTGACCGTGATGCTGAGATTCGCGGAGGCGTTCTGCGCCGGCGAACTGGAGTCCGTGACCGTGACCGTGAAATTCGAAGTTCCCGTCGCCGTGGGGGTGCCGGAAATCAATCCGCTCGACGGGTCAAGGGTAAGACCCGGCGGCAGGCTGCCCGCGGTAACGCTCCAGGAAACAGGCAATGTGCCGTAATCCTGCTCGAGGGTTGCGCTATAGGAAACGCCTAGCGTGCCGTCAGGCAAGGACGATGTCTTAATCGTCAGGTTCCGGCTGACGATGGTGATGCTGAGCTGGCTGGAGGCCGACATGGGCGTTGGGGCAGAATCGGTGACTTGCACTGTAAACGCTGAGGTTCCTCCGGCGGTGGGGGTGCCGGAGATGACGCCGCTGGATGCATCCAGGTTCAAACCCGCTGGCAGGCTGCCCGCGACGATGCTCCAGGAGAGACTTCCTGCCCCGCCATTCGCCCGCAAGGTGTCGCTGTAGGCGGCTCCGGGAGTTCCCTCTTTCAGTGAAGTTGTGGCGACGGCGGGCGCTGGACTTACACTCACCGCCGTTGACGCGGAAACCCCGGGATCCTTGACGGAAGTGGCTCGGACGCTGACCGTAAACGCCGAGGAGACCGTAGCCGGGGCACTATAGGTGGATGAGGTCGCAGAAGTATTGGGCAATGTGCCGCAGACAGCGCCGCTGCAACCGGTTCCGGAAAGACTCCAGCGAACGCCCTGATTGCTTGAGTCATGGGCCACACTGGCCGTGAAACTTACAGATTGTCCCTGGTCGATACTCTGCTGGGAAGCAGGGAAAAGGGAAACGGAAACCTGAAAAGTGGGTTGCGGAGATGTGTGGCCACCGCCTCCGCACGCGGAGACAATGATGGCAAGGGCTATCGCTAATGCCGCCCGTTTCACAGTTACCCCCTCCCGAGGATCTGTTGTCCGGTGTGGGCCAGCATACCTCCGCAAAAGAGGCTCGTCAACCGAAACTAGTGCACATGTATGCTACTTTCCTACGCAACCGCAGGCGGGAGGAGGTCGGCGTGCCGGAAATGACCCCTTTCGACGCGTTGAGCGTCAGGCCGCCGGGCAGGCTGCCTGAAGAAACGGACCATGAAAGGTTTCCGGAGCCGCCGCTTCCCGTGAGCGTCTCGCTGTAGGCCGTTCCCACCGTGCCGCCTGAAAGAGAAGTTGTGGTTACCGCCGGTGGCGGGTTCACCACCACGCTGGTGGACGCGGAAACGGCGCTATCCTTGGCGGAGGTGGCCTTGACGCTGACCGTAAGCGGCGAGGAAACCGTGGCCGGGGCGGTGTAGGTTACCGCGGTCGTCGAGGAACCGGACAACGTGCCACAGGCAGAACCGCTGCAGGAGGTTCCCGAAAGGCTCCAGGTCACCCTCGCATTCGCTGAATCGTTGGTGACACTGGCCGTAAAATTCACGGTCTAGTCCTGGTCGATAGCCTGTTAAGCGCCAGGTGAAAGTGCAACTAAAACCTGGTTGGATGACGAAGTTGAACTGCTGCCGCAACCTGCAAGGAACAATGCTAAGAGAATAAGCCCTGTGACGCGCTTCACCGTGACGACCTCCTTAGTTTTTAAAAATCCTGTATCTATCCCTACTGCGGGTAAATATCGCGAAGCATACTTTTACACAAAACTTACATCAATCGAACTAAGGTCCACCAATGTGTTATCAGCAAATGATTGGTTTATAACTGGGGCGTCCGTAAGGCAGGCATCGAGACACTCTTGTTACCGAACTCTTGAATTGACGGCGTGCTTTTTCCTGTCGGCTTCCCGGACGGTCTTAGGGATTTACAAGCGAAGCAGGAGGGTTGGGAGTAGCTGCCCGGAGGGACTTGCGATACTCAAGAAGCTTCTCGAAGCGGCGCGGCAGGCCCTCATGCACGGCGACCTTGCCCATTTCATACTTAAAATCCATCCCCTGAGCGCCCTCGAGGCCCTGGGTAACCAATGCCTCGATATCCAGGGATTTCTCGGCATCATCCAGCTCTTCAGGGTTTGAGAAAATAGCAGGAGACCGCGGCATGAAACGCGGGCAGCAATCCTCGAAGGGCTCGCAGGAAATCTGATAAGTTCCAATGCGGCGTGCAAGACGCAGAATTTCTTCTTTGTCGTCTCCGGCGAGCGGCCGGTAGATGGGCAGGTCCAGGCCCCGGTCAACCGCGGCCAGGTTGTGCAAGGTCTGGGAAGCAACCTGTGAGACGCTGTCGCCGGTCACCAGGCCCAGAGCGCGCTCAGGGCGGCAAATCTCGCGGCTGATCCGAGCCATCATGCGCCGATAGAGCAACACTCGAAGGCTTTGAGGAGCTTGCGCCACAATCTGCCGCTGCACGGAATCAAACGGAATCAAATAAAGGCGGGAAGTAAACTGATAGTGAGTCAGGGTGCGCACGATTTGTTCCGCCACAGGCTTGGACGACCCCCGCGACACCGACGCGTCGGCGCAAAAGTGAACAAAAGTCAGATGGGCGCTGCGCCGCATCATCTTATAGGCGGCCACTCCGGAATCAAACCCGCCGGAAAGCAGCATCACCAGCCGCCCTCCGGTGGCTGCGGGCAGCCCGCCGGCGCCGTCTACGCGCCTGGCATAAATGAGCACCCGGCCTGGAACCACTTCCACCCAGCAGGTTACCTCCGGGTCCTGGAGCCGGACTTGAACACTGGCGTCTTTCGAGCGCAGGAAGGTGAGAAGCTCGCCTCCCAGCTCGCGCTCCAATTCCATGGTGCGGTATCCGAAAGAGGGGTCGGCGATTTTGGCGCGCACCCGAAAAGTGCGGGGAATCTTTTGCTCCAGCATGCGGCAGGCGCAGTCAGCGATCTCTTTCATTCCGCCGGAGACTTCCCAGGCGATTCCGATGTAGGCGAGGCCAAAGATTTTCTCCAGGCGTTCGATCATCACCGGCAGTAGGGCTTCATCCGGCACCGCCACCAGCAGCCGGTCGGCCACCTGCTCCAAAGACTGAGCGGGCAGGTCCTCCAGGCTGCGCTTCACCGCAGCCTTCAACCGGCTCAGGAAAAAGTTCTTATTGCCGCCCTTGAGCCAGATTTCATGGTAATGAAGAACCAAAACCCTGTTCATCGCACCCGGCATCATCCGGCGATCATCCTCAGGAGAAACTTCTGCGGCCAAACTCCAAACCTCCCGGACTTGCTGGTAAGTTTCCTCCTGCCAAGCCCGATCTGTTTTTGCAAATCAACGGTTCAATTTAGAATATCCGCATTCGCACAAAGCAGCAAGCCAGGCGCTCGGCGGGC
>CAYWMN010000166.1:0-8498 GCA_964459065.1 uncultured Acidobacteriota bacterium | reverse complement strand
ACCGTAAAGCTCCTGCAGGCGTCCTTGCCGGCCTACCGGCACTTGAGTTTCGATATCCGCGACCGCGAAGGAATCCGTGATCTTGTTGCGGCGGAACGCCCGGAACTGATTATTCACGCGGCGGCACAGCCTTCGCACGACAAGGCGGCATCGATCCCCTATGAGGATTTTGACGTCAATGCGGTTGGGACGCTGAACCTGCTGGTGGCGGCCCGGGATTTTTGCCGGGATGCTCCGTTTTGCTTCCTCAGCACCAACAAGGTTTATGGCGACCGGCCCAATTTGTTGGACTTGGTGGAAGGGGCCACCCGTTACGATTACGCCGATGGAAGGGAGGGCATCGATGAGGCGATGTCAATTGATTCATCCCTTCATTCGCTTTTCGGCGCTTCCAAGCTGGCCGCTGACGTGCTCTGTCAGGAGTTTGGACGCTACTTCCAGATGCCGGTTGGCGTATTCCGGGCGGGCTGTATGACCGGCCCCCTGCATGCCGCCGTAGAACTGCATGGCTACCTGGCCTACCTCACGGACTGCGCGGTCAGCGGGCG
Organism: uncultured Acidobacteriota bacterium; assembly: GCA_964459065.1. Taxonomy (GTDB): domain Bacteria; phylum Acidobacteriota; class Terriglobia; order UBA7540; family UBA7540; genus JAMCXS01. The sequence goes on along the minus strand of CAYWMN010000166.1, from coordinate 7,950 downwards.
CGAATATACCATCTTTGGATACAAGGGTAAGCAGGTTCGGGACCAGATTCATTGTGATGACGTGGCAAGGCTTTTTGTGGAGTTTTTCAAGGCTCCGAAATGCGGCGAAGTCTATAACCTCGGCGGTGGAAGAGAAAACAGTGCTTCCATCCTGGAAACGATCGGCATTCTGGAGAAAATGGGATTTCCCGTTCGCCACGCGTACGATTCCCGCAATCGTGTGGGTGACCACATTTGCTATATCACCGATTTGAAAAAGCTGCGTAAAGATTTCCCCGGCTGGAAGCTCCGGTACAGCCTGCAGGAAATCATCACGGAAATTGCTACAGCCCGTCTTCGGGCGCGCCCGGGTGAAAAGGTCGCCAGCGGCGCAAGTTGTGAATCGACGGTGCAATAAGGGCTCTCTTGGGGTGCGGGCGAAATCCTGCAACCGTCTCTGTTCTGACGCAGAAAAGCTTATCAAGGCTTGCCGACTTTGTTCCCGGAGGGGGGATGCTTGGCAGTAATTTCAGACACGACGGACGGTTTTGGCAGCGGCGTTGGCGCTCCCGTTGCTGAGCAGGGCGGTTGTGTCGGAACCGTAGAAAGGTTGCTTCAGGAGTGGGAGCAACACCGCGAGACCTGTGAGCTCGGAAGACATAAGAGATTACACAATGTGCTTCGTCGACGAGCTTCCCTGGCGGCGCGGTCGCTTCCTATTGTTCCCGGAAGGGCCGTTCTGGAGTTGGGCGCCGGTAGTGGGTTGTGGACCTCTCACCTTGCCGTCGTGCTGGACAATGAAAACAGCATCACCGCTGCGGTGTTCAACGACGGCCTGGCTCAAAAGTGCTCCCGCAGGAACCTGCCGGGGACACATTGCGTGCTCGTGCGCGACCTGGATGATCAGTTTCCCCCCGGCAGTTTCGATTACATTGTTGGCACCGATGTTTTAAGCGATGATCTGTGCTCAAAGGTCATTGCGGCGGCCTATCGTTGGCTGCGGCCGGGCGGGCAGATCATCTTTTTCGGGCCGAACGCTTCAAATCCGTTGAGTGGTTTGACGCGATCTTTCCGTTCACGCCCACGCACCGTTTGCCGCCACTGCGTGCAGCGTCCGGTGTCGTCGACGCGATGGATCGAAGCGGCGTCCCAGAGTGGTTTTGAGAGCATTGAAGTTACTCCTTACGAGGTCCTGCCGCCTGCGAAATCGGCTTGGGGGCAGGCGGCTGGGCTCACGATGGAACAGGCTCCGGTTGTCAGGGAATTTTCCACGGCGGTCGCGTTCATGGCTGTCAAGCCGGGCGCGCTTCCCAATGCCCGTTTGCACGCAAACTTAGCAAAACATTCATCCCTTTGGGGATCGGTTTCCGTCGTTGTCCCCTGCCATAACGAAGAGGCTAACGTCAGGCGTCTCGTCGAGGCGATTGTCGGCATGTATAGCGATTACATTCATGAAATCGTTATTGTGGATGACAACAGCACAGACCGAACCGCCGAGGTCGTTGCAGGGCTTGCGGCGTCTGAACCCAGGGTCCGGCTGGTGAAGCGCACGCCTCCCAGCGGTGTCGGCCGGGCGCTTCGTGCCGGTTATGCAGCGGCGCGGGGCCGCTTCATCCTTTCAATGGACTGTGACTTCATTACCATCGTCCCGGAATTCAGGAGAATGTTCGATGTTGTGGCGGCAGGCGCCGATGGAGCCATCGGAAGCAGGTTTTCGTCTGAATCAGCTCTCATCCGCTATCCCTTTGCCAAGGTCCTTTCCAACCGAGGTTTCCATTGGATTGTGAACGCGCTGCTGGGTAAACGCTTCCACGACGTTTCGAATAACCTGAAGCTCTATCGTGCGGAGATCTTGAAGGAACTGGATATCGAAGAGAATCATTTTGCCGCCAATGCTGAAACGGGACTCAAACCCCTGTTGAAAGGCTATGACATCCGGGATGTTCCGATGTCATGGATCAATCGCACGTCGAAAATGGGCAAATCCTCTTTCGATCTTCTGAAAGTCGGCCCGGGTTACCTGCGGGCAATGCTTCGAATCACCTGGCGGGCGTGGCGCGGCCGCTATGGCGTCTCGCGTGCCAACTGACAGTTGCGTCCGGTAAGCGGCAGAGCTATGATTCGGAGCGGCGTTGGGGCCGAATAATAGAAATTCCGAATTAACGGAACAGAGTGTAGCCGCAAACCCACGCCTCGTTCCTGCGCTGCTCACCTGACGGAAGGCAACGATCCGCCGAGACCGAATTGGGCCCGCCGAAACGCTAATGAGCTAATGGGCAGAAGATTTACGGACAAGCTATGGGCATGGATTGCAGCGCCGCTTGACCGCATCGAAGGTCATGGCTTGGCCCTGATCGGTATCTTCTCGCTCTTCTATTTTGTCGGTTGTTTTTTCATTGCGTCGAAGAAGTTGATGTGGAACGACGAGCTTTTTACTTATTACATTGCGCGTCTTCCGCATCTTGGCGACGTTTGGAATGCTCTGGCCACCGGTGCCGAACAGACCCCGCCATTCTTTTATGTGATCACACGGGCCGCCTTCGCCCTGTTTGGGGTGAGCGTGGTATCGATTCGTTTGCCGGAGATTTTGGCCTTTTGGGTGATGTGCCTCTGCTTGTTTTACTTTGTCGCCAAACGGTCATCGGCCTTGTTTGGGTTTGTGGCGATGCTGCTTCCGCTAATGATGGGAACTTATTATCGTTACTATCCGACAGAGGCGCGGGCTTATGCGCTGGTCTTGGGCTTTGCGGCGTTTGCGCTGCTCTGCTGGCGGTGGGCGATCGAAGGGCAGCACCGGCGGCTGGCGCTCGCCGGCTTGGCGGCCAGCTTGGCAGCGGCAATTGCGTGCCATTACTACGCCGTGCTGGTCCTGGTTCCTTTCGGGCTGGGGGAAGTGGTGCGGGCGCTGAAGAGCCGCAAGATCGATTGGGCGGTCTGGGCGGCGCTCATCTTTTCGCTCACGCCGCTGCTTGCGTTCCTGCCACTGATCGAGAGCGCGCGAAAATTTGCTCCCACCTTCTGGGCCAAGCCCCAGTGGGCGTCCGTGGTTTATTTCTACACTCGTTTCTTGTTTCGTCCGACGGTGCTTCAGCTATTTCTGCTCTTGCTCATTGTGTTGTTTTACGCCGCGCTGCGCAACTCGAGACCAGAACCTGAACTCGCACGGCTGCCACGGCCCGTCGCGATTCCAGCACATGAAATAGCCGCCGCTGCAGGCTTTTGGCTGATTCCAGCCGTCGGAGTCATTCTCGGGAAGACCATTGTAGGTGCTTTTAACAATGAGTATGCACTATGGGCAATCATTGGAGTGAGTATTAGCGTAGCCTGGGGACTTGCAATCGTTCTTGACCGTCACCCTGCCATGGGGCTCACTATTGGTGCGATGCTATGCCTCATGTTCATCGCACGGGAAATTCACATTTACAACAAAGAGACCATGCAGAGGTCTGACCGGGCTGACATCTATGCATTTCTGGAAGATCACGCAAAGCCTCTCCGGCCGATCGAAGTCGCGAACCCACTACGCTTTCTTGAACTCACCCACCAACCCCCGCGCGACCTCAGGGGGCGCTTGCTATACCTTGCGGATTCCCGCTTGGCGATTGAGGACACAGGGGAAAACGATGTTGAGAAAGGCTTAATCGAGATGAAACAATGGGCGGGCTTGAATGTTCGGCCGTACCGGGCAGCCTTAGCCTCGAGCGGCACAGTTTTTATCTATGCGCAGGATTACCCTGACCCGAACCAGTGGGTGATTCCTGAGTTGACAAAGACCGGTTGCAATATAGAACTCGTGGCATGGCAGCAAAATAACATTCTGCTTTCCGCGAGCCTTGGTGTGGTATCTCCAGAGGGAAAGTAGCTGTTTGCCTAACAAGATCAGGAAACCTTGTCACTATACGGAAATCTGATGAATAAAGGACTTCGCGATCAGTTCTACAGGAGGATTGAGGAACCCCTCGGAAGGATTGAACGGCACCCGCTGGCTGGGGTGTCGTTGTTCTCAATCCTCTACTTCGTTGGTTGCCTTTTCATTGCGTCGATGAAGTTGGTGTGGAACGACGAGCTTTTTACTTATTACATTGCGCGCCTTCCGCATCTTAGCGACGTTTGGAAGGCTCTGGCCACGGGCGCCGAACAGACGCCTCCCTTGTCTTACGTGATTACGCGCGCCGACCTGGCGCTATTTGGTGGCAGTGCCGTCGCCCTCCGTCTTCCTGAGATTTTGGCCTTTTGGGTGATGGGTCTCTGTTTGTTTTACTTCGTCGCCAAGCGGTCCTCAGTCTTGTTTGGCTTTGTGGCGATGCTTTTTCCATTGGTGACGGTGGCTCAATATTATGCGACAGAGGCACGGGCTTATGCGCTGGTTTTGGGTTTTGCGGCGTTTGCGCTGCTTTGCTGGCGGTGGGCAATCGAAGGGCCGTACCGGCGGCTGGCGCTCGCGGGCTTGGCGGCCAGCTTGGCAGCGGCAATTGCGTGCCATTACTACGCCGTGCTGGTCCTGGTTCCTTTCGGGCTGGGGGAAGTGGTGCGGGCGCTGAAGAGCCGCAAGATCGATTGGGCGGTCTGGGCGGCGCTCATCTTTTCGCTCACGCCGCTACTTGTGTTCCTGCCGCTGATCGAGAGCGCTCGAAAATTTGCTCCCACCTTCTGGGCCAAGCCCCAGTGGTCCTCGATCCTTTTTTTCTTCCACCACTTCTTGTTCCTTCCGGGGACGGTCCTCCCACTATTGGCGATATTGTTTTTAGTGATGTTTTGTGCTGCTGTCCCGCCTCCTGAGTATGCTTCCGGGCGTGCACCCTCATCCCCTCGCCCTCGCGCACATGAGGTTGCCGCCGCCCTCGGTTTTGTGGTAACTCCGGCGGTTGGAGTCATCCTTGGTAAAACGGTCGTTGGCGCGTTTGATGACCGTTACGCGTTGCCGGCCGTCATCGGGCTGAGCATCATCGTTGCCTGGGGGTTGGATGGGGCGAGTAATGGCCGGCCCTTCCTGGGGGGGGCTGTGGCCATCATGCTTTGCGGAGTTTTTGTCGCAAAAGAAGTTCAGACTTACCGAGATGCGGCCGTGGATCGCACGGATCGCGCGGCAACCTACACGTTCCTTGAGAAACGCGCGGCAGGCACGTTGCCGATTGTCATTGCAGAACCCGGACCTTTTGTCGAGCTCTCACACCGTCCGCCGGCTTACCTACGGGCGCGTTTGCTCTACCTGGCTGATCCAGCCCTCGCCCTTCAGGACACCGGAACGGATGACATCGAGCGCGGGGTCGTGGCCATGAAGCATTGGGCGGGGATGAATGTTGTGCCTTTTCCTGCCTACCTTGCTTCAGGCCGCAGGTGTTATATCTACGTACAGAATTATCCTGACCAGTATGAGTGGCTGCTTCCCGAAATCATCAAAGCCCGGTGGAAGCTTACCCTTGTAGGATGGCAGGGCATGGACATCCTCTTTTCCGCCCGGCCCGGCCCTGCCGCCAACGTCTCATCCGCGACTCATTAGCGAAAGCAACCGTAGGCATTTAGTGCGACAGAATGCCGTGCGCCTCGAGGAAGCGGAACACCGCTTCTTGCGCCCTCATGTTCTGGGCGCGCGGCCATCCGCCGTGGCCGCCTCCCGGGATGGTGATGAATTCATTGGGAACCCCGGCGGCGTCAAGGGCCTTGTGCATCCGAACGCCTTGGGAGTAGGGCACGATGGGGTCTTTGTTTCCCTGGAGGAGCATGATTGGCGGCAGCCCTTTGCGAACATAGGTGAGGGGCGACAGCTTCCGTGCCAGTTCCATTCGATTGGGCAGGCTGCCCAGCCAGTTGAGCGCCCACCATCGGGTATCCGGGCCGTGAAGCAGGTCAGCGACGTCCGTGATTCCGAAGTAGCTGATGATGGCAGCCACTTTCACCTCATTCCCATTCTTGCTGCTTGCGGGGCTAGCGCATTCGTTGTCGAATCCTGCGGCGGGGGTCAACATCCCTGTCATCAGGCTGAGGTGCCCGCCTGCGGAGTGGCCTTCCACAACCAGCTTGCTGGTATCAAATCCATATTCGGCTGCATGGTTGTAAACCCAATGCAACGCGCAGCGGCAATCTTCCACTGCGGCAGGGGCCAGGGATACGGAAGCCAGCCGGTATTCCACGTTCACCACATTCATTCCATGGGCGAGAAAGGGAAGGCCTTTCAAGATGCTTGATTCCTTGGTCCCTAGAACCCATCCTCCGCCGTGAATGTAAATGAGGGTCGGACGTGGTGTCTTCGTCCGGTCCTGGGTGATGACGTCGAGCCTTAAGTCAACGTTGTTTTCCTTGCCGTAGACGATATTGGGATGCACAGCGTATTCGTAGGCTGCAATCGTCGCCCAGCGGGTTACCGGATCGAGTTTCTGGCCGTAGACGAACGGGCTCAAGAAGATCAGGAGAGCCAACAGGCTCAAGGGCTTTTTCATTTCTATCCTCCCAAACGGGTGATCGGTGTATTATCGCGTACAACGCAGTTTTTGTGGGAAAAGCTGAGGCCGCCATTCTATACCAGTCCATCAGGTCCCGGCGCATATTTGTGGAGATAACTCTGCACGCGCATTTTGCGCGCAGTGTTTTGCGAACTCATATAGCGAACCTTGCCGAACACCGCCCGTTCCGGCCACCACGGACGGTCATAGCGTCCCAGGCACCAGAAGATGCCGCTGTAGGAGTTCGGGTCTCTGCCGTCGAGGGCGTATCGATTGTTCAGTTCAATCATGATCTGAAGCGCGCGTTGAGGTGAGGGCGACCACTCCAGGATTTTCTTGCCCCAGAGCATGCGCAGGTAGGTGTGAATTTTCCCTTCGCGAAGCAACTGCCGCTGAGCGGCATTCCAGAGCGCATCGTGAGTCCGGGCCTGTTGGAAGTCTTCGAGAGCGTACCGGTGGGCCCGCTTGTCTCCGGCGTGAGATCCGAGCGTCTCTTGGGCCCATTCCGGAAGCGATTGATAGCGGTCATAATCCTTGTTCAACCAGCACATATTGAACCCCAACTCCCGCCATGTGAGCAACTGGTCGAGGAAAGCTTCCGCGGCTCGGCTTGCGCCCCACCATCCGGCGCGTTGTCCCTGGGCTCGCGGTGAGAGGTTTTCAGCCGACCATCCTTCCCGCTTCATGAGGGCAGAGAAGACGTGATGCGCGGAAATGTGGCCGAAATGCAGATAAGCGGAAAGGCCGCTGGTGGTCTCGGCGGCCGGGTCGCGGCGTGGCTCGGCATACTGTGCCAGGCGCCTTTTCAAAAATAGGTTGAGCGCCGCATTCGCAGCCTTGGAGCCACCCGTTGTCCGGACAGGTTCGACACTGTGGTCAATGGGAAGCCTTGCCAAAGTCGAGTCGCCGCCTTCCAGCAAAGACTGCGGCGCCATCGGCCATCGGCGGCGAATCGCGGCCGGCGGTTTGAAGCTAAGGGACGGACGGAGTTGCTTGAGAGGTTCGCGGCACGGGAAGTCGGACAGGTGGTCAAGAATATTCGCTTGATAGAAGCGGCGAAATGATCGAGCCGTCCTGAAGATTCTGTCACTTGCCCCCAGCGGCAGCAGTCCGTTGGAATCCACGGCTTCAAGCTGCACGGGAAGCCCGCGGGATGCAACGGCCAGCATGTGCGGCAGGAAAAAGCAGGGGAAATCGTCCGTTACAACCGCGCAGGCACGGGCTGCCAGCGCGGCCAGGAGACCTTTCCCACGCCCCGGCGCCGGTTCGACGTACGGGTAATAAAAGACGCCCGCTTTGGTGCATGAAACGGCGTTATCTGCCATGCCTTGCAGGATGAAATGATGGAGTCGATCGCTGGCCCAAGGGTAATCACACCGCAAGGCCTCCAGAATGATGAGGGGCTTTGAAAACTCCTGAGCCCACCCGACGGCGCGTTCGAGCGCAAAGTTCCAATTTGTCCTCCGCGAGGCTGTCATCCAATAAAGGACAAAGTCTCCCGCCGGGTTAACCGGTGCGTGATTGCACCGTC
>CAYWMN010000165.1:0-8541 GCA_964459065.1 uncultured Acidobacteriota bacterium | reverse complement strand
CTCCTTCGGCAAGGGAACCAGGGTCGCCACCGCCTCCAGCAAATCTTCTTCCGGCCGCAGCTTCAAAATGATAACCTGGCTCGGCCGGAAGCGCTCCTGCAAGGCATGAAGAATGTGATCGTAGACTTCGCTTTCGGAAGTGCACTGGTTGACAGCTTCGGAAAAGCGCTTGAGGGCCGAGAGTTCCTCCTGTTGCTGGCGAAGAGCCTCCGTCATGCGGAGAAAGCTTCCGGCGAGCGCACCAAATTCATTCTGCATACCCAGCGGCAGACTCAGGCGGAAATTTCCGTGCCCGACACGCTCGGAAGCCTCGATCAACTGATGCACGGGGCGGCTGATGGAGCGGCTGACACGGCGCTCGAAAAATAAGAGCAGCCCGCCAAAGGCTATGAGCACCCCAAATCCCGCCCCAAACAAGCGCCGCATCCCGCGCCCCGTGCGCGCGATCTCGTCCTCCCGCGCCCTTTCGTGCCGGAACATCAGCTGCGAGAGCGCCGCCCGAACCTTCAGAAACTGCTGCTCCTCTTCCTTTTTCCCGGCAGACAGGCGGTGCAATCGATCGGCCCGCGCCGCTCCAAGCAGAGGCACCATGGCTGTCCGCTGCCAGTTATCGATCTCCCGATTGAGTTTCTCCAGGGCGGCCAGATCGGCCGCCTCGCCCGACTCAAGTTCACGGAGCCTCTTCAAATTGCCTTCCAGCGCCTTGGCGGACACATGGTAATCCCCAAGGGATGAGCCTTGCCCAGTCAGCGCATAGTCCCGGGCGTCGCTGCGCATCTGGACGACGCGCCCCCAGGCCGCCTCGGTTTGAGCAACCCGCGCCTGACTTTGTTTCAGGAAATGCGTTGTCCGGCCGGCCATCCAATAACCGTAGAAAAGCAGGATGAGCACCACCAGAAGTGCCAGCAGAGGCGGCAGGCTCACGACGAAGATCTGATCTCTAATTTTGAGATTGCTCAGTGAAAGCGACATCAACTCCCTCAGGATATTCCGCTACGCGGCTAACGTAGCGCACTCCGTGCCATGCGTCAACAGCTGCAGGCTCCCCGCCGGCACGCCATCGATCATCCGGGACAGGCCTTCAACCGCAAACGGGTACCGCGGTTTCCTTTTTTTATTCCAGGGCGGACTCGTACAACCGGGCGCCAGGCATCGCCACAATCGAAACCGCCCTGAATAAGATTCTCGGAAACTGAGAGCCCGAACATGAAACAAAAAGGGTTGGCAACGCCCCGGGAGGACTGCGAGCGGCCGCGTCCGGGCATCAAAAGGGCTGGGGCAAGATTCGAAGACGGCATGAAAACGCGGTGGGTGCGAATGCGGCCGGCGGATGGATTGGACCCCATGCCCTCGGCGAGGAGAGTCCATCGTTTCCTTGACGCAGGCCCCAGAAGGGGTTCGGCTTTGGCCCGGCCCACAGGCGCGCCATCGGCGAGCGCTCCTTGCAGGAACTCCGCCCAGCCCTGGCGATCGCGAAGGGCACGCTGCTCAATCGCCCCGGCCTTCTGATGCGCTCAGCGGTCCACAGTCGCGCCGGAAGCCCCGGGGGCGGCGCCATCCTCAACCAGTTCCCCGGCCTGCTCGCGAGCCGCCGGTTTTGCGCCCAGCCGCTTCTCGCGGTAATCCAAAGCCGCGCGGATAAAAGCCTTGAACAACGGGTGAGGATCAAGGGGGCGCGATTTGAACTCAGGATGGAACTGGCATCCCACAAACCACGGGTGGTCGCGCGACTCGACAATTTCAACATAGGTGCTGTCGGGCGATTCGGCGGCGATTTCCAGGCCGTGAGCAACCAGCGTGGATTCGTATTCGCGGTTGAATTCATAGCGATGGCGGTGCCGCTCCGAGATTTCAGTCTGTCCGTAGGCCTGATGGGCGAAAGTGTTTTCCTTCAGCCGCGCCGTCCAGGCTCCCAGCCGCATGGTCCCGCCCAACTCATCGACGCCGCGCAATTCCCGCAGCTTGTAAATCACCCGGTGAGGCGTGGACGGATCAAATTCAGAGCTGTTGGCGTCCTCCAGCCCGCAAACGTTGCGCGCGTATTCAATGACCGCGCACTGCATCCCCAGGCAGATGCCGAAAAAGGGCACCTTGTGCGTCCGGGCAAACCGAATGCCCCGCAGCATTCCGGAAATGCCCCGCTTGCCGAAACCGCCGGGCACCAGGATGCCGTCAAACTCTTCCAACTGCTGTTCCCAGTCTTCCGCATCCAAGCCTTCGGCCTCAACCCAGACCACATTGACGCGAACGTCATGGGCGATTCCGCCGTGCAGGAGCGCCTCGTGCAGGCTCTTGTAGGAATCCTGGTACTCGACATACTTGCCCACAATGCCAATGGAAACCTCATGGCGGGGATTTCGAACCCGTGCAACCAGATCTGACCAGTGCGACATATCGCACTCGCCCGCGGGCATATCAAGGCAGCGAAGAATTTGCGAGTCCAGGCCTTCCCCGCCCAGAACAATCGGCACTTCATAAATGTTGCCCACATCCTTTGCCGTGATCACCGCCTCGCGCGGAACGCTGCAGAAAAGAGCAATCTTGGACTTCAATTCCGCCGAAAGATAACGGTCCGTCCGGCAGAGGAGGATGTCCGGCTGAATACCAATTTCCCGCAATTCCCTGACCGAATGCTGCGTGGGCTTCGTTTTCAATTCGCCCGCCGCACTGATAAAGGGAACCAGCGTCACATGGACAAAGGCCACGGTGCCGGGCGGCTGCTCCTGGCGCATCTGGCGGATCGCTTCAAGAAAAGGCAGCGATTCGATATCGCCGACCGTTCCGCCCACTTCCACGATGGCGACATCAACGTCGGTTGCAACCTTCCGAACCGCGGCTTTAATTTCATTGGTCACATGCGGAATCACCTGAACGGTCTTTCCCAGGTAATCGCCCCGCCGTTCCTTGGTGATAATGGTTTCGTAGATTCGCCCGGCCGTGCAGTTGTTTTCGCGCCGCATGCGCGCATGAGTGAAGCGCTCGTAATGGCCCAGGTCGAGGTCGGTTTCAGCGCCGTCATCGGTCACATAGACCTCGCCGTGCTGAAACGGACTCATGGTCCCGGGATCAACGTTCAGATAAGGATCAAACTTCAGCAGGTTGACCTTGAGGCCGCGAGCCTCCAAAAGACAGCCGATGGAAGCCGCTGCCAGGCCCTTGCCCAGTGAACTTACAACTCCGCCGGTTACAAAAATGCATTTGGCGCTCATGCTGCTCCTTAGATAGGCTCCGGAGGAAAGACAGGAGGGCTCAATACAAATATTCCACGACCCGCGCCGCTCTGTTTTCCACCGCGCTCATGCACGAAAACTTGGAAGGCACTTGTATGCGCCATTATGAAATCTCAGAGGAGCCTTGTCAATGGCAAACAAGGCGTTTTGGCGGCGTTTCATCTGCACCGTTTCGATGTGCTAAAATGAGTTGGGGTCCACTCTATCGCGCGGGCTGGTGAAGGGCAAAAGCCTTCGCAAAGGGGCCGAGGAAGGTGCGTGGATGTCGGCTGATACCTTGCGACGCGCGCTTCGGGGCGGGTTACTCCTCCTTATTTTTTGGGGCCTTGGCGGCGCGTCGATTCCGGGGGTTTCTGCAGAGCGGAAAGACCACCAAAATCCCCCCAAAAACGAGCCGCCCACCAATATCGTCATTCGCCGGCCGCCCATCCGCTCGACGCCCATCCACGTTCGAGTTGACCGGGTGCTTGTTCCGGTGACGGTTACGGACTCTTATGACCGGATCGTAACCGGTCTCGACGAGAAGAACTTCCAGGTGTTTGACAACAAGGTGAGGCAGAAAATTCTTTCATTCACCACCCAGGACGCGCCCATCGCGGTCGGCATGGTCTTTGACACCAGCGGGTCGATGTCGGACAAAATTCACAAGGCAAAGGAGGCAGCCCTTCAGTTTTTTAAGACATCCAACCCTGAGGACCAGTTTTTGCTGATCACGTTCAACAACCGGCCCTATCTGGTTTCGAGCCTGACCTCCAACTATGAAAATCTGCTGGACCGGTTGCTCTTTGTGAAGTCCGGAGGCGAAACTTCTTTGCTGGACGCGATCTATCTGGGCCTTGCTGACATGCGAAGATCAACCGACACCCGGAAAGCGTTGCTGGTGATCTCGGACGGTGGTGACAACCACAGCCGGTATACAGCGCGGGACATCAAAAAGGCGGTCAAGGAATCCGACGTTCAGATCTACTGCGTCGGCGTTTTCGGATCCCTGGCCGAGCGGATGCGCACCCCGGAGGAAGCCGCCGGACCCAGCCTGCTTTCTGAAATTGCCTCCATTTCCGGGGGCCGGATGTTCAGTGTGGAGGATGCCGACGAGTTGCCGGATATTGCCGAGAAGATTTCCATCGAACTCCGCAATCAATATGTCATCGGATATCAACCCTCTAATCTTGTGCGCGACGGGCGCTGGCGGCGCATCAAAGTCAAACTTCACCCCCCTCGCGGGTTGCCACCCCTGCAGGTTTACGCGCGGACCGGATATTATGCTCCTACTCAATAAGAAAAGATTTGGGCGCAGCGTTAAACGCGCCGTCCTATTCCTCAGCCTTCTGGCTTTAATCCCCTTAACACCGCCGCTGATCGCGCAAGGATTGAAGGCCGCCCAGCAAGGCAAAAAGCAAGGCGACCAATACAAGATCAATGTCAACGTCAGCCTGGTGGTTCTCCACGCGACCGTTGTGGACCGCAGGGGGAATATGGTCAACGGGCTCACCGAAAAAGACTTTCGAGTTCTGGAGGACGGCCAGCCCCAGCATCTGGCGGTTTTCAGCCACGCCGATATTCCCGTCACCATGGGAATTGACATCGATGACAGCGGAAGCATGCGCGACAAGCGGCCCTCCGTGAACGCCGCGGCCCTGACCTTCGTCCGGACCTCGAATCCCGACGACCAGGTCTTTGTCGTCAACTTCAACGACGTCTACTATCTGGATACGCCCGGGAACTTTGCTTCCAACATGCAGGAGCTCAAAGCCGCCCTCAGCAAAATTGATTCGCGCGGCGGCACGGCGCTCTACGATGCGGTGTACGCTTCCCTGGACCATCTCAAGCTGGGCAATCGCGACAAGAAAGTCCTGCTGGTCATCACCGACGGCGAAGACAACGCCAGCCGCTATTCTTTCCCCGAGTTACTGAGGTACGCGCAAAAATCGAACGCGGTGATCTATTGCATCGGGTTGCTGGGCGAGGACCATCCAGGGGGTTTGTTTCATCTGCGCGGCGGCGAAGCCCGACGAGCCTCCAAAGTCCTCAAGGAACTCGCGCAGGCCACCGGCGGGAAGGCTTTCTTCCCCAAAACGCTCGCCGAGGTTGAGCCCACCTGCGTCCGCATCGCCAACGACATCCGCAACCAGTACACCCTGGGCTACTATCCCACTAACGCCAAAAAAGACGGCACCTTCCGAAGAGTCGAAGTGACACTCGTCGGCCAAGCCGCCCACCATCACTACCAGGTCCGAACTCGTCCAGGATATTACGCCCCCAAGCCTGGAGGTCCGCAGGCGCTTGCGGCCGGCCAGTAACGTTGGCCGCCGTCAAAAACGATCCGCGCTTTGGCCGCAGTCTTCAGGGATACCGCCCGGCGCCCCATCGAGTGCCGCGGCCTCGACATTGCCTTGTATTTCAGCGCGGACAAAAGTAAACTCCTTTCCCGTGCCATCCCTAATAGAACCTGCGGATCAACCAGCGAAGTTTGACTGGAAACCAACCCTGGCCGTCTTCGGCGTTGCAGCCGTCGCGGCCTGGTGGCTTGCGGCCCACCGCTTTATTCTGACCTTTGACGAAGGAATCTACCTTGCCGGCGCCGAACGGGTTGTTCGCGGCCAGGTTCCGTACCGCGATTTTTTCGCCATCACGGGGCCGGGGACGTTCTGGCTTCACGCCGCTTTTCTCAAATTGCTCGGGCCCACCCTGGCCCACGCCCGGCTCGTCCTGGTGATCGACCTTGCCGTCTTGTCCGCTGCGGTCTATTGGATAACCGCGCGCCTTGTCCGGCCGAGCTTTGCGATTGGAACCGCTTTCTTTTTCTTTGCCTTTGAAACCCGCACGGTTTTTCGCCTCTATGCGAATCATCGGTGGGACAGCAGCGCCTTCTCGATGCTGGCCGTGGCATTGGTCTTCTGGGGAACCGAGCGCCCGGGCTTCACAGCCTTTGCGGCGGCAGGGCTTGCCGCCGGCTTCGCCGCCTGGACCACGCCCTCCCTTCTGTCGCTGGTGGTGGTTCTGGCCATCTGGCTGGCGTTGATTCCAAACCTCAGAAAGCATCTGCCGGCCTACGCCCTGGGGATCGGAATCTGTTCGGCGGCGGCCGGCGGGTATCTGCTTTTGGAGGGCGGCTTATTCCCGATGTTCCATGATTTGCTCTGGACCGCCCGTCATTATCCGGCGGCCAATCGAGTCCCTTATGGATATGGAGCGATCGGGCCGGGACCGCTTTCCGCCCGGTATGCCGGCGCGTCGCTCGGCCAGGCCCTGGCGCGAACGACCGGGCTAATCTCCGTGCTCCTGCCGCCGCTGCTTCCGCTGGGAATTTACGCCCTATGGCTGGTTCGCCGCTGGCGAAACAGAGCCTTTACCCAGCGGGAAACCCTGGCCACGCTGCTGGTGATTGCATCGTTCGCCATGGTGATCTCAACCTATCCCCGCTGGTCGGCCGATCAATTGCTGTTTATAACTCCGATCTTTTACATTCTCGCCGCCTATCTGCTGGACCAGTTTCTCCAAGCCAGGGCGGCAAGAGCCGTGGCCCTCGGATTTCTGCTGGCGATGGGGACAGCCGCAATGGCCTATTCCGTCCTGCAGGTTCATTCCGAGCCCGTCTTCCAAAGCCGCGTGGGCCGCCTCCGAGCGCTCGCGGCCGACCAGGCCTTTGTCAATTTCGCCACGCAGAGGATTCGCCCCGGGGACTCGCTGTTTGTCTATCCCTATCTGCCGATCGTCTACTTCCTGACCGGCGCGCGAAATCCCACCCCCTATTCCTTCCTGCAACCTGGAATGATGGGAGCGCAACAGGACCGGAAGGCCGTGCGAAGCCTGCGCGAGCACCCGCCCACCTGGGTCTTCTACTACAAGATTCCGCCCGTAACCTTTCGCGGCATCTGGCCCAGTGCAAACCCGCGTTCTCTTGCCTCGAATGCCGTCGACCGCTACATTCGCGCACACTACCGGCCCGTCGTCGTTCTGCAACACCCGGTTGCGCAATTCTATCTTTTGCGAAGGGAAGAATCGCAGGCGGTTCGAGCGGGCATGTTGAGGTGAAAGCAGCTAGGGGACGGGGACCAATCTCCCATTGCGGACGTAAAACTCGGAATCGCCCCACCGGATGCGCTTGCGAGTCAGACTAGCAGTCCAGACGGCAAAGGCAACCAGGTCCCACAGGGGCACCAGCCACCACTTGCGGCGCACCAACGGATCCTTCAGCCCCCAAACCGCTACCGTCCAGGCCATGGCCAGCCGCAGCACGAGGTAGGCTCCCAAAAACACCAGCCCCACCGCGCGGGCGTCCAGCGCCGCGGCGGCAACCGCCCAGGGCAGCCCTTGAGACAGGATTCTTCCAAAGTGGCCCCACGGCCGCGAATTGCGCACGCCCACGGCCCAACGCAGCTGGTGCGTAAAAAAGCCCAGCGGCCCCTCGGAAGCGGGCACGGTCCAAACCACATGCGGAATCAATTGAACGCGATATCCGTAAGCGGCAACGCGCTTACCCAGTTCATAGTCGTCGGAAAACGAATCGGCGATCGCTTCAAATCCTCCGATTTCCGCCATCACGTCCGAGCGCACGGCCATCGTCGCCCCCAAGGCGAACTTGACGCCTTCCAGCCGGCGCGCCATCAGGACGCCCGGGAAGAAATCTGAAGTAACGCCGATGGCCTCCAGTTCCGGGCCCAGACGCGGCCGGGGCTTGACCAGGTACGGACAGGTGACGGCGCCCACGCGGGGGTCTTGAAAGGCGGAGACGACGGCGCGCAGGTAATCAGGCTGCACGCGAATATCGCCGTCGCTCACCACCAGAATACTGTAACGGGCTTCTTGCGCGAGCCGGCACAGCTTGCGCACTTTGTCGTTGGATCCGCTGAATTCAGAACCAATCAGCAGGCGTATGGATTGTTGGGGGAAATCCTGAATCAGTTTTTCGACTACCGGCACGGCAGGGTCATCCGCATCGTTGGCGCAAAACAGAATTTCATACTCGGGGTAATCGAGCGAACAGAACGTGGAAAAGTTTGCGTAAGATTCGGCTTCCGCCCCGCGAACGGGCTTCAAAATGCTGACGGGAGGAGTCAACCTGGAACTCTTCTCAGGGGGCTCACGGAAATAGCTCCTGGCGGTGTCGATGGCCGCAAGGTAGTACCAGAGCGAGGCCAAAGCACCGACCGAAACCGCCCACTCGAGCACCAATCGCAGCATGGCACCAACCTTCTACGCAGCGCAAACAAGCGCCACGCCAAGAAAAACACCCACCTCCCCGTTCCAGCGCATCTTGTCGTAATGTTCGCCAAGTAGAAAGTGCGCTCCCTTCGCCCCCTCAATGTTA
>CAYWMN010000164.1:0-8570 GCA_964459065.1 uncultured Acidobacteriota bacterium | reverse complement strand
TCGAGTGCGTCAACAATTCGGCGCGCCACGGGCGAGAGTTTTTGTGTCCGGGATTCCAAGGGGCCGGCTAAACGGATGGCGTAGACTTTTTTCCGGCCGAGCGCGCGCTCGGCGGCTGAAAGCACAATGAGATTGTTCTTGACGGCCTGGGAAATAAGATCCGGCGAGGTTTTATCGAACTTCCTTCGGAGTGATTCGAGTGTTCGACCAGGCTGTTCATCGACGTATCGCAGCAGGCAGGCTTCGGCGCTTTGCCGGGTTTCGTCAAGAAGGCTTCCGGCTATTTCCTGAAGTCTTTGACGTCCGGCCACCGTCAACTCGGCCAGGCGTACCTTGCGGGTCTGGGGCCGCAAAGGCAACATGGCGCGGAAAACTTCGCCCAGCGGAGCTAAATAGTAATCCGCAATCCATTCTCCCAGCGTCAAAAGTTCCGGCAGGAGGACCGGCTCAGGGTCAAGAACACGAATAACCTCCCGAATGCGGACCCCCGAGGGAAGCGCCGGCGCCGTGCCCAGCGCGATCCCGATCACCCGGCGCGACCCGAGCGGAA
Organism: uncultured Acidobacteriota bacterium; assembly: GCA_964459065.1. Taxonomy (GTDB): domain Bacteria; phylum Acidobacteriota; class Terriglobia; order UBA7540; family UBA7540; genus JAMCXS01. Next base: position 8,020 of record CAYWMN010000164.1, on the reverse strand, counting down.
CCAGGAGGCGCTGGCCCACTCGAACGTCCAGAGACTCCGGGAGCGAGTACGTCAGAGGGTGCCGAATGGCGGCCAGAACCGCCACTTGGATCATCACGGGCGCGGGAGGCCGGCTACGCTGCGGCTTTTTCACTGAACGATTCCGGGGCATCTCAGGATTCTATGCTACGCGCCCCGGGTTGGCTAGTGCGGGAGATTTATCGGCTTCGCAAAAGATTATTCGACAATCGCTTCTATTGAACAATTTACCTTTCTTGGCAGCAGGAAGACGCGTGCTGCAGGGCGGTTTACTTGCAATAATCGAGGGATTTAGCTACCCTAACAAAATGCAACCGATGCTACACACCATCGACCCGGGTTCTCAGTCTCCGGAGATTGTCCGGATGATTGTCGAGATTCCTAAGAACTCGTCAAACAAATACGAGTACGATTCAAAACTCGGTGTTTTCCGGCTGGATCGCACTTTGTATTCGCCGATGCACTATCCTGGGGATTACGGTTTTATCCCCGGAACCCTTGCCGAGGACGACGACCCGCTGGACGTGCTTGTCTCGGTCGATGAGGCGACATTCCCCGGCTGCATGCTGGATGTGCGCCCCGTGGGATTGCTAGCCATGGTGGACGAGCACGGACGGGACACAAAAATACTCGCTGTCCCTGACCGGAACCCGCGTTATGAGCAGATTCACACCATTGATCAGATTTTTACTCACGTCCTGACCGAAATCGAGCACTTCTTTACGATCTACAAAGAGCTTGAGGGAAAAAAGACTCGAATGGAGGGCTGGAAAGGCCCTCGAGAAGCGCGCCAGGCCATCCTTGAAAGCCGCCAGCGGTATCTGGATACTCTGGGGACCGCGAGCCCGGAACAAACCGCTGTCGCTTCCTCTTAAAACGCTGGAATCCATACAGGGAATTGGTGCACCCGCCTGACCCCGGTCTATTCTTTCTTGAACTGAGGGTCTGAGCCGCCCCGTTGCCGGACCTTCCTGAACCCCTTGGGGGCCTTAGATGAGCGTGGGCCGTCTCCGCGCTGCGAGCAGGTTTGAGTAAAAGGTTCTAAGCTGCTCGAGCATGAGAACCGCAAAATTGAAATTGCGGCGGTTGATGTGCTCAATGTTAATTCCCAGGGGAGGCGGGTCAGGTGGCAGGTTGTCAAAAACATCCATCAGGATTCGCTGCGCCAGGTTCAAGCTTCTTTCAAAAGCGCGCTCCGGGGTTTGGGCGGAATTTTGAATCAAGAAATCGTCCAGGTGGTCAGGCGCGTCGGCGCCCAGCCATCGGAGAAAGTGAAGATCGCGTTCGTGGCTTATGGGAGCGAAGCTCAAGAAGATGCGGGCTTCAAGACCGTTGAGGCGCTGAATCAGCCAGACGATGTCATTGGAATCAAACAGGACCTGGGTTGTGACAAAGCTTAAGCCCTCAGCCGCTTTGCGCCGAATGCGTTCCACTTCGTTCGAGCGGCTGGGAATGCTGATTCCGCCCAGTGTTGCCGGCAATCCGGTGGCCAGGATTTCTCTTGCGGCCTGGGCGACGTTGGGTCCGGGGTATTGAACGCTGCTGGATTCTCCGCCGACCAGCACCACGTTCTCAATGCCAAATTTCTCCACCGTTTCGCGGTACCATGCCGCTTGATCCTTCTCGTACACCACACAGCGGTTCAGGACAATGTCCGTGCCAAATTCGGTCCGGATTTCCCTGCCCAGAATCCGAGGTTCGACGCGCGGCACGAATTTAAAAGTTCTTTCGCCGCTCCTGTTTTCATCGTGGATTTCCGGGAGATTGATGGCGTCGGCGAGTTCATGGATCTTAGAGATTTCGCCCATGACAGACCGGAGCGCTTCCGGTTTCCCCTTAATGGGAGGGACCATCTCAAAAAAGACGACTGGAAGATTCGGATTAAGAATCCTGGTTTTTAAGTCCATCGAAGTTTAAGGCGGCTTTGCCGCCTGCCTGTTTCCGGCTGATGCCCCCAATGTAGCGAGCCCTTGACGTCATCATAGCACACGCCCTTGGCGCGCCTGTTCCGGTGGGACCCGGATTTCGAACCCGCCGCTTATTGCGGTGATTTCAGGAAGTCGACGATTTTTTGAAAGTCTTCGCGAAGAAGCTTTTCTTCTCTGGGGTTGCGCAGAACATAGGCCGGATGAACGGTCGGGAGAGCCTTGATCTCTCCAAAATCGTAAAATGTTCCCCGAATTTTTGTAATGCCCGTCTTGATGCCGAGAACCGTCCGGACCGCCGGCGCCCCCAGGCAGCAGATCAGCCGCGGCCCGATCGTCTGAATCTGGCGAACCAGAAACGGCGAGCAGGTTTCGATTTCATCCGGTTGGGGTGTTCGGTTGCCCGGCGGCCGGCATTTCACCACGTTGCAAATGTAGACTTCTTCCCGCTTCATGCCGACAAGCTGGATCATACGGTTCAGGAGTTTTCCTGCGCGTCCCACAAAAGGGAGTCCTTGCGCATCTTCATCCGCTCCGGGTCCCTCGCCGACAAAGACCACCTCGGCATGAGGATTCCCCTGGCCGAAGACGATGGTTTTGCGACCGGCGCTTAAGCGGCAGCGGCGGCAATCGCCCAGGTCCTCGCGGATGGCTTCGAGCGTTTCTTTGCCGCGAGGAGTTGCGGGCGCCGCTTCAAAAAGGCTCCCTGGCTGGGGCGCCAGCGCTCGAGGAGCGACCTGTGCGGCCGGCGCGGACGGTTGGATCTTTGGTGCTTCCCACGTTTTGCGGACGGGATTTACATCGGCAGCGGGCGGCGGCGCTTGGGCAACGGAGGGAACGGTTTGATTTGCTTCAAGGCGCGAGGCCGGTTCCAAATCCTGAAGATTAATACTTCCTGCGCCCATCTCCTGAAAGAACTCCAGCCAGTTGGCGAGTTCTTCTCGCAATTGCTTGTCCATCCGCTCTACCTGCCTGCCGCCGGAGTCAATTTTGAGCGCAATTCAACCACCGCATCCAGAACCCTGTTCGCCGCCTCCAGCTTGCTCATCTTTTCAAAGGGCTTCACTTGCCCGTCGGGGAAAACCAGGGTGACGATGTTGGTGTCATAGTCGAACCCGGCGCCGGGCGCGGTCACATCGTTGGCCACCATAAGGTCCAAATGCTTTTCACGCAGCTTGGCGGCGGCGTTTTCGAGCACCTGGCCTGTTTCCGCGGCAAACCCCACGACAATCTGATGAGGCTGGCGGCGGCGCGCAACCTCCGCCAAAATATCCTGGGTGGGCCTGAACGTCACGGTTAGCGGTCCCGCTTGCTTCTTGATCTTTTCCGATTGGACTTCAACGGGGGCAAAATCGACCACCGCGGCAGCCATCAGGACGACGGTTGCCTGGTCCAGGCGGCCGAAGGCGGCGTCTGCCATCTCGTCCGTCGTGTGTACAGAATCCACGGTAACGCCTGGGGGCGTTTCAAGACGCGTGGGACCGCTGACCAGGATGACTCTAGCACCCCGGCGTCGCGCGGCCTCCGCCAGGGCATAACCCATCTTTCCGGAAGAGCGGTTGGTCAGGTAACGAACCGGGTCGATCGGTTCTTCAGTCGGACCGGCAGTGACCAGCAGGGTCTCCCCGCTAAGGTCATCCCGAAGCTGCAGGATTTCAAAAACCGTGCGGGCGATTGCCGGCACGCTTGCCATGCGTCCTGCGCCGGTCATTCCGCACGCCAGATAGCCTTCGTCGGGTTCGATGATGTGGTATCCCAGCTCGCGAAGCCTTTCCACGTTCTGCCGGGTGGCGGCGTTTTCCCACATGTTCACGTTCATGGCGGGAGCCACGATCACCGGGACTTTCGATGCCAACACCAGCGTGGTCAGGAAGTCGTCCGCGATCCCGTGGGCCATCTTGGCGATCACGTTAGCCGTTGCCGGGGCAATCACGAGGGCATCGATCTCCTGCGCCACGCGGATGTGTTCGATGGCGCTCGCAAGGTTAGGCTCTTGGCCTTCACTTCCAAACATCTCGGAAATGACCTTGTGCCCTGACAAGGAGGCCAGGGTAAGCGGGGTCACAAAGTTCCGCGCTGCAGCCGTCATGACGACTTGCACGTCGAGGCCCCGGTCCTGGAAAAGGCGCACCAGTTCCGGTGTCTTATATGCAGCGATGCCTCCTGTAACTCCCAATCCGATGCGCATCACGGCCTTTCTTTTTCCTGCCTGGCGCTTGCTTCCACTATGATACTCCGCTTCCAGGACCCGCCTGGAGGCGGAAGGCCTGGAAGACCCCGGCCTTGCTGCTTCAGAGAGTTCCGGGCCTCTTATGTGTCCTGGCCGTTATCCTCGGACTTGATCTCAATATTCTCAACGGGAATCAAGCCGGCGCTCACTTCCTGCTGCGCCACCTTGGTGGCTTTCTTGGACGGCGTCTGCACCATGGGGCGGGCGCCCGCCTGGAGCTGGCGCGTTCGCTTGGCGGCGACCAGAATGTAACGAAACTTGCTGTCGATATTGCTCGGTAGGTCCATCTATCCTCCCAAAAACGTTTTATAGATTTCCTTCACGCGGCGTTCCTGGCACCCGCGCCGCAACCTTGCCGCAAGCACGATGTTGCGGAGCGACTCGACCGCCGCAGAACGGCGATCGTTAACGATCAGGTAGTCGTACTCTTTCCAGTGATCAACTTCCATCCGGGACGCATCAAGGCGCTTCGCGATGACTTCCGGGGCGTCTTTATGCCGATGGCGAAGACGCTTGTCCAGATCGCCAAACGACGGGGGCAGCAGGAAAACACCCACGGTTTCCGGGATCCGTCTGCGCAACTTCTTGTATCCTTGAACGTCGATGTCGAGAAGGACATCCTGCCCGGCCTCCTGGGCTTGCTGAAGTTGCTGCCAGGAAGTCCCGTAGCGATGGCCGTGCACTTCAGCCCACTCGACAAACTCTTTCCGGGCCAGGCGCTTGTTGAACTCGGCTCGGGAGATGAAGAAATACTCCCGGCCGTCTTTCTCGCCGGCGCGGGGCGGCCTGGTCGTGCAGGATACGGAGAAAGTGAGCCCCCGAACCAGCTTTCTGAGCCCCTGAATCAAGGTGGTTTTGCCGGTGCCCGAAGGCGCAGAAATAACAAAAATACTGCCGAGCCTCTTCGGGAGTTTCTTTGTTGGGTCAACCTTCACTCGATGTTTTGCACCTGTTCCCGCAGCTTTTCGATCTCGGATTTCATCTCGATGCCTTGCCGGCCGGCTTCAGCTCCAATCTCTGGAACATCGGAAATCTTGGAAAGCAGCGTGTTGGCTTCCCGGTTTAACTCCTGTAGCAGAAAATCAAGTTTCTTGCCGACCTCAGAGCCTTCGCTGAGAAGCTGGCGAGCCTGGATCAGGTGACTCTCGAAACGAGTCAGTTCCTCGGCAATATCGGACCGCGACGACAAGTAGGCCACCTCTTGAGCCAGTCGCGCCTGGTCGATGTGCACCGCGCCCAGCAGTTCACCGAGCCGATTTTCAAGCCGCTGCTGAGTGTATTTGGGAAACCGCTTGGCAAGCTTGGCAACGCCTTTGCGCAATTCCTCCAGGCGCGCCAGGCGGCTCCGGATATCCTGCTCCAGCAGGGCGCCTTCTGAAGCCCGCATCTCGTTGAGTTTGGCCAGTGATTCCGCCATCACTTTTTCCAGTGCCTTCTGAATGCGCGACAGGTCCTTTTCAGAAATTTCGCCGTTACTTGCAATGACGCCTGGAATTCGCAGCAGCGCCACCGGGTCGGGGTCTCCGGTGCAGTTGAGCTCGGTCCGAAGATCCCGGCAGGCGCGCACATAAGCGTCCAGCAGATTGCGGTCCAGTTCCAATTCAGACGCTGCCGGCCTTTCCAGGCTGATGACTACCTCGACATGGCCGCGGTGAAGGTGTTTCTTGACGGTGCGTCTTAGCAGCGGTTCCAGCGGCGCTAGTTCCGAGGGAAGGCGAAATTGCAGATCGAGGTAACGATGATTCACCGATTTGAGTCCCACGCCGATGGAGAAGTCTTTCTCCTCGCAGCGTACCTTACTGTATCCCGTCATGCTTCGAATCATATTTCCTCAATCGGGAGCTTCCATCAAGGCCCGGGTCCATGGGGGCGTCCCGGGCTAGGCCTCGGCATCCACAAATTGTATTTGGTGAAGGCGCTGGTAAACCCCGCCTCGCGTCACGAGGTCTTCGTGCGTTCCGATCTCAGAGATCATGCCGCGGTCAACGACCACGATGCGGTCGGCGCGCCGGACCGTGGAAAGGCGGTGCGCGATGACCAGCACCGTGCGTCCCGTCATCAAATTGCCCAGAGCTTTTTGTACCAGGGCTTCCGATTCCGTGTCCAGCTCGGAAGTGGCTTCATCGAGGATGAGGATCGGAGCGTTTTTCAGCAGGGCGCGCGCGATCGCCAGGCGTTGGCGCTGGCCTCCGGATAGACGCTGGCCTTGCTCGCCGATCAGGGTTTGGTAACCCTCGGCTTTTTCCATGATGAAGTCATGAGCGAGCGCCGCCCGGGCGGCCTCGGTGACCTCGGCCTGGGTACGGAACCCGTTCCCATAACAGATGTTGTTAAAGATGGTGTCGTTGAACAGAATGGTGCCTTGCGTCACCATCCCAATCTGCGAGCGCAAAGAGCTGAGCTTGAGATCACGAATGTCGCGGCCGTCAATCAGGACTCGGCCACCCGTGACGTCATAGAATCTTGGAATCAGAGAAGCCAGCGTGGTCTTTCCGGCGCCGCTTGAGCCGACCAGCGCGATAATTTCACCCTTGCGAATTTTAAGAGAGACTCCCTGTAGGAGCGGCGTGCCCGGTTCATATTCAAAATCGACGCGCTCAAAGGAAAGTTCATTATGGAAGGTTGGCAATGCAACAGCGTGGGGCTTTTCACAAACGTCCGGCTTGACCTGCATGAACTCGAAAACCTTCTCGGAAGCTCCCACCGCCTGCTGCACGGCATTGTTGACGCCCGTCAGCCGTTTGATGGGTTCGCCCATCTTGAACAAGGCATAAACAAAAGCCAGAAATCCACCCATCGTCTGCGCATGGTGCAGAATCTCGTTGCGCTCATAAAGCAGAATGCCGGCGATTGTCACCATGCTCAAAAGCTCCATGAGCGGCGCTGTGGCAGCCTGAGCCTTGACCCATCGCATATTGGTGTGGAGCAGTTTGTGCGTGGCCGCCTTAAACCGCGCGACCTCAAAATGCTCCATCACAAAGGCTTTCACGATGCCGATGCCCGTGAAGGTTTCCTGCACCAGGTTATTGATGTCGGCCATCCTGTCCTGGCTGGAGCGACTGGATCGACGGATGGAACGCCCGATGTTGGCCGAGGGGTAGACCACAAAAGGTATCAGCACGAGTGAAATCAGGGACAGTTTCCAATCAAAATAGAAAAGGACCGCGAGCAATCCCACCAGCGTGAAGGAGTAACGCAGGAAATCCGCGCAGACTTGGGAAACCACATACTGGATTCTGTCCGTATCATTGCTGATCGCCGAGAGCAAGCGGCCGGTAGGGTTGCGCTTGAAGAAGGCCATGGACTGCTGGACGATTTTGGAATAAAGCTCGTTGCGAAGATTCCGGACGGCGGACTGGCCGATAAAGTTGATGCTGACGGTGGCCGTGTACCGCGACAGGCCCTTCACGAGGGTGACCACGATGATCGACAGGGCGACCAGGGTCCAGACGTTATGGACGTTGCCGGGAAAAAGGTCATGCAGGTACAGCGGATGGTGATTCCAGGGGAGGCTGCTAACGATTCGGATGCCTCCGCCGTCTTGGCCAGGCTTGAGAACGTTGTCGCCGATCGGTTTAATCAGAAGGGCGGTAATCGCCTCACACGCTCCGACCACCGCCATCAGGACAACGGCTATGGCAAAGCGCAGTCGATAAGGTCTGAGAAATCCTAGCAGGCGTTGAACTTGGCTCATCCGGCGTCCTACCCATCAGGCTGGAGAGCCCGCCGGGCGCGAAAAGTATAATTTTAATCTTCGCACCCATACAAGTCAAGCGGCCCGGCCCGAAACAAGCTTCAAATCATACTTTTTGAGAACAATGATGTGACTGATATCACAGGAGTTAAT
>CAYWMN010000163.1:0-8613 GCA_964459065.1 uncultured Acidobacteriota bacterium | reverse complement strand
ACCAGTGCCTCAGCGCCGCTGGTCTCGGCCCAGCCGGGAAGCTCCTGATGCAACCATGCGGGCACAACCTGCCGGCCCAGATCTGGTCGCTGCCGAACTAGGCGATGAGGAGAAATTCGGGGGTGAGGCGCTCCTTGCGGAGATGACCGGCGCTCGAAAGCGCGGCTCCGCGGCCAAGGGCGGCTAGCGGGTCTTCCACTTTGAAGCCAACTGCGCGAGTTTGTCTTCGACGGCCGGTTCCCGTCTGGGCTGCGGCTTGCGGGAAGGTCCCTGCAGCGCTTTGATGGAAAGCCCGATGCGCTTGGTCTTGGGGTCCGCGCTTAAGACTTTTACCTTGACGATCTGGCCGGCCTTCACCACGTCCGAGGCGTCCTTCACGTAGCGGTTTGCAAGCTCGCTGATGTGGACCAGGCCATCCTGATGAACGCCAATATCCACAAAGGCGCCGAATTTGGTCACGTTGGTGACCACGCCTTCGAGCACCATTCCGGGCTGGACGTCGGCGAGTTCGTGAACCCGATCGTCGAAGCTGGGAGCCACAAACTGCTCGCGGGGATCGCGCCCGGGCCGGCGCAACTCCTCCAGGATATCCGTCAGCGTGTAGGTTCCCGCCGACAGCCGGTTGCGCTCCACCTTGTTGAGAAGCGCCGGGTTGCGAATCAAATCCTGGATGGGCACAGCCAGCGACTGCGCAATCTGTTCCACGATCTGGTAGGACTCCGGATGGACGGCCGTCATGTCCAGCACGTTGTCGCCGTTGCGGATGCGCAGGAAGCCGGCCGCCTGTTCAAACGTCTTGGGACCGATCCCAGGAACTTTTTGCAATTGCGCGCGCGAACGGAATCGCCCGTTCTCATTCCGAAACGTGACGATGCTTTGGGCGGTTCGCTCCGAGATGCCGGCAACATAACGCAGCAGCGTCCACGATGAGGTATTCAGGTCAACACCCACGCGGTTGACGCAGCTTTCGATGACGCTCGCAAGCGACGCCTGAAGCTGCCGCTGGTCAACGTCGTGCTGATATTGCCCGACGCCGATGGACTTGGGATCGACCTTGACGAGTTCCGAGAGCGGGTCTTGCAACCGGCGCGCAATGGAGATGGCGCCGCGCACGGTGAGATCGAGGTCCGGAAACTCCTGCCGCGCAACTTCCGAGGCGGAGTAGACGCTGGCTCCGGATTCGCTGACGGTCACGGAAAAGACCGAGTCAAGCTGCCTCGATCGCAGGAAATCACGCACAAAAGCATCCGTCTCACGGGAAGCCGTGCCATTGCCGATGGCGATGGCGCGGACGTTGTGCTGTTTCAGCAGCGTTTCGAGCGTCCGGGCGGCGGCCTCCTTTTCGCCTTGGGACCGGTGCAGGTGAATAACATCGTGGGCAAGGAATTTTCCGGTTTCGTCAATGACCGCCAGTTTGCAGCCCGTGCGGATGCCGGGATCGATTCCCAGCACCGAAAGCGGGCCCGCCGGCGGCGCAAGAAGCAGGTTATGAAGGTTGTCCCGAAACACCTGAATCGCGTCCCCGTCCGAGCGCTGCTTTACTTCCATGCGGATTTCAGCCTGAATGGAGGAGTTCAGCAAGCGCTTCCAGGCGTCTTCGATGGCCGTTTCAAGCTGCGGCGTCCAGTCGCCCTGGGCCCGTAAGATGCGTTCTTTCAGCATGGGAACCGCGCGCAAGGGGTCCAGCTCAATCAGGAAGTAAAGGACGCCTTCGCTCTCACCGCGCCGAATGGCCAGCATGCGGTGCGACGGGATGGTTTTCACCGGCTCGCTGTACTCGTAGTACATCTTGTATTTCTCTTGTTCATCGACGGCGTCGGTTGCCTTGCGGCTGACCACCACGCCTTCTTCGAACATCATTTTCCGCAAAGCGCCGCGCAAATCGGCGTCCTCGCTGATCATCTCCGCCACAATGTGGCGCGCGCCTTCGAGCGCTTCTTCCAGGCTGGTGACGCCTTTTTCAGGATCCACAAAGCCGGCCGCCAGGGTTTCGAGCGGCTCGGCCGCCGGTTCCTGCGTCCACAGATACTGGGCGAGCGGCTCCAGGCCCTTTTCGCGAGCGATGGTCGCCTTGGTGCGGCGCTTCGGCCGGTAAGGCAGGTACAAGTCCTCCAACTCACTCTTGTCCAGGGTGGCTTCAATGCGGCTGCGGAGTTCATCGGTCAGCTTGCCCTGCTCGGCGATCGAGGCGAGAATCGTCTCCCGCCGCGCCACAATGTCTCGGAAGTAGCCGAGTTTTTCCTGAATGGCACGGATTTTCACCTCATCGAGGTTGCCGGTCGCTTCCTTGCGGTAGCGCGCGATGAACGGCACAGTGCCGCCCTCATCCAGCAGCTCGATCACGGCCACTAAGCCGTGCATGGGAACATCGAGGATCTGGGCAATATGCAGCAGTAAATCAGAAGAGAGAGTTTTTGGGTCTGTCGTCATGAAAGTAATAACATCCTGGTTAGCGGGGTATTTTGCAGCGGCCGTTCACTTTGCGAACCGGCGACTTTAAGAATAAACCATAACCTCGCCAAACGGCAAAACACCGGCAGAAGAATCCTGAGGATGCAAGGGGCCGCACATTCCGGCATCGTGCTTATTGACAGCAGCAAGGGTGCAATGATAGGTTACGCTGCTTATCCGGAAAGCACGAACCTGCCTTGGGCATTAAAGGACATGAAAGAGGTGAAGATGAAGCGCCGTACTGCAATTCGCTCAATCCTCACGCTGCCGGCCGCCATGGCTCTGCCGCTGCCCCTGCCCGCTCAGGTGGCAGCCCCGGCCCCGCCCGCCAGCAGTGAGATGCCCGACACTCCAACCGTCGCGGCGGATACGCACGCCGAGACGGTGGTCAAGACTTTTGATGCCGAGCAATTCGCCGCGCTCAGCAAGTTGAGTTCGATCCTGGTTCCCACGCTGCCCGATACTCCCGGAGCCGCGGAGGCCGGGGCGGCCGAGTTTCTGGATTTTCTGGTCGGCCATTCACCCGCAGAGCGCGTCACGCTTTATAAGAACGGGCTTGATCACTTGAACCAGCAGGCGCGCAAGCGGACAGGCAAGCCCTTTGCCGAGCTTAACGCGCAGCAGGCCGCGCCGATTCTTGCTCCCCTGCGCAAACCCTGGACCTACGAACCGCCCCGGGACCCTTTTGCGCGATTCCTGCGGGCGGCCAAAGAGGATGTACTGAAAGCCACCCGGAATTCCCGGGAATACATCAGCGTGGTGTCCCGCCGGAACCGCAGGGCGGGCGGCATGGGAATCTACTGGTATCCAATCAATGACTGATATGAAAACAGACTACGACGTAGTGATCATCGGTTCCGGGGCGTCCGGCGGCACGGTAGCGCACATCCTGGCCAACAAAGGCGTCCGCTGCCTGATGCTCGAAGCCGGGCCGGCGGTGGACTTCCAGCGGGACCGCTGCTTTAAACGAGTTTACGATCTCCCCTACCGTGGTTTCGGCCGGCCGGGCCGCTTTCCCAACGTCACGCAGGCCGGCGAATTCAACGGCAACGTGTGGGCAGACCAGAAGAAAAATCCCTACACCTATAACCCTTCGGATCCCTACAACTGGGTCCGGGTTCGACTGGTGGGCGGAAAGAGTCTGTATTGGGGGCGCTGGAGCCTGCGGCTGAGCAATTACGAGTTTCGGTGCAAGGATCACGACGGCTACGGTGAAAACTGGCCCATCCGCTATGAAGACCTGGCCCCTTACTACGACCGGGTGGAGCGGATTTTTCGGGTGACCGGCCAGAAGGCGGGCCTGCCGCAGCTTCCCGACGGGGTGTTTATTGAAGACAACTCCCCCGATAGCGGCTCCATCCGGCGCTTTAAAGCCGCCGCATCCCGCAAGGGCATCGCCACCACCAAGGTGCGGCGCGCCAGCGGAGAACTGGCCAGTTCCGTAAATCTGTTCTTGCCGGGGGCGCTCGAAACGGGAAACCTGCAGATCGTTTCCGACGCCGTCGTGCGCGAGGTCACAACCGACCCCAACACGGGGCTTGCCAACGGCGTTCATTTCATTGACCGCCGAAGCCGGCACGATTTTCACGTGAAGGCGCGCGTGGTGGTGCTGGGAGCTTCCTGCCTGGAAAGCACGCGCATCCTGCTCAACTCAGGCCTTGCGAACTCGAGCGGGGTTTTGGGGCACTACCTGTTTGACGAGTTCTACGTCAAAAACGTGGTGGTTGCCGTGGTGCCGGAGGCCCGGGGCGGCCATCCGCCGCGGGGGCTGATGGGAGGCAGCGGCTGCGTCCCCAGATTCCGCAATCTCAAGACGCGCGAGAAGAACTTTATTCGCGGTTACACCTTTGATTTTGGCAGCGGAGGCACTCCGGGCGCCCAATATTTTCCGCTCTACGGCGAGGCTCTAAGCAAGCAGCTGGCCGATGTGGAAGGCGCGGGATTCAGCATCACCACCATGGGCGAGGTCTTGCCCCGCTATGAAAATCATGTGCGGATTGACAAGAATGTTACCGATGCCTGGGGCATCCCGGCGCTCCACGTGCAAGCCCAATACACCGACAATGAATTTGCCATGGCCAAGGACTCGATGCAGGTTGCCGACGAATTGTGCCAGGCGGCGGGATTTGAAGTGATCTCCAAACACTGGCAGATGGTCCCGCCGGGTGAAAGTATCCATGAGCTGGGAACCTGCCGCATGGGAGACAATCCCAAAACTTCCGTCCTGAACCAATACAACCAGTCGCACGACATCAAGAATTTGTTTGTCGTCGACGGCAGTGCGTTTGTTTCCGGCGGCTCCCAGAACCCAACCTTGACCATCAGCGCATTGGCCATGCGGGCGGCGGAATATCTGGCCGAACAGATGCGCACGAGGGAGATTTGAACCTCTGTTTGCTGGCGTTGCTTTCGGCCGCTTTGGCTTCCACCGCGCCTGCCCATCCGCCGGCGCCGGTCCAGCCCATCCCATTCAGCCATCGACAGCACCTCGCTCTGGGGCTGAAATGCAAGGACTGCCACAAGGCGTCCGAGCCCGGCGACGCGATGAGCCTGCCGCCCGTGTCCAAGTGCATGACCTGCCACAGCGCCATCGGCAAAGACCGGCCGGCCATCAAGAAACTTGCTGAATACGCGCAGCGGAAAAGGCCCATTCGCTGGGTCAGGGTTTATCAGATTCCGAGCTTCGTCTTCTTCAGCCACCAGACGCATCTTGACGCCGGCGTCCAATGCCGGGTCTGCCACGGACCGGTGGCCAAGCGCGACCGCTTGTGGCGCGAAACCCCTCTATCCATGAAGTGGTGCGTGGATTGCCACCGCGAAAAAAAAGCGACCACGGATTGCGGAAGTTGCCACCAACTGCAGAATTAGGGGCGATAAACTTCCGCGCGATTTCCAGCTAAACAAAAATTAATCCATAATTCAGGTATCACCCCGACCGGTTCGGATATGGTTGAGGAGGGGCTGGAAGATGCCGCCGGTGAAATCTTCAGGCAAGGGCAGTTCGCGTTGAGGCAGGCCTTGGAGCGTAAGATTGCCGATCAAACTCCAACTCTTTTCCGGAGATTGCAATGCCGGCCGGCTGGTCTTTGCGCAACCGCCGGCAGCGCTTCCCGAACCCGGCGGCGGTGAACGGAAAGGATAAAAGAAATCCGCATTCGGAGGTAACCGTGCCACGCGACCCCAACAGGCTTCGATTATTGAGTCTCCTGATCCCCATGATCCTGATGCTTGCGATAACGAGCATCCCGGCCGCCGGACAACAGGGCGGCATCGACGCCGCCGGCACAACCTCACTCGGCGGCGTCGCGCGCTTGTCGCAATCCGGGGCGGCAGACCCTGACCGCAATGCACCCCTCACGCTGACGCTCGAAGACGCGCTCAAGCGGGCAAAAGAATTCAGCCCTCAATTCCAGGCGGCGGTGACGGCAACCCAAATGGCCCGCGCGAACGTGGTTCAATCGCGGGCGGCGCTTCTGCCTTCCGCCGACTACACCATGCAGGACCTCACCACGCAGGGCAACGGCGTGCTTCCCGCCGGCAGATTCGTCACCAACGACGGCATCCACGTCTACCGCGCCTGGGGAGTTTTTCGGCAATCCTTGTCCGCGAACACTTTCACCCTTGCCGGATACCGGCAGGCCACCGCAGCCGAGGAGATGGCGCGCGCGCGGCAGGAAATTGCACGGCGCGGGCTGAAGGTGGTGGTGACACAGGCCTACTACGCGCTGGTACTGGCCGAGCACCAATACGCCACAGCCCAACAGAGCCTGGACCAGGCCCGGCGCTCGCTCCAGGCAAGCCGGGAGTTGGAAAAAGGCGGTGAAGTCGCTCACAGCGATGTCATTACTTTCCAGATCCAACATAACCGGCAGCTGCAGGCATTCCGGCAAGCTAAGCTGGCCATGGAAAACGCCCACCTTGCATTAGGAGTCATGCTGTTCCCGGATTTTAATCAGAACTTCACGGTGGTGGACGATTTGGATATTTCGCCGGCGCTGCCGACTCTGGGGCAGGCAACGAGGCTGGCGCAAGCGAGCAATCCGGAAATTCGCGCCGCCCTGGCGGCCGTGCGCGAGTCAAAATACGGAGTCTCGCAAGCAAAAGCGGCTTTTCTGCCGACGCTTTCAGTTGAGCTCGATTACGGAATTGAAGCCAACGCCCTGGCGCTCCGCAGCCGAACGAGTGCAGCGCCGGAGGCCGGCCGGCTTCCCAATCTGGGTTTCTTTGTAACCGCCACGCTCAACCTGCCGGTGTGGCACTGGGGCTCCACGCTGAGCCAGCTGCACCAGGCCGAATACCAGCGGCGGCAGGCTCGTGTGGAACTGAGCTTTGCCCAACGTCAAGTTTTGAAGAATCTGTATTCCTACTATAATGAAGCGCGCACAGCCCGGTCGGAACTGAGCACCTTGCAGAGTTCCGCAAAACTTGCGGCTGAAAGCTTGCGGTTGAACACGCTGCGCTACAAGGCCGGAGACGCAACGGTGCTGGACGTTCTGAACGCTGAGAACACTTTGACGCAGGCCCGCGACAGTTATGCGACAGGGCTGGCTCGCTACCGCGTGGCGCTCGCCAACCTCCAGACCCTCACGGGGAGCTTCTAACCCATGCGCAATGAGCCACCTGCACCACCGGAGAGACCAATCACCCGGCGCCGAAATTCGTCGCGGTGCTTTGCCTGGCGCCGCTGGCGAGCGTGGATGCCGGCCCTGCTGGTGCTGGGCGCTTCGGTGGTGATGGCGGGATGCGGCGGCAAACAAGCGCCGGAAGCCCAGCCGCTGGTCTCGGTTCAGGCGGTCCGCGTGGAGCGCGCGGAGATCCGGCAGCAGGTCTCGTCCGAGGCGGTTCTCTACCCCATCCACCAGGCGACCATCGTGCCCAAAATCAGTGCGCCGGTAAAAGAATTCTATGTCGAGCGCGGCGATCGGGTGCGGGCGGGGCAACGGATTGCTGAACTGGAGAACAGCGATCTGGCCGCCGCCGCCGCTGAAGCCAAGGGCGCTTACGAGCAGGCCGAAGCGAACTACGAAAGCATTTCCGCCGCCAACCTTCCCGAGCAAATTCAGCAGGCGAAGGGAAACGTGGAAAGCGCAAAGGCCTCTTACAAGGCCGCCAAAGCGCTCTATACCAGCAGCAAGAAGCTCTACCGGGAAGGCGCTCTGGCCGGGAAGCAACTGAACCAGGCAGAAGTGGGACTGACCCAGGCGCAAACGCAGTTGCAGGCGGCCCAACAGCGGCTTGAAAAGTTGCACTCGGTGGGTTTGCGGGCGCAGCTGAAGGCCGCGCAGGGACAGTTGGCGGCGGCCAAAGGCCGGTATGAAAACGCAAAGGCGCAGCTTTCGTATTCTGAAATTCGCAGTCCCATTACAGGCGTTGTGACCGACCGGCCTCTCTACCGGGGGCAGATGGCTGCGTCCGGCACTCCGCTGATGACGGTGATGAATCTCGCGCAGGTGGTGGCCCGCGCGCATATTCCAGCCTCTGAAGCCGCAGGGCTGAGGGTCGGCGACGCCGCCCAGATTGCAGCGCCGGGTGAAGCGCAGGCCGTCAAAGGTAAAGTGACGGTCGTGAGCCCGGCGCTCGACCCGGACAGCACGACCGTCCAGGTGTGGGTCCGGGCCCCCAACCCCGGCAACCGCTTGAAGCCGGGCTCAACGGTCAGCGTGACGGTCACGACGAAACAGGTTCCCAACGCTCTGGTGATTCCGCGATCGGCGCTTCAGTCAGAGCAGGGGACTGGCGCCTACGTAATGGCCATTGATTCGGCCGGCATTGCTCACCAGACGCAAGTGCAAACCGGCATCGAGCAGGACGGCAAGGTGCAAATCATCAGCGGGCTGAAGGAAGGAGAGTTAATTGTGGGCCAAGGCGCTTACGCTCTTCCGGACGGCACCAAGGTGAAGTATTAGGCTCATGGATCATCCCAACGGACCGCCATCGGCTCCGCCGGCGCCTGAACCGCGCCAGGAGGCCTCCCGCTACTGGTTTGCGCGGGAGACCAAGCCGATTCTGTTCTTAATCATTGCCCTTGCCCTGGTCGGCGCCTATCTGGGCCTTACGATTCCTGTCGCGGTTTTCCCCACCACGAATTTCCCCCGGGTCATCATCGGCGTGGACAACGGCGTGATGCCCATTGACCAGATGATGGTGACCATCACGCGGCCG
>CAYWMN010000162.1:1792-8627 GCA_964459065.1 uncultured Acidobacteriota bacterium | reverse complement strand
GGGCGCGCGGCCCGGGCTTGCCGCGGACAATCAAGATGCAAAAGAAAGTGGCCGCCCGTGAGGGGCTCATTCTTAACCACGGCGGCGATATCATCGTACATTCAACCTATTTTAGCAGAACCTCGGCCGGGTTCGCCGCCTCATCGTCAAGCGGCGGCTTGAAGGTAATGAAAAACAGATTTTATCAATCCCCTCCTCGTTCGAGCTTTCTTGCGATACACTGCGGTGGAAGCCTTGCGGCTGCGGGCCGGTGCCCAGGTCGCTTCAGGCGGGCTTTCGGTCTAGAATACAATCAGGGTTCCCTAAGATGACTCTATTCCTTCAAGGCGTGCTGATCCTGGCACTGGTGGTGGTGAACGCCTTTTTTGTGGCGGCGGAATTTTCGCTGCTGAGCGTCCGGCGCAGCCGCTTGCAGCAACTGGTGCGCTTGGGAAGCGTCCGGGCCACGCTGGTGCAAAAGCAGCTGGCCTATCCCGGCCGTCTTTTCTCGGGCCTGCAGTTGGGCGTTACGGCCGCAAGCCTGGTGCTGGGCTGGCTGGGAGAGTCCATGCTGGCTGCCGATATTCGCGTGCTGCTGGAAGATAGAATGCAGCACTGGGTCGGTCTTGCTTCCCACGGCACGGCAACCCTGATCGCCTTTCTGCTGATTACGGGCCTGCTGATGGTGTTCGGCGAGCTGGCTCCCAAAACCATCGGCTACGAGCGCGCCGAGAAGGTCTCCCTGCTCGTTTCCTGGCCTCTCACCGTTTATATGCGCGCCGTCCACTATCCGGTTGTGATCATGGACTGGCTGGCCGTGCGGGTGGCCCGCGGGGTCGGCGTCACGGCTTCGGCCGGCCACCGGGAGCTCCACAGCCTGGAGGAAGTGGAACTAATCGTGGCGGCCGTCCGCAAGCGGGGCCTGCTCGCTGAAGAGCAGGAAGAGATGATCCACAGCGTTTTCGATCTTCACCGCGTCCTGGTGCGGGAGATCATGGTTCCCCGGCCGCAGATTGTTTCCGTGCCGCTCAGCAACGATCTCGGTTACCTTCTGGAGCGGATTGTGACCGACCAGCATTCGCGCGTTCCGGTTTACGAAGAATCGCCCGACCACATCATCGGCATCCTTTACGCCCGAGACCTTCTGGCCGTCGCCATGGACCGCCTGCAGCACAACATCCCGCTCACCCAGCCGCTCGACATGCGCTCGCTGTTGCATGTCCCGATGATTGTTCCCGAAGCCATGCCGCTGATCAAGCTGCTCGATGAAACACGGCGCCGCCACGCCCAACTGGCTCTGGTGGTGGATGAGTTCGGAACCTTTGTGGGACTGGTCACCATTGAAGATGTTCTGGAGCAGATTGTGGGTGAAATTCAGGACGAGTACGACCGGGAAGAAGCGGCCATCCAGCAGGTCAGCGAACACGTTCTGGTGGTGGACGCCGCGCTCAGCCTGCGGGAGCTGGCCGACGATTACGGCATTGTGGTGCCGCGCGGTGAAGGCTACGAAACGCTGGCCGGTTTTGTGCTGGACCGCCTGGGCACCATTCCCAAAGGAAATGAGAATTTTACCTACGAGGGGCGGGTTTATACCGTGATCAAAATGGATGGATTGCGGATTGCGAAGGTTAAGATCGAGAAGCTTTCCGGGTCGGGGTTGCGCCTGAAGATGGCTTCCGCGCCCTCCAAAGGCGATTCCAGATGACGCGCGCGGCGGGCTAACCCGCCGCTGCCGCATCGCCTTCCCACACCACCGTGACTTCCACGCCGCGGCCGGCGTTCAAGGCTTTGGCGGCGGCGCCCTGGTTCATGCCGATCTCGATAAATCCGGAACTGCCGGCGATGGCGAAAAGCTCCGACGGCCGGCCCATGGCGAAGGAGGAATAAACCTGCGTCACCTCGTGCTCCCTGACGATGATCCGGAAGCGCGGCGGGTTCTCCAAAAAAAGCTGCGGGACGTCCTCCGGGCGGATGTTGGTGATGAGATTGCCGAATTTATCCACCTTGATGGCCACGCCCTTCACCTGGTTGCCGTTTTCCCGTTTCACGCGCGGAGCCGCGAACCTGGCGTAATCTGTGATGACTTCGCCGAATTTCTCGTTTTCAACTCCGCGGCTCAGCCAGCCGGCCACCGGAGCAAAGATATCGCGCCCATGGAAGGTGTTGCTGACCGGCTCCAGGAAGTAATGGCTGGCGGTTACGTCGCGCACCTCGGCGTTTTCTTCCCGCTCGTAGACCAGCGAAAGCACGCCGTTATCGGGCGCCACGAACTGGTGTTTGCCGGCGCGGACCACAATGGCCCGCCGCGAGGAACCGACTCCCGGATCGACCACCACCAGGTGAATCGTGCCGGGCGGAAAATAGTGATAGCTTTGTCCCAGCGTGAAAGCGCCGTCGAAGATGTCGTAGGATTCCACCTGATGGTTGATGTCCACGATCAGGGCGTCGGGGTTGATGTTCAGAATGACGCCCTTCATCGCGCCCACAAAGTGGTCGCGGTCGCCGAAATCCGTGGTGATAGTGATGATGGGTTTCGAGGGCAAGGCTTCCTCTCAGTTCCGATGGGATGAAAATGCCGATAAAGCGCAACCTAACGAAAAGCCATTCCCTTGTCAAGGCGCGCGCCGTTACGTAAAGATCTTCCGGTATTCGGGCAAGCTCAGCGGCTCGATCTGGGCCGTCGCAAGATTCTCCTCCAGGTGTTTGCGCCGGCTCATCCCGGAAAGCGCGCAGGTGATGCCCGGTGTCGACCGGACAAACTGCAGGGCGCGCTGGGCGTCCGTATCGAGTCCGGGAATCTTCCGGCGGATTGGCTCGGGCAGTCCGCCCGCGAGCCGGCTCTGCAAAAGGCTCGAGCTTGCAAAAACCATCAGGCCGCGATCGCGCGCCAGGTGCAGAAACGGAACCTGCTTGCCGCCCATCGTCTGCGTGTTGGCGGTGAGCGCTTCCGGCATGGCCAGGTTGAACGGCAACTGTACGGCCCGGCAATGATGATCCTGCCCGCCCGCCTCCCTGGCGGCGTCAAGAACCGATTCCAGGTTGAGCGCGTCTTCGGCCTCGGCCCGCACCCGGTAGCCGTTCCAGGTCGCGGTTCCGTACCAGCGGATTTTGCCTTCGGCCACCGCCTGCTCCAGCGCCGCAAACGCCGCCTTCAGGCGGCGCATCAACTCTTCGCGCGAGACTTCCTTGATCTGGGTTTCGGGATTGTGCAGGTAATAAATGTCGATGGCCTCCAGGCCCAGGTTTTTGCGGCTCACTTCGATCTGATGGGCCAGGTACCGGGGCGAGATCACATGGCAGCCGGCTACCACTTCCTCCGCCTGCACGATGCCGGGCTCAATCAATTGTTCTCGGAAGTAATCGCCAGGGTCTTGAGTGAGTTCGCCGTCGAAGGCCAGGAATCCGCCTTTGGTGGCGACGATCAATTCGTCCCGCCGGGCGGCGCCGGAAGCGATCAGATCCGCGACTCCCTTGCCGACGGCCCGTTCGCTGCGCATATGGCGGTAATTGGCCGCCGTATCAAAAACGTTCGTGCCCGCCCGCGCCGCCTGAACCACCGCCTCGCGGTATCGCCCGTCGACCTCCGCCGTGGGATCGCCCAGATAGGTTCCCAGGCCGATTGAGGCGGTCCAGAGCTTCTGCGCCTCGCGGTAATTTCCGGGCAACCGCGCGGCAAACCGCTCGCGAAACCGGTGGGTTCCTTCCGGCGTGGCATAACCGGGAATCAGCATGGGCAAAGGGCTCTTCAGTTGATGGTGCGCCGGTCGGGCGCCGGGTTGCCCGGGCGCGCGGCGGGAAGGCCTATCGGGCGGCCCGGGGCTCACCCTCGCGGACTCTCACCGCCGTTCACTTGGCTCGCAGCAGCAACACCGGCACGCTGACGCGGTGCTGCACCCGGGGCGCGGTGGTTCCGCGCAATAAGTCGCCGATCAGCCGATGCCCGTGGGTGCTCATGGCCACCAGGTCGCAGCCTTCCTTCTCGATCCATTTGATGATTTCGCTGGCCGGGTCTCCGTAGGCGAGCGCCGCCTCGGTGGCAATGCCCACGGATTCGAACTCCGCTTTGACCTTCCGCAAATACTCCGTATCCTCGTCCACTTCCGGGCCCACGGCGTCGGCGCCGTACATCCTGGCCGCCCAGCCGTCGGCCACGTGCAGCAAGGTCACCCGGCTTTGCATGATCCGGGCCAGTTCCTTGATGTGTTCGATGATGGCCCGGTCGGTCGGGGTCGCGTCGAGCGTCACCAGAATGTCTTGGTACATAACTTCCTCTCGGCCGCAGTGGCTTCATCGGGCGGGCTTAGTGGCCGATGATGACCCTCAAGGTTCCTTTGAGGGCTTCCGGCAGTCCGTAGATGTCCATGGCCGTAATCAGCAGCGCGCTTGTCCAGCCGGCGATGATCAGAAACCAGCCGTTCCGCCACTTGCCCATGCGCACTTTCGACGTGGTGAAATGCAGCAACGGGAACATCGCAAAAGGCAGTTGCATGGCCAGCACCACCTGGCTCAATACCAGCAGGTCCGTCACGCTGCTTTGCCCGCGCACACCGATAATCAGCACCGCCGGAATGATGGCCAGCATGCGGGTGATCATCCGCCGCAGCCAGGGCCGGATGCGCCAGCGCATGAACCCTTCCATCACCACCTGCCCGGCCAGGGTGCCCGTAATGGTGCTGCTTTGTCCGCTTGCCAGCAGCGCCACGGCGAACAAAGTGCTTGCGAGCGCGGTCCCCAGCAGCGGAGCCAGGGTCAGGTAGGCGACGCGGATCCAGTCGCTGTCCGGGCTGAAATGCACAACCCCGCCGCCCGGCAGCGCCACGTTTGTCTTGCCGAAAAAGACCAGGGCCGCTAGAACCAGAATAGCGGCATTTAAAAAGAAAGCAATCGCCAAGGCCACCGTGGAGTCGATGGTGTTGAACTTAATGGCGCTTCGGACCGAGCGCTCGTCCTTTTGCAGTTTGCGGCTCTGCACCAGCGCCGAGTGCAGATAGAGGTTGTGGGGCATCACGGTCGCGCCGATGATGCCGATGGCGACCAGGACCATGCCGCTCTGGCCGAAATCCGGCCGCAGCATCGCCAGGCCCATCGCTTCAAAGCTGGGGCGCGTTTGCGGCAGCACAAAAATCTCGATGAAGTAGCACCCCCCCATCGTGGCCACCAGCAGCAGCACCACCGCTTCAATGGTCCGCATCCCGAACCGCTGCAGGGCCAGCAGCAGCAGCACGTCGGCTCCGGTGATGATCACCGCCCACAGCAGGGGAATGCTGAAAAGAAGATTCAGCGCCACGGCGCTGCCCAGCACCTCCGCCAGGTCGCAAGCGGCAATGGCGATTTCGCAGAATACCCAGTTGGGGACACGCGTCCAACGCGGGTACCAGTCACGACAGCATTGCGCCAGGTCCTTGCCGGTGACCACCCCCAGCCGGGCGGCCATCACCTGCATAAAAATCGCCATCAGGCTGGCCAGCGCCACCACCCACAGCAGACCGTACTTATACGCGGCGCCGGCCGCCAGATCCGTGCCCCAGTTGCCCGGGTCCATATAGCCGACGCTCACCAGAATCGCCGGGCCCACAAAGGCCCACCAATGCTTCCAGAATCCGGCATCATGCGAGGGCACGTCCACCGTGCCGTGCAGTCCCTCCAGTGAAACGGGGACGGTGGTTTCGCCGGTTTTAGTCCCGTCCGCCTTCAGATGTTCCTTGTCCTTTTGGTGATTCATCGGCCAGATTAATCGAACTTTATGCTTGAAGATTAATGTCGATTATCCTCCAAATCTAAAGCTGGATCAACTCTAAAAGCCGCTTGCAGCGGAAGTCCCGCCGCAAGCCCTGGTGCAGGCGCCCGGTAGGGCGGCTATTGACGCGCTTTGCGGGTGGCCGTTCGTTTCTGCGGCGCTTCGTCGATTGCCCGAGCCAGGCGGTTCTCGACGATCAGGTCGGAATGGAAGGGATGAATTTTCAGATAGTGCGCCACTACGTCTTCGATGGCGCGGCGCGGCACCAGGCCGACAATCTCGCTGCCGGCAATGGCGACCTTGGCGCGGGCGGCTTCTTGCGCCACCGCATCAAACACCGTGGCGGGCGAAGTGGTTTCAAAGTCCGTCAGGTTCATCGACACCTGGACCATGTTGCGCGCTTTCAGTTCCACGCCCATGGCTTTTACGGCCGGAAGCCCTCCCGAGGAGGCCCGGATTTTTCTGGCAATCGCTTTGGCCAGTTCCAGGTCGGAAGTCTTCAGGTTGATGTTATAGGCGATCAGGAATTTTCGCGCGCCGACGACGGTGGCTCCCGCGGTGGGATGCAGGCGCGCGCCTCCAAAGTCAGCGTGACGGTCGGGGTTCTTGCGAATCTCGTCGCGCAAGCGCTCGAACTGGCCGCGGCGGACGTGCTCCAGATGCTGCCGCTTCGGGTGGCGGGCGGCGGCGGCGTACAGGTAGGTCGGAATGCGGAAGCGCCGCCAGGTTTGCTCCGCCACCGTGCGCGCGACCGCCGCGCAGTCTTCGAGCGTCACGCCTTCAATCGGGACGAAGGGCACTACGTCGGTGGCGCCGATGCGCGGGTGCACTCCCTGGTGGTTGTTCAGGTCGATCAGTTCGGCGGCTTTGCCGATGCCGCGCAGCGCCGCCTCGCCGACGCTTTCGCGGGTTCCCGCAAAGGTCACGACCGTGCGGTTGTGGTCCGGGTCCATGGACTTGGAGAGCAGATAAACATCCGGGCCTGCAAGGATCGCCTGGACGATAGCCTCGATTTTGCCGGCGTCTGTTCCCTCGCTGAAGTTCGGCACGCACTCAACAATGGTTTGCACCCTACGAATTTAGCACAGGGAAAGCCGCAAAATCTCGGTCTGGGGCTCC
>CAYWMN010000162.1:0-1692 GCA_964459065.1 uncultured Acidobacteriota bacterium | reverse complement strand
ACCTCGAAGAAGAGTTGAGAGATTTCTTTCGTGGCGGGCTAGCGGCTAGCCGCGCTGCCTTTCGGCAGCAGAGCGCTGCGGGCTCGTCGCTTGAGCTTCGCCGGTTTCATCCCCGCCCAGGAGGCTGAAGGTGTCTTCGCCTTCCATCAGGCGTTGCAGGGCAGCCTGGGCGCCGGGCGTGCCGTCGGCCACGACGGTTTGGGTTGCGGGGCATGTGTCCGGAGTTTTCGCTCCTTCGCTTTCCAGCCACATCCACGCGGTCCCTGAGGCGAGTTCGTTGAGCGCCTCCTGGAGGGCCGGCTCATTCGCCGTGCCTCCGCCCTCCTGAAGCAACCGCAGAAGTTCGGTGCGGCAAATCATCTGGTCGCGCGCCACCACCACCGGAGCCTTCAACTCTCCGGCAGCGGCCAGGCCGTTCAGCCGCTCGGCGAACCTCCGGCGCTGCTCGGGGAGCAGCCAGGCGGTGCGGGCCGGCAGCCCGTTGAACTTCACGTACTTTCGCGCCTGGCGAATCCAGCCGGCCGTCCTGCCGTCGTCCGCGCAAAGTTCCAGCAGCAATTCGTCGGCGCGGCGGATATCGCCCCGTTCGCCTGAAAGCGCCGTCCAACGCAGAGGCGCCCGGCCCTGGGCAAAAACAGGGCGCAGATAAGTGCTGACAAAATCGGGTAGCCGAAGTTCGCTTCTGATTGCGCATCGCCGGCGCGCAAAATCCTGCAAATGGTTTCCAAAGTCGAACACCACGGCGCCCAGTTTCTGAAGATCGGCGATGGCCTGCAGGTGCCGCTCGAGCGAATCGCAAAGGCGCTGGCGATAATCGTCGGGGTTGTTGCGGCTGAGCGCTTCCGCGTCTTCAAGGCTGAGGCCGTGGGCGGCGTATTCATCCACTCCAGTGAGGTCGGTCAGGATATCGGGCACGACGCCTCGGCTGGCGAGGGCCGGCAGAATGTCTGCGCAATTCGCCACCAGCCCCACGGAGACGGGCTGCCGTTCGCGCACGGCGTTTTTCAGGATGCGCAGCGCCTCATCCAGGCTGTTGACGCAGAAATCGCAATAGCCCGTCCGAATGCGTCCCGTGATGGTTTCGCTTTCGACGTCGATCCCCAGGAAGGCGGCTCCGTGCAGGGCTGCAGCCAGCGGCTGGGCGCCTCCCGTCGAGCCCATCCCGCCGGAAACGATCAGCCGTCCCTTGAGCTCGCCGCCAAAGTGCGCCCGGGCCAGGGCGCCGAAGGTCTCGTAAACGGTTTGGAGCGTCTGCTGGCCGGAGACCCGCGTCCAACTGCCGGCGGCGTCGCGTCCGAACAGCGCGCTGGCTGCCCGGTCAGCTTCGGGAAGCGGTGCAGATTCGGCAGAGCTTTCACGAGCTGCTGGGGCCAGCACCATCCGCGGCGCCCCGGCATGGGTTTTGTAGACGCCGGCCGCACCGCCCGATTCCACCAGCAGTGTTTCGTCGTCCTTTAACCTCTGGATCAAATGAGATATTGCAGTAAGGGAATCGGGGTCTTTGAGGGGCCGAGCCTGCTGCAGCCACAAAGGCGGCGGCGCCTCAGCCGATGCCTCCGAATTCATCAGCATGCGCAGGGCGGCCTCTTGCCGCCATCCCTGGCAGGTCAGCCTGGCTCCGCGCGGCGCCTCGATCCTCGGCCGGTTTTTCGCGGCCGGTGAGCCTTCCCCGGGCTGGATTGTCTTTGGGTC
>CAYWMN010000161.1:5362-8663 GCA_964459065.1 uncultured Acidobacteriota bacterium | reverse complement strand
GCTACGTTGTTGGTAAACCGCAGAGCCGCGAGGGCGCCTCTGCGCCAGCCAGGGAACACCGCGCCTACAAGCGGAAAGCAGATTCCTCGTCGCCTGCGGCTCCTCGGAATGACACGTGGGAGGACGGCGCTACGAAGAGCCCGCGACACAGAAGCCAGTGTCGCGGCTACCAAGGCAAAAGCCGCGGATCTAAAGATCGGCGCTACCCGCCTGCGCAGCTTGCTCCTTCAACTGCCGCGATTGGTGCGCGGCCAGTCGATCATCCAGCACCCGCTGGAGGTTTTGGTCCAGAACAGGCGTTTGGGCGGCGTGCCCCGCGCGTGGTGGTAGAGCACGGCGGCGCGATCATAGAAGCCGCGGGTGTGCCAGGAGTCGCGATACCGGAGGAGTTCGTAGTCGAGGTGGTGGCAGAATTCGTGGCAGAGCGTGCTGAGAAAGGTGCCGTAAGAAGTGACCCGCTTGCGCACGGCGGTCCTCATCCAGACGCGGATAACTTTGGTATCGGGACGGTAATCTCCATAGAGCTCCAGGGACCAGCCCTCGCGGCTGCGGAGGGGGCGCGCCGCCAGCACGCGAATGGGAGTCGGTGCCACCTGATAGAAATCAGCCGCGGCGCTGACAAACTGAGTGCACAACTTTCGGACTTCGGTGATCTTGTCCGCCTTGAGCGCCGCTTCAAGCGATGCCGCGGGCGCCTTCAGGCGACTGTCGGGCGGAAGGGCGAGCGAGTGGTCGCCGTCGCTTTTGAGGAAATCGGCCAACAGGACCCGCTTGCGCGGTTGGCGGTCAGTGAGCATAACAGAATCATTGTCGACCGTGGCGCCCGGCGCGCGCAAGCCGCGCCCACGCCAAATTCTCCCGGCCTTTCAAAATTGCTGAGCGCGGCGAGCTTGAGGAAACGCTGCCGCGTGGCATCGCGAACTCAGCCTTGGGCCCGACGCAGCTCGGCATCCACGGCGCGGCCCAGGCGCACCACAATTTCGGGCAGCGCCTCAACGTCGGATTGAGCGGTGTGGAAGTTCACAATGCAGGCGCGCAGCACGTAACGGCCTCCCACCACGGCGTTGGAAACGAAGGCTTCGCCGCCGCGCTGCAGGCGGTCAACCAGCTCCTGGTTGAGGGCGTCGAGATGGCGTTCAACCTGCTCGTCTCCCAGCTTTTCCCGAAGATCGCGCGGCACGTAGCGGAAGGTTGTAATGCTCAGCGCCTGCGTCACAAGCTGCAACTCCGCAGGGCGGCTGAGGGCCCGGGCCATGGCCTGCGAGAGGCGAATATCGTCGGCGATCATCTTGCGATAGCCCGCGGCTCCAACGTGCTTCAAGGCCAGCCACACTTTGAGGGCGCGAAAGCCGCGCGAGTTCTGCGGCCCATAGTCGACGTAGTTGATGACCTGCTCCTTGAAATGATAGTAGGGCGGGTGGTAGGCAAAGGCCGCGCGCAGCGCTTCCGGGTGGCGCACCAGCGCGCAGCCGGCTTCCAGCGGAGCGTAGAGCCATTTGTGCGGATCAACGGCTACCGAATCGGCCTGGCTGAGCCCCCGCAGATCTTCGGGCGCCTGGGGAGTGGCGGCCGCAAAGCCTCCGTAGGCTCCATCCACGTGGAACCAGAGCCCAAATTCTTTGGCCAGCGCGCCGATCCGGGGCAGCGGGTCAACGGCTCCCGTGCTCACCGAGCCTGCCGTTCCCACCACCAGAAAGGGCCGCTCGCCCTGGGCGATGTCCCGTTCAATCTGGCGGCGCAAGGCGTCAACGTCCATGCGCTGGCTCGCATCGGTTGCAATCCAGCGGACCGACGCGGTGCCCAGCCCGGCAAGGTCGGCGGCCTTTTGAATCCAGGTGTGCGTTTCCGCCGAGCAGTAGGCGCGCAGGCGGGGCTCGGAGGCTTCGGCAACGCCGCGCTCGCGCACATCCCAGCCCGCACGCGCCGCGCGCGCCGCCAGAAAGCCGACAAAGTTCGCCATGTTGCCGCCGCTCACCAGCAGCCCGCCGCAGTCGGCCGGGTAGCCGATGAGCTGGGCAATCCAGCGCACGGCCTGGGCTTCAATTTCGCTCGCGGCCGGCGAAAGGTTCCAGGCGCCCATGTTGGCGTTCACGGCGGAGGCCAGAAAGTCGCCGAGAATTCCGATGGGCGCGGGCGGCGAGGTGATGTATCCAAAAAAACGCGGGTGTCCGTTGAAAAGCGAGTGAGCGAATAGCTGGGTTGCCGTCTCTTCCAGCAAAGGGCCGGCATCGGTTCCGTTTTCGGGCAGCGGAGCCGTGAGGTCGAGCGCGGCGCGCACCACCGGCGCGGGTTCATCCCGGGTGACCGGACGCTGGGGCAAAGATTCCAGAAACTCCGCGAGCTGATCGACAAGCCGGTGTCCCAGCTTGCGGAAGGTCTCTGCGTCCATTGCAAGCGGGGCTTTCCGGCCCGAATCGCCATCCATGATGGACTCCTTTGCTACGGCTTCCGAATCCCTTCCAGCAGATCCGTTTCCTTCGCCCGGCCGCCGTTCACGCGGCTGAAGACCCGGTAGAACGACTGGCGGCCCCACAACGCCTCGAGATCTTCGGGCGACAGGTCTTTCAACCGCTCGTAGGCGGTCACTTGCGATTCATGGCAGCAGATGGCCCGCCACACCGTCGGCCAGACGCTCCGGGTATCGATCACCGTGGTGAGCGCCCAGTCGGGCCACGGCACGGCCTGGCGTTCAACGCCGTCGACCCTGGAAACCAGTTTGCGGAAAGCGGACTGGTAAGCCTTCCAGGTGGATTCGGGCCAGGCCATATAGTAAAACTTTGACACCGCATGCGGGGCCGCGCCGGCTTCGCAGGCAAACGCAGGGTCGGCGGCGGCGACGATGGCCGCGCCGGCAAACTGCGAGATCGCAATATGATCGGGATGGCCGTAAGCGCCGTCGGGCCCAAAGGTCACGACGACGTCGGGCCGGACGCGCCTCAGGTGCCCGGCAATGGCGCCCGCGGCCTCGCGCGGATCGGCGCGGTCCAGTTGCTGATCGTGATAGTTGAGGATGGAGACTTCGCGGATGCCCAGCGTCGCAGCCGCGGCGCGCAGCTCCGCCTCGCGGATTTCGGCCAGCGCCGCGGGGCCGGGATGCCGGTCGTCATCCTGCTGATGGCCGCGGAAGCGTCCGCTCTGGCCGAGCGTGGCGGTCACCAGAAAGACTTCGACGCCTTCGCTTGCGTATTTGGCCAGCGTGCCGCCCACCCCGAGCGATTCGTCATCGGG
Organism: uncultured Acidobacteriota bacterium; assembly: GCA_964459065.1. Classification (GTDB taxonomy): domain Bacteria; phylum Acidobacteriota; class Terriglobia; order UBA7540; family UBA7540; genus JAMCXS01. The sequence continues at coordinate 5,435 of CAYWMN010000161.1, read as the reverse complement.
ATGCGCCAGCACAGCCATCAACCTGGGAGTTTGCATGATTCTTGTGATCCTTTGGAGAGAATGAGCTGCTGCA
>CAYWMN010000161.1:0-5262 GCA_964459065.1 uncultured Acidobacteriota bacterium | reverse complement strand
GCATTTTCCACGGCGGACGATGATGCGCCCGCGACTTCTGCGACGGGGATGTTGTACAATCGGCGGCATGAAAAACAAGCTGCTGGCTGCCATCGTTTTCTTCGCGTTGCCGCTTGGGGCGTGGGCCCAGGCGGTTCATTATCAACCCAACTGGGCGTCGCTCAACAAGCGCCCCACTCCCGAGTGGTTTGACCAGGCCAAGTTCGGCATTTTTATTCACTGGGGAGTCTATTCCGTTCCCGCCTTTGCGGACCCGCACGCGCGCGGCGGCGGCGCCTACGCCGAGTGGTACTGGTATCACATGCACAATAAGAACGGGCCCACCTGGGCGTTCCACGTGCGGACCTACGGAGCGGATTTTCATTACCAGGATTTCGTGAGCCAATTCAAGGCCAGGCTTTTTAATCCCGCGCAGTGGGCCGATCTGTTTGCTCGCGCCGGGGCACGCTACGTGGTGCTGACCTCGAAGCACCATGAAGGTTTCTGCCTGTGGCCGTGTCCTGCCAATTGGAACTGGAACGCCGTGGACGTGGGCCCGCACCAGGACCTGGCCGGCGAGCTGAGCAAGGCCGTCAAGGCCCGCGGCCTGCGGATGGGGTTTTATTATTCCCTTTATGAATGGTACGACCCGCTTTACCTGCATCATCCCCACCGCTACGTCACCGACCACATGATCCCGCAGATGAAAGACCTGGTGGAGCGCTACCATCCCTCGATCCTGTGGACCGACGGCGAGTGGTCGCACCCGAGCTCCTTCTGGAAATCCACCCAGTTTCTCGCCTGGCTTTTTAATGACTCGCCGGTGAAAGACCAGATTGCGGTCAACGACCGCTGGGGCAAGGAAACACGCGGCCACGACGGCGGATTCTACACCACCGAATACGGCAAGGTGGACGGCACACTCCCGGACTACACCAACATTCATAAGTGGGAGGAATGCCGCGGCATCGGAAAATCTTTCGGCTACAACCGCATGGAGACGGCCGACAATTACAAATCCGCCAGGCAGTTGATCGATCTGCTGGTGGATACGGTAAGCCGCGGCGGCAACCTGCTGCTCGATATCGGCCCCACGGCGGACGGCCGCATTCCGGTCATCATGCAGGAGCGGCTGCTGCAGATCGGCCAGTGGCTCAAAGTGAACGGAGAAGCCATTTACAGCTCCCGCCCGTGGCGCGAGAGCTCCGAAGGCGACGTTCGCTACACCACGCGCGCGGGCGCCGTTTACGCCATTGCGGAAAGCTGGCCGGGCCGTGAACTGGTGCTGAGCGCACCCAAGCCTTCCCGCACTACGACCGTCACTTTGCTGGGATCCACCAATCCGCTTAAGTGGCGCGAAAAGGATGGCAAGCTCCACGTTGAGCTTCCGCCGCTCGGAGCCCAGACGTCGGCCACGGCGGCGGCTTACGTCTTCAAACTCACGGGAGTCGAGTAGAGCCGGGCTCGATCCCCGGACCCCGGCCGCGGGTTGCCGCGCGGGTCTTCAAGGTGTGAAGCCGCTGGCCTGCCTGGCGGCCTTGTTCGGGCCCGGCCGTTGAAGCTCCCGGCGCAACGTGGTAAAAGGGTTTCAGGAACCCTTGCTGAAGACGTCGGATTTTTCTTGGTCGAAAGAAAAGAGAAGAAAAACAAGGGGGGAATCCAACTGCGCAAAGGGAAGGCCCAGTCTTGCCCCAAAGCGCCGCGACACTGGGCGCGGATTTTTGGTTCCGACGCCGACCTGTCTTTTGGCGATTGGCTCAAACACGTATGGAAGGCCGTGCTGGACGACCATTGCGACGATCTTGCCGCGCAGCTCTCCTATTTCTTTCTAGTGGCCATGTTCCCGTTTTTCATTGTGCTCGGGGCCATCGTCGGCTTCCTTCCTTTCACGGTCGTCTGGCCGCACGTTCTCACCTGGATCACCCATTACTTTCCCGACAGCGTGCAGCCTTACATTTTCAAAACCGTGTTGAAGCTCACCCAGGAGCGCATCGGCCTGCTCTCTTTCGGCCTTGCCGCGGCCATCTGGGTGGCCACGCGCGGCGTGGTGAGCCTGATGGACGGCTTGAACCACGCTTATGATATTGAAGAAACCCGCCCCATCTGGAAGCGGCGGCTGCTTTCCTGCGGCGTAATGCTGGTGTTCGCCTTCACGTTTCTGACGGCTTTTGGCCTGCTCGCTTTTGGAGGCCGCCTGGGCCTGTGGCTGGCTCCCAGAGGCCTTGCCGGAACGGCTTTCATGGTGGTGTGGCACGTGTCGCGCTATGCGATTTCCCTGTTTCTGCTCAACCTGGCCGTGCAGTTTGCCAATCACGTTCTTCCCAACCGGGGGCGCCCCTGGCGATGGTATTCGCCCGGGAGCCTGTTCATCATTATGGTCTGGTTCCCGTCAACCATCGCCTTTAACGCCTTCATACGCCATTTCGGCGCTTCGGCCAGCGCCTATGGCGCGCTCGGCACCTTCTTCGTCCTCATGTTCTGGATCTGGATCACCAACTTCATTCTTCTGGTGGGCGCGGAAATGGATTCGGAGTTCGAAAAAGCTTCCGCCCTGGCTCCCGTCCGCCCCAATCCCAATCCCAGTCCCCCACGCGCCGTGATCGCCGGGTGAAGGTATCGAGGCCGCGAAGCTCAGAAAATGGTGTTAGTATTACTCCCCCCATTATGAGGAAACGGGACCCGATCACTCCTTCAAGCCGAAGGCGCGGCGGCTCGGTCTAATTCTCCGTTTCCATCTCTGTCGCTCAGAAATTTTCCAGGATATCGGTGACCAGGGTGTGGGCGAAATCGTTGGAGAGCCGATTCATGGCGGGGACGTCTTCCTGGAACAAAGCGGTGGCGGACTGGCTCACCTGATATTCTTCCCGGAAGATGTAATGGGGATTGGAGAACAGAACTTTTTTAGTGTGAAGGTCGATCAGTTCGACGTTCGCATTCACCTGAATCTGGAAAGTGGTGGCGCGGCCGGTATTGGGATCGAAGGTGAGGACGCCGGACTGGATGGAGTTGACCGTGCCTTTGAGTTCCGCGTCGGCGCCGGTTGGATTGGGCGTCACCTGGAAGCTGGTTCTCGCGATAAACTCGCGCATCACGGCCCGCGTCATTCTCTGCTCGATTTTGAACTTGGGGGTTCGGTTGACGAAGGCCGGAATGGCAATGACCTTGACGTCGGGAGGCAGCCGGCTGGCGGTTCCGGCCACGCGGTAGCCGCAGGCGGCCGCCAGAATAACCAGCGAGGCTGCCACCGCCATTCTGGAAGCGCGAGCGAGCAATTTCATCGGAGCAGGTTCAGGGCCTGCCGCTGCGCGATCAGGCCCTCGGCGATTTGCGCGGCGTTGAGCGCCGCCAGCCGCAAGTTGTCGGCCACGGCCCAAAGCCATATTCCCTCCGGGGAGATCGAGTCCGGCTCAATGGCGTCCACCAGAATCTCGTTGGACCCGGCGGCTTCCACCTGCGACGGAGGTTTTTCAGAGCCGCGGCGAATCCTGAGCGGCCGGCCTTCGAGCGCGGCCACCAGATCGGCCGGCGACACCCGCTCTTCGGTTTCCACGTAAAGGGAGAGGGCCGACGAATAGAAAACCGGCACCCGCAACAATCGCAGCGCCGGCCAGGGAGCGCGGTCGCCCAGATAATCCCGCAGCTGGCTCCGGACCAGCGCCTCGACGGGGCCGGCCTGTTCGGACGGGGTTCCCAGGCGGGGCAGAAGGTTGAAGGCCATCTGTCCACCGAAAACTTGCTGCGGGACCTTTTGGAAGCTCAGCAGGTTGACGGTCTGCTTTTGCAGCTCTTCGATGGCCCTGGGGCCGATTTCCGAAGCCGAGCTGTAAAGATGGCCCACCGCCGTCCGGATGGGAAAGTGCGCCGCCAGCCGCACCATCAGCGCGCTGGTGAGGATGGTGCCGGCGTGAGGGGAAACCAGTATTCCGGGTTCCCGGCGGGCAGAACGCTCCGGGGCATCCAGAAAGGGAATCCGCAGCCGGGAACTTTCCTGGGTGCGGTCGCGCACGGTCAGATCAATCACAAAACGCGGATTCTGCGGGTCAGTCGGAAGGCTTTTCAGTTGCTCGAGCCAGGCGCCAAGCCGGCGGCTGGGTGAGGCGATGAAGGCGAAGTCGAAATCGGCGGGAAGCTCCGCAAGGCGGGCGAGCATTTCCTGGGTGCCCTTGTTCATGTCGACGAACGGCAGCTCGGGTTCGGCCCATTCGTCTTCCACCGATTTCAGGGTGGCCATCGGGAATCCGCGCTCCTCGAGGACGCCGAGCAGCTCTTTGCCCAGCAGCGAAGACGTCCCAATCACGACCACGCGATAGCCGGAATCTTTCATGATGTTTGAACCTCTTGCGGGGGCGGCGGGCCGGGACGATGCTTGCCGGGAAACCGCTGAATCACTCCGGAAAGCGCGTAGGTCAGGGCGATAATCAGCAACACGGGCTCCGAATAAAAGACGATGAGCCAGACGATGAGCCCGATCAGAATGATGGTGACGTAAGGCCGGCGGCGCCGCAGATCAAGCTTCTTGAAGGTGAAGTAGCGCACCCGGCTGACCATCAGGAAACCCAGCGCCAGCGCTGCCACCAGCCAGACCACTGTTATCGGCCAGTCGGTGATCGGCATCTTTTCCCAATGGACCACGGCCGCGATGACGCCCGCCGCAGCGGGAATGGGAAGCCCCACAAAAAATCGCCGGTCGCTGCCGGGTTTGGAGGTATCGATATTGAAACGGGCCAGGCGCGCGGCGCCGCAGATCAGAAAAGCAAAACTGACAATATAGCCGACTGCGCGAAGATGCTGGGTCCACGCGGCGCCGGAGACAACAATCGCCGAACGCACGCCCCAGGCGTAAACCAGCAATCCCGGCGCCACTCCGAAGGCGATCACGTCGGCCAGCGAGTCAAACTCGCGGCCAAAGTTGGAGGCGGCGTTGGTCAGGCGCGCAATGCGGCCGTCCAAACCGTCAAACAGAATGGCCAGGCCGATGGCCATCGCAGCGTTATCAAAAGTGGAACCCGCAAATGAGGGACTCGCGCCCGCCGCCAACAGCTGGCTTCCGCGCAGAGTGGTGAGAATGGCGTAGTACCCGCAGACCAGCGTTCCGACCGTAAAAAGGCTCGGAAGCAGGTACAACCCCCGCCGAAAGCGGTGATTGGCCTCCTCCGCGATGTCCGGAGGCGTTCTAGGTTGAGCTTGGTCTGATGATTCCAATAACACTGCTCCCAGCTTGAACATGGTGGCCCACTTGCACGCAAAGGTTGACATCGGGTGAAACCAGGATGTCGACCCGCG
>CAYWMN010000160.1:8262-8701 GCA_964459065.1 uncultured Acidobacteriota bacterium | reverse complement strand
ACGCATGGGCGCAGGCAAGGTCTGCGGTTCCGGGATCGAAGCCGAGTAAGGCGACGGCGTCGGCTGCAAAGGTTCAGGAGTTGCTTCAGCAGGGAAACGATCATCTGCAAGGCGGAGACTTCGCGGCAGCCGCGACGTTGTTTCGCGCAGCCATTGAAAGCAACCCGGCGCTTGCCGCAGCGCACCGCGGGCTGGGGCTTGCGCTCTGGAGGGAGGGACATGCCGCGCGTGCGTGGAGCGAGTTCCGAACCGCTGCGCGTCTTGCTCCCGGCTCCGCAAATGCGCATTACGAGCTCGGTAACCTTGCCTGGTACCTTTATCAACACCCCGAGAGCCGGAGAGGAAAACGGCTGGCGCTTGGCGCCAGCGACTTCCAAATGCTCGCTCTCGAGGAAGCCCAAAAAGCTGTCGCGCTTAAACCTCAGGATTTTAACATGCG
>CAYWMN010000160.1:0-8252 GCA_964459065.1 uncultured Acidobacteriota bacterium | reverse complement strand
GATAATCCACCTCCGCCGTGATTGCATAATGCACCAGTTTTGCCTGTCCGCCGGGCAAAACAAGCAAGCTCAAGTCGTGGCACAAAAGGCGGTAGATCTGGCTGGTTCGCGCCTCGAACGGTCAACGGCGCAGGTGACTCTGGCGCGGGCGCTTCTTGCAACCGGTGACGAGGAACGGTCAGACGCTGAACTACAGAAGGCTCTTCAGGAGAATCCCAGCAATGGCGCCGCATACCTGGGCCTTGGCGAGCTCCGCCAGGTGCAGCAGCGGCCTGCGGAGGCTGTGGCCTGGTTTCGCCGGGCCATTCAGGCGTCGCCGGATCTGGAGCCGGCTTATGCGGCGCTTGCAGAACTGTTGGCGAAGTCTCATCAGCCGCTGGAAGCGTTGCCGCTGTTTGAGAAAGCCGTCAGGCTTGACCCCGGGGATTGGCAGGCGCGATACCATTTCGCGGTGCTACTAATGGGCGGAGGTCAAAGCAGGCGCGCCAGGCAGATGCTGGCTGCTGTCGTTGCCGAGCGGCCGGGTTTCCTTCCTGCGCGGGAGCATCTGGCCATGCTCTATTTGCGCCAGGGTAATCAAGCGGGTGCGCTGGCTGAAGCTCAAGCGATGATCGCCCGCGATCCGCAAGCGGGTGGCGGCCACCGCGTCCTGGCTTTGGTCATGTGGCGGCAGCGCAAAATTGAGATGTCTCTGGCGGAGTGCGCTCTGGCTCTCGGAGCCGATCCCCATTCAGCTTCCATGCTGGCCTTGCAATCGATCGAGCTCTGGCAGCAAAACCGGAAGCGGGATGCGCGGACGGCATTTGTGGCGGCCGCGCATGAAGACCCGGGAATAGCATCCTCTGCGGCGTTTTGCCGCCTGATTGCGTGCGGCGATCAGGATATTCCTGTCGTTAACGAGTTCCTTCGAAAGATTCGCTGGGTCCTTAATCCACGGGCGAATCAGTAGGTATTCCAACGGTTTCGTCGAGCGTCTGAAGGGCTCGTTGAGCCTCGGAGGCGGGGGTGTGCAACGGAAGCGCCTGCCGTATCTCCGGGTTTGACAAAGCCTTGTGCCACTGCTAGATTGAACTTACAGCGAAGGGGGGAACTCGTGCAGATGGGTGCGATTCGCGCAATTCGACTGAGAGTTCCCGAAACAAGTAGCCTGCCTTCCTCTATGCGAGGTGCTTATGCAAGGGACAATCAAGAGGATTATCCTGGATCGAGGTTTCGGGTTTATTCGTTCTGCGGACGGGAAGGAGATTTTCTTTCACCGCAGCAGCCTTGAAGAACTCAACTTTGACAGTCTGAAAGAAGGTCAGAAAGTCGAATTTGAGATGGAGAACGGACCCAAGGGACCTCGTGCAGTGGGTGTTCGCGCCGGATCGGAATAAGAGAGGATCGGGCAGACGCAGGGGCTTTTTCGCTTCGAATCGCTCAGGCGGTCACTGGCTTCCGGGCAATGCCGTCCGCCGTTTCGGAGTCTGAAGCAGGGCAGGGCCCGTCAACGCGGCAACTCCAAGTGTTGCAACCCGCCATGAAGGGGTAGTGTCTTTCCTGACCAGCGGAACCATCCGCTCATTCCCGATGGCAAATCAATATCCGCTCGGAGAGTCTTTCCTCGCCGCTCAAAATGTACGGAGATCTTACCTTGGGGAACCGGCAAGGTGGCCGAAAGGCTTTTAAGCGAGCCCAAATGCGGTTGGATGGAAACCTTTTCAAAACCGTGCCGGGCGGGGTGGATACCCGCCACCGTGGCCAGAAAATCGAAATTCGGATGAGCGCTCCAGGCGTGGCAGTCCGAGCGCGCGGGCTCGGGCTTTTCCGCCCAGGTCGTAAGGCCCAGCTTGAGCATATGGCGCCATGGGCCAAGTTGGCTGAGATAGCGGTTGCCCAATCCGGCCTTATCCATGGCGCGGAAAAGGTAAAAGCGAAAATAGTAGGAGCACTGGGTCAGGGAAGGGTCGGATAGGACGGTTTTAAGCACCTTGGCCTGTTCATCGGCCGGGATTGAGTCTGCAAGGACGCCAAGGATATTGGCATGTTGGCTGAAATGCTTTTTCGCGGGCGTGTCCGCAAGCAGCCCCCTGCCAGAATCCCAGCAGGTTTGGTAGACTGCCTGTGCGATTCTGCCGGCCAAAGCTCGGTCGGCTCGGGCTTCTTGTTGACTGCCGAGATGCGTTTCTAGGTCGGCGGCGGCTCTGAGCGCCATGGCGAACTGCAGGCTTAGAATGGACGACTGGCCGTTGGCCTCCATGGGCGGAACGCCGTTCCTAAAGCCTTTTGTCCAGTCGACAAAGTTCCACCACTTCATCCTTCCCAAAAGGCCACTTTGCGTCAGGCACCTTTGATACCAGCCGAGGACGTCTCTCATGCCCGGAAGGAATTGGCGGAGAAAGGTTCCGTCTCCGTGATACCACCACAGATCGTGGAGGGTATCAATCCAGAAGAGGGAAAAGGGCGGGATGAATTGCGCCAGGTGCGACGGGTAGCGGCTTTGGGTGATGCCTTCGGGAATGCGCGAGTCGTTGAGGTCGGCAATCGCATTTTTTGCCAGGCGGTCGTCCCCGGTCATATAGAGTGAAATCAGGATTTGAATGCGGGTATCCCCGGCATACTGGAGTTGTTCGTAATAAGGGCAATCCATGTACGTTTCATGAGCGCAGAGCCGGGCCGTGCGCCAGCCGACGCGCCACATCTTCCGGAGCACCGGAGAACTGCTGGCGAACCTGGCCCGCATTTTAAAGGGATAAGCCGTAAAGATTCCCTGGAAGCGATCCAGGACCAGAGGCTCGGAGCCCGTCTTGACACCGATTTGAAGATAGCGGTAGGTTCGCCACCAGAGCGGGCGGAACAAACGGTTCTTGCCTCCGTCCGGAAGAAACACATCCTGATATCCCACAATCTTTTTGCCGGCCGTGACGTTCCGGTTGCCTTTTCTACCGTTCTTCCAGAGCGCTTCGGCATAGGTCAGAGTGATAGTGCTTCCGCGGCCGCCACTCACCGTCAGTTCCGGGTAAGCCGTTGTTTCATAGGTTTGGTCCATCAGCAGGCTGGCGGAGGTGTTTGCGGGAATGGTGATGGGTGCGTGACCCTGGAGAAAAGCCTGCCGGGCTTGAACTCCTTTCGAGCGCACGATGCGGACCATTGGCTGGGGTTTGTCTTCCATCAACGGAATGGTTCGCGGGACCAGCAACCAGGCGGAATGGCTATCCTCGATTCCTCGCGGGCCTCCGGAGCCCAGGCTGGCGGCCGGCTTCCAGCCCGAGTCGTCATAACCCGAATCCTGCCAACCCCAGGGCATTTGGGAGCCGTCCCATCGCTCGCCGGGGCCCACGACGCAATAAAATGGAATCCGCTTCCGGTTGACCGGGATCATTTGGAGCGCCCGGCCCCGAAGGCAGCGCCAGCTTGAGTTCGTATCCACGATGGCTTCTCGTTCGCTGTTGCCTTGAATGATGAGGCCGGTCCTGTTGCTCATCTGGGCCATGGGAGCGAGCTCTCCGTAGTTCCAGACAACGGCCGCGAGGACGTTTTTCCCTGGGTGCAGGTATTTTGCAATGTCGAGGGTTGCGTACGGCCAGTGGAACACGTCGCCGCGAGCGGGCCCTTCCAGGACGTGAACGCCGTTCACGAACAGCTCGTAGCGGTTGTCTCCGCTTGCATTGATAACGAAGCGGCCGGGCTTGCGGGGAAGCGAAAAATCTTTGCGGAAATAGTAAACCCCGAATCCTCGCGCCGGAGCGCCAGGGCAGGCAATCCAATCTGCCAGCCAGCGGTGGTGCAAAAGGTCAAAGCGGGAGGGCGTTGCGGGGGATAGGTCGAACGGGATGAATACGAGGCAAAGCAGCAGGATTAAGGTTCGGGTTTTAACCGCCGTAAGCACGAGTTAGCTCTCCTTGTTGACGGAATTAAATTGAAGGCCTGTTTCCCAGCAGGGGTACTCTGGCCTTGCCGGGATGCCAAAGATGTGAATTATGCAGGGTGGACGGTGAGAAGTCAAAGGAAAGCACTCCAGAGTGCTACAGCCGGAAGCGCCGCAACAGGGAAGCGCTTTGGACGGACTCGGAAGGCGGGTTCTTCTATTTGGAGAGCGCCTGAGAATATTGTCCTTCGGAATTCAAACCCTTGGGAACCCCGAGCATTCCTTCGACCTGTCCTTGATCGATCTTGGACACAACGAGTTCCATTGGGTATTGGCTGCGGGATGTATAAAACTGGATAACTTCATTCAATGCGCGGTCTTTTAACTCAACGGGTTTATCGTCAACAATAATGCGAAGCGTATAGCGTTGGTTCCTAACGTCGGTTTTGCTAAGCTTAACCGAAATCGGCCCTACCCTTGTAAACCGGGACTCCTTTTTGAGGTTGAAAGGAATCCCCGACCGGCGTGAAAGCTGCAGGAGGTGGTTGACCGCCTGCTGGTTCTGCTCCACCATATTTCGCTGGCTATCAACCTGTCCGACCACATTGCCCAGGCGATTGACGGTTGCCTCCCACTCCTGGTGGCTGGCGTTGAGATCGCCCTTCAGGGCAGTGATGTCAGGATTCGGCTTTTTAGGAGCCGGCACAGATAGTTTGGAAATTGCGCTGGTTGTTGAGGGTGAAACCGCCGGCTGATCCGGGTGCGCCTTGAGTGCCGATTGGACCGGAGGGCGCTGGGCCAGCTTGGCTGACAAAACAGGCGCGTGTTTGGGTTGTGTTTTTGGGACGGGCGCTTCCGCCGACGAAGATTTTGCCGCCGGACGGCTACGCTTCCTTTCGAGTTCCTCAATCCTAGCCTGTAAGGTGGCGATCTTATGCTGAAGTTGCTTTATCTTTGCATCGCGTTGGGGGCTGGCCATGGGATCGGTATGAGTATGGCCTCCGGCATCGATGTATCGGTAGGTGGCAGCTGCTCCCAAGGCTGCTACCAGGATGAGGACGAGTGCTCCCGGCAAGGGAGAACGCGAGGGTGGCCCCGGCGACGCTGGTTTGTTGGACTTGACGAAAACTTGCCGGTCATATCCGAATCCACCCATAAGAAAACCCCCTACTCGCTAGCTAAGCGTTAATGCAGTTGCACTTGAACCTGAGTTGGATAGCGTGCTTTCAGGATTAGAGTGTATTCACGCGTCTCATGGGGAAGCAGGTCGACTTCCCGTTCGGCGCGGTTCATGCGCGAGCCATCCATTGCCAGTTGATACTGGCCCGGAGCGACAATAAGCAGCAAAGGTGTTTGACCCACAATCTTCCCGTTAATCCGCACGTAGGCATGATCAGGGATTGACCGAAGCATGAGCTTAGAGGGGTTCTTTCCAGGGTGGGCTTCCAGAGATTTCCTATTGGCCTTGATGGAGCCTTCAATCATCGAGTCATTAATAAACTTTGTGCCCTTGGCGTTGGTCGCTTTGCTTTGGATAACGGTTGATTTTCCATGCGGCCCGGACGGAAACTTAACCTTGTTCATCAAGTTTATTTTGCTCATGCTCCCGGCGACGCCGGAAGTTGTGGAGCCGTATTCGGCAGCAGCCTGGGCAAAGGCACAAGCCGCTCCCAGCACAAGCACAAGGATGATCTCTCCGCCGCGTAGCAGAAGCCTCGGGTTAGGCTGAAACTCGCTTAGGCACTGGGCTTCAAAACAGCGTCCAAGTTTTTTTATGATCGAGGCTGCCATGATTTGATCTCCTTTGAGATTGGAGTTTTTCCTCCGATGGAGCCCCCTCCCGGAACCTGGAAAAACCTGACCTACGCGCTTGATGTGCTGGCGTCGATTTGAAGTTGGCACCAGCGGGTAGCGCCTTTCAACCAACCGGTAGCACCAACCAAACTCCCTTTTAGGATATAACGGGAATGCCGTTTGGGCAAGAACTAGCTTGTCAATAGCTAAGGTCTACTGTTAATCGAAGAAGCTACGCAGGTTTGGGTTTTCGTTCACAGGGTTGAGAGATTAGGCAAATTAAGGACAAGTATTTGTCTACTCAATAAGATGTAGCCGCTGTAGAAGCCTTTAGACTCTTAATTTTGGAGCGGTGAATAAAGAGCGCGACGGTTCTCCGATGGAGTTTTTTCGAGCAGCATTCTAACAAACCGAGCGTACAAACCGGTTCCTAGGGAATCACCGCTGCTTTCAGTTCGCCATTGCGATTCTTCATGCTTTGGAAGAAACGCGGCAGATCATCGAGCGGAATTTCCGCCGTCACAAAATCTGAAGCGCGAATTTCCCCCCGCGCGACGGTGTCGAGAGCTTTGCGGATAAAGTGCGGGGTATGGTGGAACGTGGACCGGATCGTGATTTCGGAGTAATGCAGGACCGACGGGTCAAACTGCACGTGGCTGCCTTGCGGACAGCCGCCGAACAAGTTAACCGTGCCGCCGCGCCGCACCATCTGCACAGCCCATTGCCATGTCTCAGGGACGCCCACAGCTTCGATGACGGCATCGGCGCCGTGAGAGGCTTCCGTGAGCTGGCGGACGGCTCGAACAGGGTTGGCCTGCTCTGAAACGTCGAACGCAGCCCGGGCGCCCAGGCGTTCGGCGGCCCGAACCTGGCTCTTGCGTTTACCCAGGGCGATGACCCGGACTCCCTGGACGGAGAGAACGCGAATAAATTTCAGCCCGATCGGACCGCAGCCAATGACGACCGCCGTCTCGCCGGGGCGGATTCCGGTCTCTCCAATCCCCCGCAGAATGCAGGCCAGCGGTTCAACCATCGCTGCATCCTGGAAGGATACATGGGAGGGGACTTCGAGGGTGTTTTGGCGGACGATGGGTCCCGGAATTCGAATGTATTCAGCGTACGCGCCATTGTTGAAAAGGAGCGATTCACAAAGGTTTGGCTGCCCCTTGCGGCAAAACACACATTTGTTGCAAGGAGCGGAATTGGCCGGAACCACCCAGGTGCCGGGCTGCAGGCCGCTTTTGACATTGCTGCCAACGGCTTCCACAACGCCGGCGAGTTCGTGTCCGAACACCGCCGGAGGAACGATCATCCGGGCGTGGTAGCCCTGCCGCCAGACCTTCAGGTCGGTTCCGCACGTGAGGGCCACCTTGACGCGGACGAGAACCTCGTCTTGGGCGAGATTGGGGATGGGAATGCGCTCAATCTTCAAATTCTCGCGGCCATAAAGAACCGCGGCGCTCATATCACCGTTAAAATTCGTATCCATTAGGGCACCAAGATGATCTTCAATGAGTTGCCGGCCGGGTGGGATGCCAGGTCCAAAGCCGCTGCAATCTCGGAGAGCGGAAAGCGATGGGAGATCAATTCCCTGACCGGCAGAATTCGTTCAAAGACAAGCCGCGCCGATTCTTCCTGCAAATCAATCGAGGCGCTGTAGCTTCCCATGATTTCCTTTTCATCGATCCCAACGGCAGCGGCAGGGAACTCCACGCGCATGACGGGGTCGTTGTAGGCAAACAGGAGAACTCTTCCACCCGGGCGAAGCACCTCCAACCCCTGCTCCAGAAGCTGGGGTTGTGGAGCGCCGACGAGCACGGCGTCTGCACCTCGTCCGCAGGTGAGCGCGCGAAGCTCTTCCGCCAGGTCGTCCCGCAAGGGATCAAAAGAGTTTTCTGCTCCCAGTTCCAGACTTTTTTGGCGGCGTTCGGCCATCGGGTCGCTGGTCACAACGTGAGCTCCGGCGTGGCGCGCCAGCAGCATCAGAAGCAGGCCGATGGGCCCCTGCCCAATCACCAGCACCCTCTCGCCTGGTTGGATGCGCGCCTTCTCGATGGCTTTCATGCAGGTGTTGAGGGGTTCGACGAAAGACGCTTCTTCAAAGCTGACGCCGGAGGGAATCGCCATCATGCCGCGGTCGGCAATCCAATCCATGACGCGAACGTACTGGGCAAAGCCGCCGCCGCTGGGGCGAAAGCCGCTGGTAACGCCGACTTTTTTGTAGGTCGGGCACTGGGAAAAAAGCTTCTGGTGGCAGTAAAAGCAATTGCCGCAGGGAATATGGTGGAAAGTCAGGACACGGTCGCCGGGCTGCCATTTTTGAACGTTGGCGCCCACCGCCGCAACGGTTCCGGCAATTTCGTGGCCGAAGATCTGGGGCGGAGCGAGAAACCCCTGCTTGATCTTCTTGATATCCGTACCGCAGATTCCGCAGGCTTCCACGCGCACCAGAACCTCGCCTGCCGAGATCTCCGGAATGGGCACTTCTTCGGGAACCACCCGTCCCTGGCCGCGGTAAACTCCTGCCAACATAGGGCCCTTAAGGATTTCGGCCTCAACTGCGGCGCCGAGCCCGAGCGTACCTGTTGTTTCCACTCCGGTGAACGCGTCG
>CAYWMN010000159.1:0-8738 GCA_964459065.1 uncultured Acidobacteriota bacterium | reverse complement strand
CCCGAAGCTCCAGGACCGTGATCTGTTCCCCTTCCACGGGCCGGACAACCACTTGGTCAGGATTGTCCACCAGCGCCTTCGCAATCTCTGCTATCAGGTCCTTCATCTCCACTTGGTCCCTCCTGCTGTCTGCATTTCGCTACCCCGCCTCTGACAAAAGAGCGTCCAACCATCTCAACTGAACGGCGCGCAGTGGGTCCAAGCCCCGGGAGCTGTCTTAGCCTTCGACAGATGCAGTTTTTTTCAGGAGGCTTCGAACCGTCTCGGAGGGCTGCGCACCGCGGCCCAGCCAGTAATCCACGCGATCGTGCTTGACCATGAGTTCAACGGGCTCGCGCCGCGGGTTATAATGTCCGATGATCTCCACGAAACCCCCGTCGCGGGCTCGTTCGCGTTCAATCACCACAATCCTGTAACTCGGTTTTTTTCTGGCTCCTGTGCGTGCCAGCCTAATTCTTAACAATCTTCCTCCTCAATTAATCCCAATTTCAGAGCTTGCCGACGGTCCATGGCGTTGGGACATCGGTATCGCCATCCACCTGCCGGCCTGCCCAAGGGGCCCTAAATCTAAAACCTGGTTTACAATCCTTTAGCCGCCCAAACCCGCCGGAAGCTTCAGACGGCCCAACTGTTTTCCCAGCAGGCCGCGGCTCATCGACTTCATCATTTTCCGCATTTGGACGTACTGCTTCAAGACCTGATTCACTTGCTGAACGGAGGTTCCGCTTCCGCGGGCGATTCTTTTCCGGCGCTTGCCGTTAATAATTTCGTGCCGCAGGCGCTCTTTCTCCGTCATGGAGTTGATGATCGCCTCAATCCGCACCAGCTCTTTTTCATCCACCTTGGCCTTGGCCGCGTCGCGGAACATGCCCACTTTCGGAAGCATTCCCATCATCTGGTCCAGCGGGCCCATCGATCGCATCTGCTGCAACTGGTCGCGGAAGTCCGCCAGGGTAAACGCATTCGTCTGGAGTTTGCGGTGCATCTCCAGAGCCTTGTTCTTGTCGATCTTCTCCTCGGCCTTTTCGATCAGGGAGAGCAGATCGCCCATCCCTAGGATACGCGAAACGATGCGGTCCGGGTAGAAGACTTCCAGGGCGTCGTATTTTTCTCCCACGCCGATAAATTTGATCGGCTGCCCGGTCACGTGCCGAATGCTCAGCGCCGCGCCGCCGCGCGCGTCACCGTCCAGCTTGGTCAGAATCACGCCGCTCGTGCCCAGACGCTCGTGGAACTCCTGCGCGCTTCGCACGGCGTCCTGGCCCACCATGGCGTCAGTCACCAGCAGCACTTCGCTCGGACGCAGGCGCGTTCGCAGTTCGCTCACCTCTTGCATCAGCGTCTCATCAATGTGCAGACGCCCGGCGGTATCCACAATCAGCACGTCGTGGCCGCGGTCCGAGGCGTCCTTGCGGGCGGCCATCGCCAGTTCCACCGGAGAATCGATTCCCTCGCCCGCAAAGCAGGGGATTCCAATCTCGTTGGCGATCACGGCCAGTTGTTCCCGCGCCGCCGGACGGTAAACGTCGGCCGAGACCAGCATGGGTCGCTTTTTTCGCTTGGAAAGCCACAGCGCCAGTTTTCCGGAGCTGGTGGTTTTCCCGGAGCCTTGCAGACCCACCATCAGCAAGACGCTCGGATACTCTTTTGAAAACGTCAGCAGCGAGGCATCGCGTCCCAGAATCTCAATCAGTTCGTCTCGGACAATGCGCACCACTTCCTGGGCCGGAGTAAAGCTGGCTCCGATCTGCTCGCCCAGCGCCCGCACCCGGACTCTTTCCAGCAGGGCTTTGACAACGTTAAAGTTGACGTCGGCTTCCAGCAGCGCCATGCGCACATCGCGCAGCGTCTCATCAATGGCCTCAGGGGTCAGCGATCCCCGGCCCCGAAGGCCTTTAAAAGCTTGCTGGAATTTGTCTTGCAGCGCTTCAAACATTGTCGCTTCCGCCCAACAACTCTCTGCTCAATACCGTCCTTGTTTAGATGAACCGGCTTATCCCCTGATGCCAGCCTGGGGCAAAATACCCTTCTAAAGTATTCTACGATACCCTTGAACCCCTGAAAAGTCTTGTCTTGATTCTATTTCACGGCCGGGGGAGCATAACCCGTGTCCAATACGCCGCCTGGCGGATTGCCAACGGGGATCGAAAGGCGGCAAAAGGGTCCCGGTCTGAAGGCAGCAGCGGCCGCCCGATCCCATTGAAAAATTGGACGCGATGCCCTAGGATGCAACACTAAGGACCAAGATCATGTGCGCCAGCTAAAACCTACTCCTATGCTCAAAAGGCACCTATCCAAAGAAAATGCCATTGCCGCTCTGGCGATCGCGGGCATCGCGATTCATCTGATCCTGCGCTTTCTTCTGAAATCCCCGCCATTCCAATACAACATCCCGCTTTTTGCCGCCTTGTTTCTGGGCGGAGGGCCGCTGGTTTATGATCTCGCGGTCAAGACGGCTCGCAGGGAATTCGGCTCGGACCTGCTGGCGGGCCTTTCGATTGTCGTCTCAGTGATCCTGGGTGAATACCTTGCCGGCGCGCTGGTGGTCCTGATGCTTTCGGGCGGCAACGTTCTTGAGTCCTACGCGGTCCGGAGCGCCTCGTCGGTGCTCCAGGCGCTGGCCAAACGGATGCCCAGCGTCGCGCATCGCAAGCGGAATGGAACGATCTCCGATGTTGGCCTGGACGAGATCTCGATCGGGGATACGCTGGTGATTTATCCGCATGAAATCTGCCCTGTCGACGGCGTAGTCATCGCCGGGCACGGCATCATGGATGAGTCTTACCTGACGGGCGAACCGTTTGAAATCTCCAAGACGCCCGGCGCCGAGGTCTTGTCCGGCTCCATCAACGGCGCCTCGGCTCTCACCATCACGGCCCGGAAATTGCCCGTGGATTCCCGCTACGCCAAAATCATGCAGGTGATGCAAACCGCCCAGCAGAACCGGCCGCGCATCCGCCGCCTGGGAGACCAACTGGGAGCCTATTACACGCCCATTGCCGTTGCCCTGGCGCTGGCGGCCTGGGCGGCGAGCGGCCAGTCCGTGCGCTTTCTGGCCGTGCTGGTGATCGCTACGCCCTGCCCGCTGCTGATCGCCATTCCGGTCACCATCATCGGCGCCATCTCGCTTTCAGCCCGCCGGGGCATCGTGATCAAGGACCCATCGGTCCTCGAGCAACTGGACACCTGCCGCACGATTATTTTTGACAAGACGGGAACGCTTACCTACGGTTTTCCGGAACTGACCCGGCAGCTTGTTGCGCCCGGATTCGACCCGGCGGAAGTACTCAAGCTTGTGGCTGCCCTGGAACAGTATTCCAAACACCCGCTCGCCCGGGCCATCCTCCAAGCCGCGCGCCAGCAAACCCTGCCTCTCGAGGAGGCCGCCGAAATCAGTGAACGGCCCGGCCGCGGCCTCCAGGGCATTGTCTGCGGCAGGTCGATCCGGATTACCAGCCGCGCCGACCTGATCAAGGAATTCGGCACTCCGGAATCCAGCCTGCCTCCGGTAACCTCCGGCCTCTCTTGCGAAATTGCCATCGACGGCCGATACGCCGCCACCTACGTCTTCCATGACGCGCCCCGGCAGGAAAGCAAGTCTTTCGTCGAGCATCTTGGACGCAAGCACGCCTTTGACCGCCTCATGCTGGTTTCGGGCGACCGTGAAAGCGAAGTGCGTTATCTGGCTGAACTGGTGGGGATGAAGGAGGTCTACGCTTCCCAAAGCCCGGAGCAGAAAGTCGAACTGGTTCGCGAAGCCACCCGAAAGGCCAAAACGCTTTTTCTGGGCGACGGCATCAACGACGCTCCCGCTCTGATGACGGCGTCGATCGGCGTGGCTTTCGGGCACCACAGCGACATCACCACGGAAGCCGCGGGCGCCGTCATCATGGACACATCGCTTGAAAAAGTGGACGAGTTCTTCCACATCGCCAAACGCATGCGCTCGATCGCCTTGCAGAGCGCCCTCGGCGGCATGGCCTTGAGCATCGTCGGGATGCTCTTTGCCGCGGCCGGCTACTTGCCGCCCGTCGCCGGCGCCATCGCCCAGGAAGTGATCGACCTTCTCGCCATTGTCAACGCCATCCGCGCAGCCCTGCCGCCTAAAAGCCTCATCGACTTCTGACACCGCCGCGGTGCGCTTGCCCCGAACCGCAAACGCCTCATTCAACTTGTCGGCGGAAAACCTCAATCCGCGGACATCCGCACGGCCAGAGCCCGCACCTCGGCCCGCTGGGTCGAGACCGGCACCAGCGCCGTCTGGCAGGACGCGACTGCGGCCTCAGACCCCACCAGCGCGCCCTGTTCTTCGCGCGCGAAGGTCAGCTTGGAGTGTTCCCGGTCCGCGTCCACGCTCACCAGATCTCCCAGGCGGATCTGTTCGGTCGCCAGCAGATTGGAGAGCGGAAACACCAGGTGGCGTTCGATCGCCCGCTTCAGGTGGCGCGCTCCGAAATGCGGATCGGTGCCTTCCCTCAGCAGCAGGTCGCGCGCCCGAGTGCTGCATTTGAACACGAACTGATTGCCGGGCGCGGCGCTGATGATCCGCTCCTGAACTTTGGCCAATTCGATATCCAGAATCTTTTCCAGGTGTTCGCGCCGCAGCGAGCGGAAGACGATCACCTTGTCGAGGCGGTTCATGAACTCGGGTGAAAATTTCCTCCGCGCCGCTTCCATCGCCACGCGATAGATCTTCTGGTCGAGATCCCGATCCTCGGCGCCCGGTCCTGATGAGAATCCCATGCCGCCCTTCATCAGCTTGGAAACCTCCTGCGAGCCGAGATTGGAGGTCATAAAGATAATGGTCCTCGAGAAATCCACCTTGCGGTTGTCACCGAGCGTCAGGGTGGCTTTGTCCAGAATGCCCAGCAGCAGGTGCCACAGCGCGTCGGAAGCCTTTTCGATTTCGTCGAACAGCACAAAGGAGAGCTGCATCGTCTCCGTGTGGTGTTCATCCAGAGATTCCTGCGTAATCAGCGGCTGCGTTTCACGGTGGCCCAGGTATCCGGGCGGCGACCCGATCAGCTTGGCGATTTCATGGCTGTGCTGAAACTCCGCGCAGTCAATCTTGAGAATCGCGCGAGCGTCGCCGAACAACACTTCGCCGGCCGCTTCCACCAGGCGGGTCTTTCCGGAGCCGGTCGGCCCCAGAAACAGCAGGTTGGCCAGCGGACGTCCCGCGACGGCCAGCCCCGCCTTGTAAACCTGGTAAATGCGCGCCAGCCGCCGGATGGCTCTTGACTGCCCCACCACGCGCCGCCCCAGCGCCCGCTCAAACTCCTTGACCTCGGGGCTGTGGACCGTGGGGTCCAGCACTGTTTGGAATGCGCTCATGCTGCCCTCCCTGACTTACGCGGAATAGGTCTGCGTCTTCCCTCGGCGCAATTGATGGAGCTTCACGTCGAGAGTCGAGCGCAACAACTTCAAACTGGAAGCCAATTGCCTTGCCATCTCGCGATCCTTCGTCATTTCGAGCACGGGCAGGTGAAGATCGCTGATATCCAGGTGGAGATTGCGGATGCGGTTGAGCAGGTCGCGCAGGTGTCGCGAGTCGTTTTCAAAAGGCCGAATCAGTTCCCGGGAAGCCTTCTCGCGCAGCCCTTGCCAATCGACTTCCACAAAGGGATGACGCGAGGTGACTCCCTCGATCACATCATCGCTGATCCGAGGACGCCGCCCCAGCCGCGCCAAATGCAACTGGCACACGCGGCCCTTTTTGCGTACGTTGTGCACCAGGTAATAACATTCGCCGCGCTTCCGGATAAAGGCCATTCCGGGGCCCTCCTCGTAGTGGCAATATTACCACTACATATCTACTTAGACGCAAACAAATAATTCTAGTTACAACCATAAAAATTATTTTTACCCGCTGCTGTAATCCCCGCTCGAAATGCGCCTTCCATGGAAATGCAATAAGGCGCATATTCCTCCTGTTCATTCCTGTCCTTCCGGACAGCTTCGGCGGAGTTGTGTGGTGAGGTCTGCTGGTCTGGGAAGATACTCAGTGGCCGGTCTTTGAACCGCAGACCGGCTGGCGGGGCTCGGACCCTGGTGGCGCAGCGCGCAGGTACTGAACAGGCCAGGTCGCAGGATATCCGAGTTCGCGCGCGGCCCTGAGCGGCCAGTACGGATCGCGGAGCATTTCCCGCGCCAGCAGCACAAGGTCAGCCTGGCCGCTCCGAATGATGTGATCGGCTTGCGCAGGCGCTGTAATCAGTCCGACGGTTCCACTCAGGATATTCACCTCCCGCCGGATGCGCTCTGCAAACGGCGTTTGGAAACCGGGTCCGGCGGGGATCTGCGCCTTCAGCAGGTTGCCGCCGGAAGAGCAATCCATCAGGTCAATGCCCAGTTTTTTAAGCTGCCGGGCAAGCTCCACAGACTGCTCAAGATCCCATCCGCCTTTCTCCCAATCCGTAGCCGAAATCCGAATGAAAAGCGGCAAGCGTTCCGGCCACGTCTCACGCACCGTTTTGACCACTTCTCGTGTCTGGCGCGTCCGGTTCTCAAACGAGCCGCCATACTGATCCTGGCGATGATTGCTGAAGGGTGATAGAAATTCGTGGAGCAGGTAACCGTGCGCGGCGTGAATCTCGATCACATCGAACCCCGCCTGTTCGGCGCGACGGGCCGCCTGCGCAAACGCCGCCGTCACTTGCCCGAGGTCTTCCGGCGCTAAGGGCTGCGGCTTCGGATAGTTCTCGCTGAAGGGATCATCGCTCGGCCCCACCACTCGCCAGCCGCCTTCGCTTTCCGGAACGGCGTCCCGGCCGTTCCACGGCGCGTAAGTACTCGCCTTGCGCCCGGCGTGCGCCAATTGTATTCCCGCTAAAGCCCCGTGCTCGTGAATAAATCGCACAACGCGCGCAAGCATTTCAATGTGGCCGTCATCCCAGATACCCAGATCCTGCGGGCTGATCCTGCCTTCCGGAAGGATCGCAGTGGCCTCGGTCATGACCAGCGCCGCGCCGCCCACTGCCCGGCTTCCCAGGTGGACCAAATGCCACTCGTTCGCGTAGCCGTCGGTGCTCGTATACTGGCACATGGGAGAAACCACAATGCGGTTGCGCAACGTCACATCCCGGATGGTAAGCTCATCAAACAGGTTCGACATTCTTTTTCCGCCTCGACAATTCAACAGATGACTTTTGCGTAAGACCTTTTGGATGCCGGAACGTTGAGCAACGATTCATCTGGCGGCTGGCGTCTCCAGATTAACAGCCGGTGTCCCGCCGACTGGCTACCTCATAAAAACAGGGAACCAAAACTTCTGCTCGTGCGTAGTGTTTTATAAGAGAGAGGTCAACCAATATGTTTTGCCACAACTGCGGAGCATCCATCACCCCGGGACAAAAATTCTGCAGCCAATGCGGAACGGCGCTTGCCGAAACGCCTCCGCCTGCGCAGGAGACCCCGGTGCCGCCGGCCGCCGCGCCTTTCCCGCCGGTTCGGAACAGGGTCGAAAAGCACGGCAAGATTCTGGCCATCATTTGGCTGGCGGCTTCCGGTCTTCGGTTGCTGCCCGGCCTGGGCCTTTTCCTGTTTGGCGGCGGCATGGCGATGCATTTTGTTCCCTTCCCGTTCCACGGTTTTCTTCTGCCCTTCGTCGGCTTTATCGGAGTTCTGTTGCTGGCTGGCGCCGTCGCCGGACTGATCGCCGGATGGGGCCTGCTCCATTACCGCCCCTGGGCGCGCGTCCTGGCGCTGATTCTGGGCGTCGTCGCGCTGATCCACTTTCCGTTCGGCACCGCCCTGGGCATCTATACGCTCTGGGTTCTGCTCCCCGCCGAATCGCAACGCCAATATCAGAACCTGGAGCATACAACCGTTTGATCGCGGCGGGCTAAAAGCCAATCCGCGCACCTGAATACGCACAGGGCCGCTGCCAACCGGAGAGCGTCCCCGCTTTTGAATGCCCGCCTGCCAGGCCTGCTTTTTAAACCGCCTCCGGAGAGCCTTTCCTTCCTGGTTCCGTGTAATAATTCTGAACTTTCTTGTCATGGAAGTTACGAGTAGAATCCTAACAAGGAGATCTGCTGGTATCCTCATAGCCGCCGGGAAGGAATTTTATGCGCTGCCCGGGTGTCAAGCTTCGCCATCTTCCGAGGTTGTCCTGGATTATAATTGACTCATTAATGCTCAGGAGGTTTGAAAATGGAAACCACCCCTCAGGAAAATTCCGCTCCGAGTTTCCCGCGCCTCGGCCAACCGGCGCCGTCTTTTGAAGCTCAGACCACCCATGGAGTGCTGCGCCTTGAAGATTTCAAGGGGAGCTGGCTCATTCTCTTTTCACACCCGGCGGATTTCACGCCGGTCTGCACCACGGAATTCGTCGCCTTTGCCCAGATTGCTCCCGAGCTGAAGAAGCGCGGCGTGGAGTTGTGCGGTTTAAGCATTGACAGCACCTACTCTCACATCGCCTGGGTTCGGAACATCGAACAGAATTTCGGCGTGAAGATTCCCTTCCCGGTCATCGCCGACTTGAACAAGGAAGTCGCGAGCCTCTACGGGATGATCATGCCCGGCGAAAGCAAGACGGAAACCAGCCGCTGCGTCTTCGTCATCGATCCCAACGGCGTTCTGCGCGCGATGATCTATTACCCGCTGACCACCGGGCGCAACATGCAGGAAATTCTGCGCCTGATCGATGCCTTGCAGGCCACTGACAAATACGGTGTGGCGACTCCCGCAAACTGGAAGCCTGGGGAAAAAGTCATTGTTCCTCCTCCGGCCACCAC